>JBGPGF010000034.1:0-19141 GCA_041483755.1 Terriglobia bacterium | reverse complement strand
CCATGGCACCGATCACGTCGTCAGCTTCGTAGCCCGCGAATTCAAGGATCGGCATGCGCATCGCTTCGCAGAGCCGGCGCACGAATGGAATCTGCACGGAGAGATCGTCCGGCATCGGCGGGCGCTGCGCCTTGTACTGTTCGAACAGCTTGTCGCGAAACGTCGGTCCCTTCGTGTCGAAGACGATGCCGAGATAGTCCGGCTGATAATCCTTGATGAGTCGGCGGAGGATATTGGCAAAAAGAAAAGGAACTTTTGTGGGGATGCCGGAAGGCGCGTTCATGCGCACCATGGGCGCGAAAAACGCGCGATAGATATGCCCCATCGCGTCCACGAGGAAGAGTTTTTTCGCTGTGGCAGGCATGCGCGCGAGTATAGCAGAGCAACCGCCGGGCGCCCGGCGGGGCAATGCGGCTAGCCGATGATTCCTAGCGGTCGCGCGACTTCGGCGAGAATATCCGCGGCGCGAAGAAGCTCGTCGCGCTTGTGTCCCGCGCTGACGATGGCGCGCAGCCTCGCCTTGCCTTCGGCAACGGTTGGATAACCGACCGCGGGGGCGAAAACACCGGCGTCGAAGAGCTTGCGCGAAAACTCGAAGGCCTTCGCGGCGTCGCCCACATGAATTGGAACGATCGGCGTCTCACTGCCTTTGAATTGGAAGCCGCGCTTTTTCAATTCGCGTTTGAAAAACTTCGTGTTGGCCCACAGTTTCTTGACGAGGCGCTCGCCTTCGGGCGAATCGAGCAGCGTGAAGGCCGCCTGGCAGGCGGCGGTGACGGCGGGCGGATGCGAGGTCGAAAAGAGAAATGGCCGTGCGCGAAGATAAAGAAAATCGATCAGGTCGCGCGAGCCGCAGACGTATCCGCCCATTGCGCCGATGGCTTTGCTCAGCGTGCCCACCTGAATGTGCGCGCGGCCGTGACAGCCGTGGTGGTCAACGGTGCCGCGCCCGCCGCGGCCCAGCACACCCGAGGCGTGCGCGTCGTCCACCATCATGATGCAGTTGTATTTTTCGGCGATGCCGCAAAGCCCCGGCAACGGCGCGATGTCGCCGTCCATCGAAAAGACGCCGTCGGTGATGAGCAGCTTGTGGCCGGGCCAGTTGGCGGCTTCCTGGCAGATGCGCTCGCAGTCGGCGAGATCCTTGTGCCGGAAGACTTTGATCGTGGCTTTCGACAAGCGGCAGCCATCAATGATTGAGGCGTGATTCAGCTCGTCGGAAATGATGAGGTCTTCCTTGCCGAGAACGGCGGCGACGGTTCCGGCATTGGCCGTGAAGCCAGATTGAAAGACCACACAGGCTTCGGTTTTCTTGAAGCGCGCGATTTGCTCCTCGAGTTCCATGTGAATCTTCATCGTTCCGGCGATGGTGCGCACGGCGCCCGCGCCGGCGCCGTATTTGCGCACGGCCTCGACAGCGGCTTTGCGCAGAGCCTTGTGGGTGGTCAAGCCTAGGTAGTTGTTGGAGGCGAGGTTGATGATCTCCTTGCCGTCGAAGGTGCAGACAGGTTTTTGCTCGCCTTCGAGGACGCGCAACCGCGGCGCCAGGCCCTTCCCTCGCAGCTCGCCAAGCTGCTCCGAGATGTACTGCAGCGGGTTGTGCGTTGTCGTTTGCGTACCGGTGTCCGTCATGGTTGCGCCTTTCCCTCAGCGAGGGATTCCATCGGGGTAAAGCAAAATCTTTCCCGCCAGGCCGCTTTGCAGGAGTGCGAAGGCGCTTTCAAAGTTTTCGATCGAGACACGCTCGCCGAAGAGCGGATCAAGATTCAGGCGGCCGGCCTTGAGCAGCTCCGTCATCTGCACCCAGGTCTGAAACACGCGCCGGCCGTAAATCCCCTGCACAGTGGCACCCTTGAAAATCACGTCGCTGACGAGGTCGAAGGAAACGGCTTCGGTCGGAATGCCGAGAAGCGAAGCGCGGCCGCCCGCTCGCAACGCGCAAAACCCCTGGTGAATCGCCGCGGGGTTGCCGGACATTTCCAGCAAGACATCCACGCCGGTTCCGCCCGTCTCGGCCTTGACGCGCGCCACGGCGTCTTCCGTGGCGGGATTCAAGATCACGTCCGCGCCCATGGTTTTGGCCATGGCGCGGCGTTTTGCGTTCGTTTCGCTGGCAAAAATCGTGGAGCTGCCGCAGGCTTTGGCAACAGCAATGGCCATGAGTCCAATCGGACCACAGCCGGTGACGAGCACGGTCTGCCCGGCGATGCGACCGGCGAGGACGGTGTGAACGGCGTTGCCGAGCGGGTCGAGGATGGCCGCGTAGCGCTCCGGAATCGCGGGATCGAGCTTCCAGATATTTTTCCCGGGGATGCGCACAAACTCGGCGAAGGCGCCGTCCTGGTCAATCCCGATGATGCGCAGATTCTGGCAGATGTGCGCTTCGCCGAGGCGGCACTGGTGGCAATGCCTGCAACTGACGTGCATTTCGGCGCTGACGAAGTCGCCGGGCTTCACGGCGGTGACTTCCTCGCCCACGCGCTCGACCACGCCGCAGAATTCGTGCCCCAGCGTGACCGGCGGCTTGACGCGCCCTTGCGACCAGCGGTCCCAGCCGTAAATGTGCAAGTCGGTGCCGCAGATGGAAGCGGCGCGCACGCGGACCAGGACGTCGGCGGGGCCGATCTGCGGTACGGGCGCGGATTCAAGTGCAAGGCCCCGGGCGGACTGCATTTTGCGAAGTGCTTTCATCGTGGAAGGCATCCGCGCGGCTCCTGGCTGGTCGGAAGAGGAGATGCTAGCACAGAGCGTTCAAACACACGTAGCGAAGGGGGCGCGTAGCATCGCGGCAGGCCGCAAAAGAGCGCGACGCGGAGTCGGGGTTCCGCTACAATCGCGGCGCGAAGGCGGGAGGGGCGATGGGCGCGAGCCAGCGGCTGCAAGAGATTCGCGAGGGGTTCGAGCGGCCGTTTTGGGTGGCGAACATCAGCGAAATCTTCGAGCGGCTGGCGTATTACGGCGCGTTCGCTTCGCTGGCGCTCTATCTTCAAGAGAAGCTGAACTTTTCCACCGAGCAGACGGGCACACTGACCGGGATTTTCGGCGGCATGGTGTGGTTTCTGGCCATTTTTGGCGGTGCGGTTGCCGACAAGCTCGGTTTTCGCCGCGCTCTTTCGCTGGCCTACTTCATTCTTGCCGCGGCGTATTTTCTGATTGGCTCGATCGGGGCTTCCTGGCTCGCGCCCATCCGTAATGCCGTTCCGCTGGGCCTCTTTGTCGGCTTCATTCTGATTCTTCCGGCGCTGGGGGTTTCTCTTGTAAAACCCTGCGTGGTGGGCACGACGGCGCGCGCCTCGAAGGAAAACGTGCGGTCCATCGGCTTTTCCATCTACTACACCATGGTCAACATCGGCAGCGCCGCCGGACCCTTCCTGGCCGATTGGGCGCATGCGCGTTTCGGCGTCGAGAAGGTCTTCCGCATATCTTCGCTCAGCGTTTTCGCCATGCTTTTCTTCGTGCTGTTTTTCTTTCGCGAGCCGCGCAAAGCCGGGGATGCGCCGCCGCCGAGCTTCGCGCAAGTGGCCCGGAATTTCACCGCCATTCTCTGGCCGCCCAAGTTTCTGATCTTCCTGCTCATTTTCACGGGCTACTGGATCGTGTTTTGGCAGCAGTACCTGATCCTGCCGGGGTACGTCCACGGCTACATCAACGCGAACGCTCGCGTCGAGCGCATCCTCATCACCGACCCGTTGATCGTCATCGCGCTCACGCTCGTGGTGAACTATCTGATCCGCAAGATACCGCCCTTTCAAGCGGTCATTCTGGGGACCATCGTCTCGGCGCTCTCCTGGCTGATTCTGGCGTTCTGGCCAACGGTTTGGGGAGCCGTCATCTCGGTGGCGGTGCTGGCGCTCGGGGAAATCATTCAGCAACCGTCCTACTACTCCTACATTTCGCGACTGGCGCCTCCCGGGCAGCAAGGCACGTACATGGGCTTCGCCTTTTTGCCCCTCGGCATCGGGTCACTGATCGGTGGCTGGTTCGGCGGGAAGCTCATGCATCACTACGCCGAAGTGTTGCATCAGCCACAGCGGGTTTGGTGGGTGGTGACGGGAGTGGGCGTGGCGACGGCGGTGCTGCTGTGGATTTACGATCGCGCGCTGAAGCCGGGGCAGAACGTGCCCTCAAAAAACTGAATCGTCATTTCTTCAGTTGACGAGGCGGCGGAGACTCTCGAGGGCTTCGGTGGCGAGCTGGTATCGCGGCTCGAGATGGAGCGCTTTCTCAAAGCAGCGCCGCGCGTCAGCGTACATTTCCTTGGAGAGATAGGCGCGGCCGAGGTTGTAGTGGGGAAAATGCCGCGGCTCGTAGCGGCGCGCCTCGATGGCGCGTTCGAGCCACGGAATGGCATCGTCCGGGCGGTCGAGATCCAGCAGGTATGCGCCGATGTCGTTGTAGGGGTTGCCGAAGTCAGGGTCCAATTCGATGGCCTTCTTGCATTCCCCAATGGCCTCTTCAAGTTTCCCCTGGAAGCGATAGGTCCAGCCGAGAAACGTGTGCCCTTCGGCCGTCGGCTGAAGCTCAATCGAGGACTGGTAGAGTTCCGCGGCGCGCTCGTAATCGCCTTCCATTTGCGCCTGATAGGCTTCCCGGAGCAGTTCCCAAGCTCGTGCAAGGACTTCTTGGCCCATACCCTATTGCTAACACATGGGTCCGCAGGCGTCAAAAGTACGTCGGTTTAGAGGTGTTTGCCGCGCCACAGTCGAGTTGGGAGGCAGGGGTGGAAATCCGGCGCGAAAATAGAGAAAATGGGAGTGCATGATTCGAGAACTTGGGAGCATCCGTGAAGCGTGATTTTTGGTGGACAGTGGTGGCAGTGGCTGCGCTCGCCGGGGCGATCGCCGGGTCCCGATCCACACGGGCCATGCCAGAGCCCTCACGGCAACAGGATAAGACAAAGAAGTCCGAGCCAACAGGGCCGGACGAAGGTATTCAGCGCGGCACAGCGATTTTCAAGAAACAGTGCTCCGCCTGCCACTATGCAACCAGCGATGTGAAGAAAATCGGCCCCGGTTTGAAGGGGCTGACCAAGCGCGGCACGTTCAGCGTGAACGGCAACAAGGTCACCGAGGAGTCGCTGAAGATTTGGATTGAAACCGGCGACTCGATGATGCCGTCGTTCAAGGACACGCTTAAGCCTGACGAGCTTCAGGACCTCATCCGATACGTGAGAACGATGTAGCGAAGGCTGGACTCGCCGCGTCCCTCAGATTCAAAACAAGAGCCCCCAGAAGCCCCACGATACGTGGCGCTGTCTGAGGGCCGGACAAATTCGAGTTTTCGGTGACGGCAGTTCCGGAGGCTGCGTCTCGCTGCCTAGCGGGACGGCACGTGCACTCTGGACCACAGCCACAGCGCTCCTGATTGTGGAGCGCGGCGCAATTACCCGAGAACGGCGTCCTTGAACGCCTTTGCGGCGCGGAGGCGGACGACGGTCTTGGCCTTGATCTTGATGGCCTCACCGGTCTGCGGGTTACGGCCCATGCGAGCCTTGCGATGCGCCTTCACCGCCCGGCCAATGTTCGGGACCACGAATTTTCCCGCACCGCCCTTGCATTCTCTTACGGCCAGCTTAAAAAGCTCCTCGAAGAACAGCACGGTGGTCTTCTTCGGAATTTGCACCTTCTCGGCCAGGGTGGCCACAATCTTGGACTTGCTCATCGGCTTGGATGCCATCTAGTTTGCCTATCCTCCTGAATTTTCGTTCGCGGGCCGGCCTGCTTTTCTTCGCGCTGGGCGGGAAGATTGCGAGCCGCTGGGCACTATAGCCAAGGCCCTTGCGGAACGCAAGCACAAAACGGCGAAAATGGCGGGGAAAACGCGATTTTAGGTTTGAAAGCTTCGAAACTGGCCGAGAATCGGCGAATTTCTTGATTCGCTGCGCATGCGCGAGATAGATCGGGGGTGAACGGAAGTTTCAACAGAAGCCGGTGTGCTATTCTGACGGACCAACATCTGACAAGGGAGATGCATCCATGAGCGGCGCCTCAAGCTGGAAAGAAATCGAACAGCGCATCGCTGGAGCGGTAAAGCTCGCGCGGAGGCCGGTGGCCGTCACGTTTCTCGACAAGGAGCCGACCGGGATCAATAAGTTTTCGGGAACGGAGCCCTCCGGGTGCAGCTTCTGGCGGCTGGCGGCGGAAGGGCGCGTTTTCTACACCGTGCCGGAGAACCACTTCAATTGCGCAGTGGGGGCGTACACCCACAACATTGCGCTGTCACCCGAGCGCGAGAAAGAAACCGAACAGACGCTCAAGATGATGTTCGATATGGGCTATGTCCGCCCGGAGGAGATTCCGCAGATCCCGCGCCTGGAAAAGGCTCCTGCCGCGATTATTTATGCGCCGCTTGGCGATGCGCCCGTGGCGCCGGATGTGGTCCTGTTCGCTGCCAAGCCGTCCGCCGCGATGTTATTGAACGAAGCGGCTATCCGCGCGGGGAAAGGCGTCGGCGCGCCCGCCTTGGGCCGGCCGACCTGCATGGCGCTGCCTGCGTCGCTGCAGCACGGCTCGCTCCTGAGCCTCGGCTGCATGGGCAACCGCGTGTACACGGGCCTGGGAGAAGATGAGCTGTATATGGTGATCCGCGGCAGCGACCTTACCGCGGTTGCGGATGCGCTCACAGTCATTCAGAGCGCCAACGCCGCGCTGACGGATTACGCGCGCGGCCGCCGCGAGCAGCTTGCAACACAGTGAGGGGTGGACGATTAGAGTGTGGCCAGGTCGGCGTAGAAATACGCGATGGCCTTGATCCCGCCGAAATAGTTTTCCAGAAGGATGTGTTCGTCGGGGGCGTGGGCGTTTTCGTCCGGCAAGCCGAAGCCGATTAAGACGCAGGGAATCTTGAACGTGTCGTGCATTTGCGTGACGAAGGGAATCGAACCGCCTTCCCGGATGAAGACAGCCTTCTTGCCGAAGCCCTTCTCGAGGGCGCCAAGGGCCTTCTTGAAAATTGGAGCATGAAACGGAGCAACCCAGGGTTTTCCCGTGCTCAGTGTCTCGAACTTGCAGCGCACTGTTTTCGGAAGCAGCTTGCGGACGTGCTTCTCGACGAGCTTCGCGATTTTGTCCGGATCCTGATTCGGCACGAGGCGCGTGGAAAACTTCACATAGGCCGTTGAAGGAATTACGGTCTTCGCGCCTTCGCCCTGATAGCCGCCCCAGATGCCGTTGATCTCGAGAGTTGGCCGCGCCCAGAGCTGCTCGACCATCGTAAAGCCCTTCTCACCGCAGTAGGCCGGCGCGCCGACGGTGTTCTTGAACTCTTTGGCCTTCCACGGCAGGGCGTTGAGGGCCTTGCGCTCGGCGGCAGAGAGCTTGGCGACGCGGTCGTAGAACCCCGGCACGGTGACGCGGAAACTCTTGTCATGCAGCTTGGCGAATAGCTCGGTCAGAACCGTAAGGGGGTTTGGAACCGCGCCGCCATAGACGCCCGAATGCAGGTCCCTTGTCGGCCCGGTGATCTCGATTTGATAGTAGTTCAGACCGCGCAGGCCGTAGGTGATCGAAGGCGCCCCAGGGGCTAGCATGGAAGTATCCGAAACGACCAGCGCGTCGGCCTGCAGCTTGACCTTGTTTTTCTGCACGTAGTCCCAAAGGCTGACGCTGCCCACTTCTTCTTCGCCCTCGATCAGCATCTTGACGTTGACCGGGAGCTCGCCGTTCACATTGCGGAGCGACTCAAGCGCCTTCAGGTGAATGTGCACCTGACCCTTGTCGTCGGCGGTGCCGCGGCCGAATAGGTTACCGCCGCGCACGGTGGGATCAAACGCCGGGGAGGTCCACAAGTCGAGCGGCTCGGCCGGCTGGACGTCGTAGTGCCCGTAGAAAAGAATCGTGGGCTTGCCGGGTGCCTCGAGAGATTCGGCATAGACGAGCGGATGAAGACTTGTGGGCACGATTTCGACGGTCTTCATGCCGCTGGCCCGCAGCTTGTCGGCCACCCAGCGGGCGGCGCGTTCGATGTCCGGCTTGTGCTCGCTCTTGGCGCTGACGCTCGGAATACGCAGGAATTCGCACAACTCCTGAAGATGCTGCTCGCGATGCCCTTCAATATAGTCTGCAAGATTCATGAGTGGCCCTCAGCCGTATTCCTACCACCGAATTGAAAAGAACTTGTGACGGATTGAAGCCTGCGGCACACCTCCAGCGAGAGGGAGATGAACCCGTTGCCGCAAGTTCTCATTCTATGATTCTGCCCGCGAAGGCACAAGCACACTAGAGAGAATCTGATGTTGTACTTCGAGCACAATGCGGAGCCTGCCAAATTGACGGTTACCGTCAGACCGCTGACACTGTTGGAATGAGTCTGACGGCATTTACGTCACCGCGGCGCAGTTCGCGCATCTTCCATCGCATGCGCGTGCGGGCGGAGGGGCGCAGCATCGACGGCCACAAGTTCCGCGAAGCCTGCGAGACGATCGTCGTCAACGCCCACGGCGGCTTGATCTATCTCATGCATGAAGTCGAGAAGGACGCAGTCGTGGTTCTCGTCCACCCCGACACGCAGGAAACGCAGGAATGCCGAGTCGTATATCTGGGAGAACCGGGCGATAAGGGGCAGCGCGTAGGAGTGGAATTCCTTACGCCGGCGCCGCACTTCTGGGGTCTGGACTTGAGCGAGGAACCCGCGCCGTCCTAGGGTGCGCGGCCGCGGCCCCCCTCTGGGCGCAGCTCCACACCTTCCAATGAGGGAATCCTTCCTATTTTGCTTCCGCGGTCCGGCTCGTATTCGCCTTGGCGCGTTCCGCTACCCAGGTGGCCAGGCGCCACAGCAACAACACGCCCACAAACGCGGCATACTGCAGCGGTTTGCGCACATCGGATTTCACCAGCCAGTAGTAGTGGATGACGCCACCCACGGCGCTGAAGTAGATCGCGCGATGCAGCATCCGCCAGCGCCGCCCGCCCAATCGCCGAATCCAGCCGGTTGTGGAAGTAATTGCCAGGGGAATCAGAAGCAGAAACGCGGCAAAACCCACGGTGATAAATCGCCGTTTGGCCACGTCCTTCCACACTTCGCTGAGGTCGAAAAACTTGTCGAGCCAGATATACGTCGTGAAATGCAAGCAGGCATAGAAAAACGCGAACAGCCCCAGCATCCGCCGGTAGCGGATGAGTTCCGGCAGATTCAGAAGCTTTCTGAACGGGGTGATCGCCAGCGTAAGGATCAGAAATCGCAGAATCCAATCGCCAGTCGCATGGGTGATGAATTCAATGGGATTCGCCGTGAGGTCGTTGTGCAGACCTCTCCAAACGAGAAGGGCGGCCGGCACCAAACACAAAAGGAAAACCGGCACTTTCGTCCACTTGTTGGAAAGGATGGAGTGCACGCGGCTGGCCAGGCTCAATAGTTTTTCCGCAGGTCCATACCGTTGTACATGCCGGCTACCTGGTCGGCGTAGCCGTTGAACATCAGGGTCTTGCGTTTGAGGAATTCACCCAAGCGGCGTTCGCTGGACTGGCTCCAACGCGGATGATCCACCGCGGGATTCACGTTCGAGTAGAAGCCGTATTCTCGGGCGCTGGTCAAATTCCATGTCGTGGGCGGCTCACCCTTCACGAAGCGAATCTTCACCAATGACTTGATGCTCTTGAAACCGTATTTCCAGGGAAGCACCATGCGCACTGGAGCGCCATCCTGATTTGGGAGCGTTTCTCCATACATCCCCACGCAAAGCAGCGCTAGAGGGTGCATCGCTTCGTCGATCCGGAGGCCTTCGACGTAGGGCAGTGAGATACCCGCATGTCTTCCTTCCGGCATTTGCGCCGGATCGTAGTAACTCTCGAAAGCGACATATTTCGCGCTGGGCGTGGGTTCGACGAGCTTGGCCAGCGCGCTGAACGAATAGCCGATCCACGGCACCACGATGGACCAGGCCTCGACGCAGCGGTGCCGGTAGATGCGTTCTTCCAGCGGTGCCAGCTTTATGATTTCGTCCATCGTGAACTTGCGCGGCTTCTTGACTTCGCCTTCGACGGAAACGGTCCAGGGGGAGGTGCGAAAATTCTGCGCGTTTTTGGCGGGATCGCTCTTGTCGGTGCCGAACTCGTAGAAATTGTTGTAGTGCGTTACGTCATTGTAAGGAGTCTGCTTTTCGTCGGTGTTGAACGGGCCCTTGATGACGCCATTGAGCTTTGTGGATGCGAACGCGATTTGCGCGGGCGTAAACAGGTCCATCAATCGATCCCCCGCCAGTGCTGCAGCGCCCACCGCGGCAGTGGCCGTCGTCAGCCCGCGCAAAAATTTCCGACGGGCCATGTATACGGACTTGGGAGTCACATCCGAATCGTTTAAGTCCGCTTTTCGCCTGATCAGCATGTGTCCTTCCCCAAACCCAACGTTCCTGATTCTACTCATATTACGCACCCCCCGGGCAGATTAGATGCACAAACGCGCGCAACGAACCGGAAATATTCCCCGCCAAATTGTGATTTGAAGAGCGCCTAATTGCTGATGAGACTTGTGGTTAGCGGCAAAGGAGAGGTAGGGTAGCGGATCGGGCCGATGGTCTTTCAATCCTCTGGACCCGAAAGGGCCTGGGGGATTTGAATCTCTTCGCTGCACACAGCGGTGCAGTTCTCCGGCAATTCAACTGAGGGGCAAAGAGTCCGCCCCTGCGAATTCCCCATCGCCGCCAGTTACTGCAAAACCCAAACGCCCGTCTTCTCGATGAAGCGGCAGCCATATCGCGCGCCGGCGGCATCATGCCCCTCTTGGAGGTTAACAATCCGCGCCTTGCCGACGAACTCTTCCTTCCCGGTCATCAGGTACACATCCACGGCAGAGCCCACCGCCAGGGGAATCGTTGCAACACACAAGAAGCCACTGATGCTTGCATTTTCCGTCGTCGTCTCTGATTCAAATGGTTTTCCCGCGGCATCCAGTCCGCGCAGTTTCAGCGGAACGCGGAGGTTCACGCGCACCTCCGTGCGGCGTATCACCGGCCGCGGTTTTACAACCTGCGCCAGAGTTGCTTTCAGGGCGTCAAAGTCCACCGGCTTTTCAAAGTATCCGGAGGCGCCGAGAGCCATACAGGAGTCCTTGGTCGTGGCGCCTCCCGCCCCGCTGACCACAAAGAACGGGATCATTTGCGTGCTGCAAAACGAGGAGAGTGTGTGACAAAGTTGGAGACCGGAAACCTTCGGCATCCGTAAGTCAAGAAGGATGGCGTCCGGCTGGTGCTCGAGGGCCAGCGCCAAAGCTTGCTCGGGTTCCCCGGTGTCCACAATTTCGTACGTGTCGCCAAGATTGAGACGGACGAGACGCCGCAGAGCCTCGTCATCGTCCACCACCATAAGTTTTCCCATGTCCGTACCCCTTCCTATTCCTATCCGCTCGATACAGCCGGCCCGCCCGCGAGCACCAGTATGCCCGGCACCTGCTCCGCGGCCTTCTTCCCCGAATCCAGGACTTCGCGGATCTTGCGAATCAACGTCTCTTCCGTAAAGGGCTTGTTGATCAGGTAAGTGCCAGCTTCCAGAACCCCGTGGTCGGCGATAAAGCTGTCCGTGTAGCCCGACATGTAGAGCACCTTCATCCCGGGCTGTTCCTGCACGAGCTGATCGGCGAGGGCGCGGCCGTTCATCTCCGGCATCACGACATCGGTGAGGAGCAAATCGATCCCCACCTGGCTTTGCCTGGCGACATCGAGCGCCTTCTTGCCGTCCGCAGCCGACAGAACGCGAAACCCATTGGATTGCAGGAAAGAGTGGGCGAGTTTTCGGAGGGGATCCGAATCCTCCACGAGGAGGACGGTCTCCGTTCCTCGAAGTATCTCGGCCGGAGCTTGGTGAGTTGCGGGGGTCTCGACCGGTTGTTGCAGGCGCGGGAGATAGATCTGGAATGTGGTGCCCTTCCCCGGCGTGCTGTCCACCCAGATGTAGCCGTCGCTTTGCTTCACAACGCCATAAACCGTGGACAGGCCGAGCCCGGTCCCCTTGCCAACTTCCTTCGTTGTGAAAAACGGCTCAAAAATACGAGCCAGCGTTTCGGGTTCCATGCCCATACCCGTATCCGTCACCGCTAGCAGGACGTAATGCCCAGGCTTGGAGCCCGCATGATGGCGCGTGTACGCCAGATCCAGCTCGACGTTGGCTGTTCCAACCTTGAGCTTGCCGCCGGTGGGCATGGCATCTCGCGCGTTCACGGCTAGGTTCATGATGATTTGCTCGATTTGTCCCTGATCCGCCTTCACCTGGCCGAGATCGGGATCGAGCAGAGTGGTTACTTCTATGTCCTCTCCCAGCAGCCGCGGCAGCATCTTTTGCATGTCCGCGACCAGCGCATTCAGGCTCAGAACGGCGGGCGTCAAAACCTGCTGCCGGCTGAAGGCCAGCAACTGCCGGGTAAGAGACGCGGCACGCTGTCCCGCCTTTTCCACTTCATCGGCGTGGTCGAACAGCGGCGAGCCCTTTCCCAGCGCCCGCTTAAGAACCTGGCTGTAGCCGATGATTACGCCAAGAAGATTATTGAAGTCGTGAGCGATGCCTCCCGAAAGCCGGCCGACCGCTTCCATCTTTTGCGCCATCTGCAGCTGGCGTTCGAGGACGCGCCTTCCGGTTACGTCTTCCGCGAAAACTTCGAAATAGGCGGGGACGCCGTTCTCATCGTTGACGGGCCGGCCGGTGCATCGCACCGTGATCGGAGTGCCGTCCCTGTGTTTCCACGCGACTTCGACATCTTTGAAGTCCTTGACGCGCGCGAACAGCTCCTGCAATTTCTGACACTCTCCGGGATTCAGGGAGATGTCGGCCGCGAGGCTGGCCTGCAGCAAGTCGCCGGGCAATTCGTACCCCAGCATCTTTTGCAGCGCGGGATTCACCCGCAGAAACTCTCCGCTCAGACTCGCCCGAAAGATGCCATAGGGCGCATCTTCCACCACAGATCGGAAACTCGCTTCCGACCGCCGCAAGGCCTCGCCCGCGACTTTGCGTTCGGTAATGTCTCGATTGACGATGACGAGTTTTTCCGGCTCGCCACGCACATTGCGGATCACGGCGGAAGTCGATTCCAATACCCGCCAGCTTCCGTCTTTGTGGCGGATGCGATACTCCAAGGGGCGTCCGATTCCCGTCCGGCGCGCCTCCTCGGCGGCCCGTTTCACTCGTTCCTGGTCCTCGGGATGGATTTGCTCGAACGACGACGAGGTCTTCAGCTCTTCCGGAGAATAGCCAAGAACTTTTTCATAGGAACGGCTGTTGTAGATACGTCTTCCTTCCATACCCACGACGGCAATCATGTCGGCGGCGTTCTCGCCGATCAAACGGAAGAGCTCTTCGCTCTCGACGAGCCGCCGGCGGATTCGGTGGATTTGGAGCTGCTGGTAGAGTGTGTAGAGGTCGAAGAGAAACACGAGAGCGACTAGACCTCGGACGGCCTCCGGGTAGATGTGCAAGGCAATGTAGTCTTGGCGATCTTGATTGCTGGGAATCAGGAAAGAGGCCAGCGCCAGCGTCAGGAGCAGGGTGATGACGGCCGCCGTTGCCCACAACCACCATTCCTGCCTCCCCATCCGGCGGAAATTGGTCTGGGCGGAGTCCCGCTGACGATCGGCACCGCCACTTTGAAATCGCCAGATGGCTAAACGCATAATCTCCCTTGAGTGAGCGCAGGCGCTTCAAGCAGCGCCCGAAAGCGACGATCGCGATTCCCGGACAAGCTCCGAGTGAACCCCCTTGTCTCCGTGCACGAGACGAGCCAGCTAATGTCCCCGTTTGTTTGGGGAGGTAGCGCTTGAGGATGTTGCGACGGCATGAGTTAGGAGCTGGTGTACCGATCCGGAACACAACGATTCTAGCCATGCCTGTACCATCCCGGACCCGAAGTCGCAGTTCGAAACGGTCAGCGTCACCCGACTCCCGAGTGACCGGGGAGTCTTGACTAGGCAGGATTTCCTACCGAACGCTCAGTGAGAATGTGGCGGGTCATTCCGCAGGACTGGATCTGATCCGCGGGGACGCAGCAACCAGTGGACAGACTCTTATCAAACGACCGGGGAAAGGCCGATGCGAGTTACAATCGGAAGCGGAGGAGTGGGTGAGCGGTTGAAACCGGCGGTCTTGAAAACCGTTGGGCCTGAAAGGGTCCCGGGGGTTCGAATCCCTCCTCCTCCGCCATTTTCATCCCGACGAACGACACACCTTCGGACACAAACCAGCGGAAAGGGCGGCCCTACTCCTGTTTCGTTAATCATTTCGCCATGCAGCCAGGACCCTTTCGCCACCTTGGCTACCTTCACGGGTAAGATGTTTGCGGGGCATTAATGTCTACTTCCCGCACATGGGGTTGGGTCGCGGCCGTTTGGGGTGTCACCCTGGGAAGCTATGCTGTGGCTTCCCTATTGCTCCCAGCGGGGCCGGCGCTAACCCTTTTCGGCGACGTCGGCCAATGCATTGTGCCGCTGCTCGCGAACGCGGGCCTGCTCATCAATGCAGGCTCTCCACACTGGCGGCGCAATCTCTTCTGGATGCTGTTGGCATCCGGTTCTTCACTCTGGATGATTGGGCAGATTCAATGGACGTATAACGAAGCCGTCCTCCATCGGACCGTGCCGATCCTTTACGCGAGCGACATTCTGATGTTCGCGCGCGGGATCCCTTTCCTGGCGGCCCTGGCGCTGCAGCCGCACCGCTTGGGGTCCAACCTGCGTTTGAGACTGGGCACCATTGATTTTTCTCTGCTGCTGCTGTGGTGGGCGTTTCTGTATGCCTTTGTCGTGTTGCCATGGATGTATGTGACACCCTCGTTGGCCGGATACAACCTCACGTACGACTGGCTATCTATCATTCAGGACTTTTTGATCGTCGCCGGCACCGCAGTATTCTGGCTGCGCACACGGGGAGCATGGCGAAGCGTCTATGCGCATCTTTTTGGCGCGTCGGTGCTCTACCTGTTTGGCGCCCTGCTGGCAAACGTCGCCATCACCGTAGGGCAATATCACACCGGAAACCTTCTTGACCTGCCCCTGGTGGGTTCATTCCTGTGGATGGGGACAGCCGGCATTGTGGCGCATCGGCATGGAGCGGCGCTGGATGCATCCGCAGAGGATTCCACGGGTGACACCGGTGCGGATCCGAGCCAGCACGAAAACCCCATCACCGCGACGCTGGCCATATCCGTGGTGCTTTCGCTGCCCTTCTTCGCCCTGTGGGCTCTTCGATTCAGCCGCAACGCAACTGCGGCGCGCGATTTCCAGTTGCAGGTCACGCTCGTGGCCATCGTGGCCCTGACCTTTCTCGTCTTTCTCCGCCAGCACATTGCCGACCGCGACAGGATTCGTCTTCTGGCGCGCTCGGAACAATCCATCGGCAATCTGCAACGCTTGCAGGCCCAGCTCGTGCAATCGGAAAAGCTGGTGTCGCTCGGACAGCTCGCCGCCGGCGCCGCACACGAGATCAACAACCCGCTGACGGCCATCCTCGGTTACTCGGACCTCATGGCGGGCGACTCCTCGCTTCCGGAGAATACGCGCGCCACAGCAGGCAAGATCCGGGACCAGGCGCGCCGCACAAAAATGCTGGTCAGCAATTTGCTCAGCTTTGCGAGGCAGGTGCCGCCGGAGCGCACCCTGCTGGATATCAACACGGTGGTCGCCAACGCGCTGCAACTTCGTTCCCTGGACAAGCACGGGTCCGCCCGAATCGAGACGCAACTGGAGTCGGTTCTTCCCGGCGTCCGCGGCGACGCGAATCAATTGATGCAGGTTTGTTTCAACATCCTCAAGAACGGGCTCGACGCCATGGGAGGGACCGCGGGCGTTTTGACGATCAAGACCATGCGAGATCGCGCCAGCGTGGTCGTCCTATTTTCCGATACCGGCCCGGGAATTAAGGATCCGCATCGCGTCTTCGATCCGTTTTACACGACGAAGCCGGTGGGACAGGGAACGGGGCTGGGGTTGAGCATCTGCTATGGCTTAGTGCAGGAGCATGGCGGCCGCATCACCTGCTACAACCGGCCGGAGGGCGGCGCGGTATTCCGCATTGACCTGCCAGCGGTCACAGCCGCGCCCTCCGCGCGAGAGCTGCAGCCGGCGGGCGCCGCGAAGAACTCCTAGGGCATACTGCAACCATTGGGCATTGGTGAAGCCACCCGCGTTTCTGCATTCGTGCAGTCGTGATACATTCGGAGTTCACGCGCGGAGGGCCGCACGCGAGCGATGTCCGAAGCCGCCATCCTAACCGAGAATCTGACGCGCCGCTTCGGCCAACTCACCGCCGTGGACGGCCTAAATCTGCGGGTCGAAGCCGGCCACTTTTTCGGTTTTCTCGGACCCAACGGCGCCGGCAAATCCACTACCATCAAAATACTCACGGGACTCCTGGTTCCCAGCTCGGGGCGGATGGAGATCCTTGGCCTGGATTTCGCAGCGCATCCCATTGAAGTAAAGCGCCAAATCGGTGTGGTTCCGGAAGGAATGGGGCTCTTCGAACGGCTCACCGGCGCGGAATACCTCGATTTTGTGGGGCAAATGTACGGCCTCGATCGCGTGACGACGGCCAAGCGCGCCGCGGAGCTGCTCGACTTCATGCAGCTCGCCGAGCGCCCCAAGACGCTCATCGCCGACTACTCCCACGGCATGCAGAAGAAGCTGGCGCTTGCCGCGGCGGTGATCCACCGTCCGCGAATCCTATTTCTGGATGAGCCCTTTGAAGGCGTGGACGCGCTCGCGGCCGGCGCGTTAAAGCAGCTCCTCGCACGCATGGCCGAGAGCGGCGTGACGATCTTTCTCACCTCGCATGTCCTAGAGATTGTCGAACGCCTGTGCAGCCACGTGGCCGTCATCCACCGCGGGCGGCTGGTGGCACAAGGCTCGCTGCAAGAACTCCGCGCGGGAATTGCCGCTCCCGAAGGCGCGCCGATGACGCTTGAGCAGATCTTTGTCTCTCTGGTCGGCGCGGACCCCACCGCGCGGCCCCCGGTCGAGGAGCTTTCGTGGCTGACGGAATCCGCTCCTTAACCCTCGCCCAAGAAGTCGCGCTCCTCGTGCGGCTCCGCTGGCGCATTCTCCGCAATCGCTTTCGCGGGAAGAATGCGGCGCTCGAACTGATCGGCTTGATTATCAGCGGTCTGTTTCTAGGGGCGCTGGTCTTCTTTTTCGCCTTCGCACTGGGCGAGGGAGCTTACTTTTTCACGTCGAGACGGGAGTATCCCTGGCTGGCCGTTCTCTTTTGGGGTGTTCTCCTATTCTGGCAGGTATTCGCCGTCTTTTTCTCCGGACTGACGGCCTCTTTCGATTTCCACTCACTGCTTCGCTTTCCCTTGCGTTTGCGCGCTTTTTTTGTCATGAACATCGCCTACGGCGTGGCCGACCCGGTTGCCGCCGCTTCGGTGATTCTTGCGTCCGCCATCCTGCTTGGCATTGCCATGGCCCAATGTTCACTGGTCCCCGCCGCCCTGGTCGTGGGTTTCTTTTTTCTGCTCCTGAACATCCTCGTTGAACGATGCATCGGCTCACTCCTCGAGAGGCTATTCGCCAAGCGCCGCACGCGCGAAGTGTTCTTCGCTCTTTTCTTTCTCGTGATGATCAGCGCGCAATTCACAGGCCCTTTGCTGGCGGGGCGGCAAAGGGCGCTTCTTCCCTGGGTGCAGCGGCTCTGGCCTTATCTGAATATTTTGCCGCCGAGCCTCGCCGCGAGCGCCTTGGGAGCCGCCGCCGGCGGCGACAGCATGCTTTTTGCCGCCAATGTCGCTGGCCTCGCTGGTTATGCAATGCCGTTCGCGCTTCTGCTCTGGTGGAGGCTCTCGGCGCAGTATCGTGGTGAGCTGATATCAGATACGGAGTCCGGGCCCGTCGTTGTGCGTGGAGCGAAAGCATCTCGCGCCAGCTCGCAGCCTGCGATTCTCCGTCTTCTACCCGGACAGGTTGCCGTCGTAGTCCAGAAGGAGTTTCGTTACCTGCTTCGCAATGGAATGGCCTGGATGAACATGGTCATGCCGCTTGTGCTGGTTCTCCTTTTCGCGCTGCAGCGGGGTCCCGCGCACCCCTTGGGGCCCTTTGCCGGTATAGCGCGCGCGGGTGATTGGTTTTTTCGCGGGGCGATTGGCTACGTCATCCTCCTGGTCACGGCTCCGGCTTACAACTGCTTCGCCTTTGAGGGCCGCGGCATCCAAACGCTCTTCACGGCGCCGGTGCGCTTCCGCGCGGTCCTGCTGGGCAAGAACCTGTTCCTTATCGGCGTGTTGGCGGCGGAAATCGCGGCTGTGATGGCTCTGCTTCACGCGCGCGGAATCTGGCCGGCGCTGCCTGGCTTGCTGGGCACATTTGCCGCGGCGGCGTACATGATTCCCGCGCAGCTCACAGTCGCCAATTGGGCGTCGCTTTCCTTTCCCCGCAAGCTCGAGTTCGGCAAGATGCGCAATCAGCGGGCCCCGTGGTTCACCACGCTGGTCACGCTTGGCACCACGCTGGCCCTGGGGGCCTCCTGCGCTGTGGTGATGCTCGCGGGCGGCTGGTTTGGCAACCCGTGGCTGCCTGTTGGTGTCTTTCTACTGCTGGCCGGTGCGGCCATCGGCGGCTACGTTGCGTCGCTCGACGCGCTCTCCGACCTTGCCGAGAAAAAGCGGGAGGTGCTGATTGATGCGCTTTGCCGGTAGCCAACATGCGCAAGGGTTTTCACGTGGCGGCAATCGCGCTGCGCGAGTTCATTTTTCGACGAGGAACGAGCCAATCACCAGCGCGTCCATCCCCGAGCTGAAAAACGTGCGGATGGCGTCGGTGGGCGTGTGCACGATGGCTTCGCCGCGCAAATTGAATGACGTATTCATCACCACAGGCACACCTGTGCGCTTCCCGAATTCATCAATCAGCCGCCAGTAGAGCGGATTAATCTCTTTCTCGACCGTCTGTGGCCGCGCGCTTCCGTCCACGTGCGTCACGGCGGGAATCACGCCGCGCCTCTCCGGGTTCACCTGCGCCGTCAGAATCATGAAGGGCGAATCGTTGGCGCTTTCAATGTAGTCGGGCGCGGCCTCGGCGGTCATGGATGGCGCGAACGGCCGCCACCATTCCCTGAATTTCACGGCATTGTTCACTTTGATGGTCATCTCGGGATCGCGGGGGTCCGCGAGGATCGAACGGTTGCCGAGCGCGCGCGGTCCAAATTCCATGCGTCCCTGAAACCAGCCAAGAATTTGCCCT
>JBGPGF010000033.1:0-20101 GCA_041483755.1 Terriglobia bacterium | reverse complement strand
GGTCACAACGAGGGGAACCGGGGGCGGGGGCGATACTTCGCGAACTCCCTGGAACAAGCCGGCGATGGAGGTTGTGGGACGCTGGTATAGCAAGGCGGGACGGTAGACCAGCGGCGGGATGACAGCCCTGGGGCCGGGCTGTCTTGCCCGGAAACGGCTTGGATGCTACCTTTTAGCATCTCCGAAGAGCCCGAGGCTCGAGTTCATTCAGAGTTGGAGAAGTGGGCCCGGTGCGGGAAATCAGTGCAGGTAGCAGGTCTGTTGCGGCCCGGTGCACCGCGGCATCCTTTCCAGAAGCCTTGTTTGTCAGACACCGATTGGTAAGCGAAGATTGCCCATGCCCAGTGGAAACAACAACGCGAGAAGCGCGAGGCCGGCTGAGGAGCTGACTTTTTGGCGCGTGGAGGGGAGCCTGCTCGAGCTGGGGTCGCTGCGGCCGGTGGGATTTTTCACGTGGAACGCGCAGAGCTTCGCGGAGCGGTGGGCGCGGCGCGCGGGAATGGCGGTGATGGGGCTGGCGCGGCCGCTGGCGTCGCTGGGAAGCCGGGCCTTCGGGACGCGGCTGGTGTACACGCTGCTGCGCGGAGTGAGCCGCGACCGGCTGGATTTGCTGGGGGAAGAATATTTTCAGTATGTGCTGAAGCCGC
Source organism: Terriglobia bacterium (assembly GCA_041483755.1). Classification (GTDB taxonomy): domain Bacteria; phylum Acidobacteriota; class Terriglobia; order Acidiferrales; family UBA7541; genus Acidiferrum. The sequence continues at coordinate 19,454 of JBGPGF010000033.1, read as the reverse complement.
AGCTTCGCCGGGGGGCCGTGGAGAAGCTGCAGGCCGCTGTGAGGGCCCGGCAGCGGATCGTTCTGGTGAGCCACGGGCTGGACCACGTGATGCGTCCGCTGGCGCAGCATTTCGGCGTGGAGTGGCTGATAGCGAACCGGCTGGAGTTTCGCGATGGGCGCGCGACCGGGCGGCTGCTCGACCCGGTGGTGCGGCCGCGCGGGCCGTTGGCGTGGCTGGCGAGCGGGGCGAGCGACGGGCGAATCGAGAAGGCGAAGCTGGCTTGGCAGCTCGGCTGGGCCGACAAGCCGGAGCGGCTGGAGGAAGCGGTGCGGCCGGCGGCGCGGACCGTGGAAGAGCCGCAGCGGCCCGTGGTGCTCTTTGACGACACGCCGCGTGTGGATGCGCTGCGCGTGCGCGAGACGCTGGCGGGGCGGCACATCCTGGTGATTGGCGTGACGGGCTTCATCGGCAAGGTGTGGCTGGTGAACCTACTCGAAGAGATTCCCGATATCGGCAAGATTACGCTGCTGATCCGGCGCAACCGGACGACTTCCGCGCAGCGGCGATTCGAAAAGATTGTGGAGGAATCGCCGGCGTTCGATCCGCTCGCGGAGCGGCACGGCAAGCGGCTGGGCGCGTTCTTGAAGCAGAAGATCGAAGTGGTGGAAGGCGACGTTAGCCAGCCGGGTTTGGGGCTGGAGGCAGAAACGCGGGCGCGGCTGGCGAAGTCGCTGGACCTGGTGGTGAACAGCGCGGGGCTGACCGATTTCAATCCGGATTTGCGCGACGCGCTCTCGTCCAACGTGGATTCCGCGGCGAACCTGCTGGCGTTTCTGCGGGAATGCGATCACGCGGGGTTGATGCATCTTTCGACGTGCTACGTGGTGGGCGCGCGCGACGGCCCGGTGCGCGAAGAGCTGCGAGAGAATTACAATCCGGTGGGCGATGCGAATTTTGAGGCGGAGCATGAGATTGCTTCGTTACGAGAAACGATCCGGCGGATCGAGGAACGCGCGGAGAGCCCGGAACTCGACGCGGCGCTGCGGCGGCAGGCGCTTGGCCGCAGGGGCGATGTGGCGACGGCCCCAGCCAGCGAGCTCGAAGGCGTGATGCGGCGGAACCGGGCGCGGTGGGTGCGCAACCGGCTGACAAATGTGGGCCTGCGGCGGGCGCAGCACCTGGGTTGGCCGAATACGTACACGTTCACGAAGAGCCTGGGAGAATCGCTGCTGGCGCGGCGCGGGCGCGATTTGCCGATTGCCGTGGTGCGGCCGTCCATCGTGGAGAGTTCGACGCGCACGCCATTCAGCGGGTGGAACGAGGGGATCAACACCTCGGGCCCGCTGTCGTATCTGCTGGGCACGAATTTTCGGCAGTTGCCGTCGAACGAACGGAAATGCCTGGACGTAATACCGGTGGACATGGTCTGCCGCGGGATGACGCTGATCGCGGCGGCGGTGGTGGCACGGCGGAATGCGCGGCTCTATCAACTGGCGACGTCGGCGACGAATCCGGTGAATATGGGGCGCTCGATCGAACTAACTGGGCTGGCGCACCGGAAGCATTACCGCACGCAGAACGGCATGGACCGCTGGCTGAAGGTGAAGCTGGAATCAATTTCGGTTTCGAAGCAGCGCTACGAGCGGCTTTCGATCCCGATGCAGAAAGCGGTGATTTCGGGAATCAACCGCGTGGCGGCGGCGTTGCATTTGAAAAAGGCGCCGCTGGCGCGGCAAGAACGCGACTTGGCGCGCGTGGAGAAGCTGATCGAGCTGTACGAGCCGTTCATCCTGCTCAACGAGCACGTTTTTGAAGCGGAGAATGCGAGGCTGCTGACGGCGGCGCTTGCGCCGGAGGAGCGCGAGCAGTTCGGCTTCGATCCGGAAAACATTGACTGGTGGGACTACTGGATTAATATCCACGTTCCGGCGCTGCGGCGCTGGTGCTACCCGCTGATGGAAGGCAGGCCGCTTCCGGCGCACACGCCGCGCACAATCGCGTGGGATGGCGAGGCCGTGAGCGCGCCCGCGGGAAGCGCCTAGCCGCCGTGCGACCCTTATGGCCATCTTCGTAACCGGCTCGACAGGCTACCTCGGCAGCTACATCGTCGCCGGACTGTGCAGCGACTACCGCGACAATCTGAACCTCCTGGTGCGCGCGAAAAGCGAGCAAGAGGCGCGCGAGCGGCTGTGGAAGTCGCTGCAACTACACTTTGCGTTTCCGGAGTTCATGGATTTTGTGCACGGCCGCGTGAGGATCTTTCTCGGCGACCTTACGAGCGAGCGGTTCGGGCTTGCCGACGATGCGTACCACGATCTGGTGGACACGACAGATTCGCTGATTCACTGCGCGGCGTCGCTGAACCGCAAATCCGAGAAACAGTGCCTGAACGTGAATCTGCGCGGTTCGCTGGAAGTGATCCAACTGGCGCGGCGCGCGCAGAACCGCAACGGGCTGCGGCGTTACAGCCACGTGAGCACGGTGGCCGTGGCGGGACAGCGGCAAGATGCCGTCATTCAGGAAGACGCCTCGATTGACTGGACGCTTTCGGACTACGATCCCTACGCGCGAACAAAAAAATTCTGCGAACACATGGTGCGGCAGCTCCTGCCGGATGTGCCGCGGACAATCTTCCGCCCGTCCATCGTGATGGGAGACAGCCGCCGGCCGGAGACGACGCAGTTCGACATGGTGCGCGCATTCGACGTGCTGGCGGGATTGCCGGTGCTGCCGCTGCGGCCGGACGACAGGATTGATATTGTTCCGGCGAATTACGTGGGCAATGCAATTGTAACGATTCATCAGAAAGATCCGGCGCCGTATGACACTTTTCATTTGTCGTCGGGGACGAGTTCGCAGACGTATCGCGAGCTGACCGATGCCTTGGCGAAAGCGGCAGGATGGCAGAGACCGCTGTACTTGCCGTGGCTTGGAAGACCGTTTTCGGGGACCGTGAACTGGCTTTCGCGGCGGAGCGGCGCGGTGGGATTTGGCGCATCGTTGATGAAAGTGTTCTGGCCGTATCTCACCTGGAACACGGTGTTCGATAATTCGCGCGTGGTGGCGGCGCTGGGCGAGGCGCCGGCGCAATTTTCGACGTATGCGCATCCGCTGCTGGAGTTCAGCCGCAAGAATCAGTTCCAATATCCCTATCAACCGTGGCCGGAGAATGCGGCGGCGAGCACGGCCGCGGCGGGAATCGTGCGCGCATGACGGACGCACTTCTGGTGGCGTGGGTGAGCGCGCTGATCGAGGCGACGCGGCTGCAATGGATGCTGGGGCGCGGGCAAGTTTGGCGGCGCGGCGAAAAGCTGAAGATACTTTTTGCGGGATACAACGGGGAGCGCAACACCGGCTCCGATTTGCGCGTGCAGGAGATTTTGCGGCAGACGCGGCACATTCTGGGAGCGGAAAACGTGGATTTCAGCGTGATGACGCAGAACTTCGAGCGCACGCGCGGATACTTCGAGGGTACGCGGCAGGTGCATCTGCCGGATGTGTTTCCGCCGTTCTTGTACCGCGAGGTGCGCAACAACCACGGCGTGATTGCCTGCGAAGGCTCGATGTTCAAAAGCAAATTCGCCAACGCGCTGACGACGATGATGATCGGGTCGCTGGGGATGGCCTCGGCGGAAAACAAGCTTTCGATCGGCTACGGCGCCGAGGCCGGGCACATGGACAAACTGATCGAAGGGATGTGCGCGCACTACGTCCGCGACTCGCTGGTCATTACGCGGAATGTGGAATCGCAGGCGTTGCTCGGCAAGCTGGGAATTCCGACGGAGCTGGGGACGGACACGGGATGGACGTTCGAACCGCATCCGCCGGAATACGGACGCAAGGCGCTGCGCGAAGCGGGCTGGGACGAAAAAACACCGGTGCTTGTTTTGTGTCCCATTCATCCGTTTTGGTGGCCGGTGACGCCCTCCCTTGCGAAGTATGCCGCGCGGGCGCTAACCGGGGCTTACAAGACGAGCCAATACCGTACGCTGTACTTCCACCGGTCGGGCGCGGACGTGGACGCGAGATACCGGCGGTACATCAGAGGATTTGGCAGAGCCGCGGCCGAGTTCTGCAAGCGGCATCGCGTGTTTCCCGTGCTGGTGGGGATGGAACGGCTGGACGCGCGGGCTTGCCGCGACATGACCGAGCACCTGCCGGGAGCGCCGGTGTTCCATTCGGACGATCACGACATGTATCAGCTGGTGAGCATCCTGCGCTGCGGAACGCTGATGGTGTCGTCGCGCTTTCACGCGATTGTAACTTCCATGCCGGCGCTGGTGGCGTCCGCGGGCGTGACCATGGACGAGCGCATCCGCAACTTAATGAAGGAGCGCGGGCATCAGCATTTGCTGCTGACCGTGGATGATCCGGAGCTGGAAACAAAGCTGCTGGCCGTGATGGAGCGGCTGCGCGAGGAAGCGGACGCCGTGCGCGAAGGGATGGCCGGCACCGTGGCGCGCAATCTGAAGGCCATGGCGCGGATGGGCGTCTTCCTGGAGGAAGCGGTTCGGCGGCAGTATCCGGATTTTCCGCTGCGCACGGGCGTGCTGAACTGGGCGGATTACGTGCCACCGCTAAGCAAGAACTTGCGCGCACTGGCCGAGCAGCACGAGGCATCGCCCGCGGCGTACGCCGCCGGATCCTGATTTTTCATGGCGAACTTTCTCGAGATTGTTTTTGCGCAACTGCGGAGCGCGGGAAGCCGGACCGTCCTGCAGGAGATTCGCGCGAAAACGACGGCGGCGGTGAGCGGCGCAAACCTGCTCGAGGAAGTGCGGCGCGCACGAGCGTATGTTCGTGCGGCGGGCGTGAAGCCGGGGGAGCGGTGCGCGCTGCTGGGACCGAATTCGATCCGCTGGGCGGCGATGGACCTGGCGCTGATGGCGGAGCGCGTGATCGTGGTGCCGCTCTATGCGAGGCAGGCGCCCGCGGAGCTGGCGGCGAACCTGAAAAACTGCCAGCCGCGGCTTCTGTTCTGCAGCGAGGCGGCACTCGGGAACGCTGTGAAGGCGGCATGGCCGGATGCGCCGCCGCGCGTGCTGTTTGAGGAAGTGCTGCGGCCGCGCGCGGAATTGGCGGGCATCAGCGAAGCTCCGCTGGCGCGGCCCGACGAAGAGATCGTGACGATCATCTATACGTCCGGGACGTCGGGCGAGGCGAAAGGAGTGTGCCTGACCGCCGGGAACGTGACGCACATGACCGGCTGTACTACGGAGCGGCTCGATCAATTGATGGGCGGAACAAGCGGGGTGGATCGCGTATTCCACTATCTGCCGTTCAGTTTTGCGGGGTCTTGGATTCTGCTGTTCACGTGCCTCGCGCGCAAGAGCACGCTGACGCTCTCGACGGATCTGAACCGCTTGGCCGACGACATTCAGGCCGCGTCGCCGGACTATTTCTTGAACGTGCCGACGCTGCTTGAGCGCGTGCGGCGCGGGGTGGAAGAGGCGCTGGCGAAGCGCAGCGCGCCGGTGCGAGCGATTTTTCAGAAAACGCGTGCCGCGTGGGAGCGGCAGCACGCCGGACGCGGGGGGACATTCGATGGCGTTTGGTTTTCGCTGGGGAAGCGTGCTGTTTTTTCGAAGATTCGCGCGCGGTTCGGGCCTCATCTGCGCGCGGTAATCTGCGGTTCGGCGCCGCTGGCGCCGGAAACACAACTCTTTTTCATGATGCTGGGGATTCCCGTGCTGCAAGTATACGGGCTGACGGAGACGACGGGTATCTGCACGATGGACGATCCGCGGCAGCCGGTTGAGCCGGGCTACGTCGGTCCGGCGATTCCCGGCGTGGAGATGAAGTCCGGCGAGAACGAGGAGATCCTCGTGCGCGGGCCGAACGTTTTCCCCGGCTACTGGAACCGGCCGGAAGAAACCGCGCGGGTGTTGGAGGACGGCTGGTTTCACACCGGCGATCAGGGCGAAGTGAATGTGCGCGGGAACTGGAGAATTTCGGGGCGCATCAAGAACCTGATCATCCTGAATTCCGGACACAATATTGCGCCAGAGCCGATCGAGGAAAAAATTCAGGCGCAGGTGCCGGAGGCGCAGCATGTGGTTGTGATCGGCAATGGGCGCGGGCATCTTTGTGCGCTGGTGACGGGAAGCGCCGCAGCACAGGACGTGCAGAAGACGCTTGATACGGTGAACCCAGGTCTGCCGCACTACAAACAGGTGCGGAATTTTTGCGTGCTTGGCGAGGCCTTCACGGCGGAGAATGGGTTGTTGACCGTGAATGGCAAATTGCGCCGCGATGCGATTGGGCGGAAATTCGCGGACGAGATTGAACAGATGTACCAAAGGAAAAGCGAGTGAAGGAGTTTCACGGCAAGACGCTGCGGTGGAAATGGCGCGACGGCGTGCTCGAGCTGACGCTCGACCGCGAGCCGGCAAATGAGATTGGCTCGGCGATGCTCGCGGAGCTCGAGAAGTTCGTCGCGGCGCTGGACGCGCTGGCTGGGGAGACGAGTGTTTGCATCATTGCGAGCGCGCGGAAACATGGTTTCAGCGCGGGAGCGGATTTGCGCGAGCTCTACCACGCCGCGGCGCCGCTGCGGGAGAAAGAGCGCGTGGCGGGCGTGCGCAGGTTTCTGGAGCGGATTCACGCGGTGCTCAATGCGCTTGATGCCATGCCGATGGTGACGATGGCCGCGGTGCACGGCGTGTGCTTCGGCGGCGGGCTGGAGCTGGCGCTGGCGTGCGACATGATTATCGCCGACAAAATGGCGCGGTTCGCGTTTCCAGAGTTGCGGCTGGGGCTGATTCCGGGCTTCGGAGGAATTCCGCGGCTGAAGCGCGATTTGGGCAATGCATTTGTGCGCGATCTGCTGCTGACCGGACGCAGCGTGAACGCCACGCGGGCGCACACTGTGGGACTGGTCGCGCAACTCGCGGGGGAAGGCGAAGCGCTGCGTGTGGCGCGGGCGACCGCGGAACAGATCAAGAAGTTCGATGCGGGGACGCGGATTGCGGCGAAAAAGTTCATCAAGCCGATTCCCCACGAAGAGCTGCGGCGCGAAATCGAGATTTTCTGCGAGCTGTTCACGCGGTCCGCGGTGATGGCGGGGTTGAAGAAATTTGTCGAATCCAACGACGCGATGCCGTATCTGCCGTAGGAAGATTTTCAGGCCCGAGCCGCGGATGATAGATTTAGAGGCGTATGCGGACGATTGAGCAGACAACGCAAGAAATTCTCACGCTGGCGGCGAGACACTTTGGCGTGGCGGAAGGCAGCCTCGCGCCTGAAGACGACTTCTTCAAGAAGCTGGGAATTGACAGCCTGCAGACGCTGGAAATGCTCTCACGCCTCGAAAATCATTTTGGGATCGAGCTGCCGGATTATGAAGTGCAAGGCGTGAGCGACTTCAAGACCCTGGCAGAGCGCATTCAAGCCCGCCTGTAATGCTGGACCTTTCCAAATATCAATCCATTGGCGGGGCGCTGAAAGATGCCCTGGATCGGTTTGCGGAGGAAGTGTGCCTGATCGAGGCGGACCGTGAGCGTGAGAAGGATCGGCTGACGTACCGTGAATTCAGGGAGCGGGCGGAGCCGCTGGCGAAGGCACTGCAGGATGCGGGATTCGGGCCGGGCGATTCCATCTCGCCGGGGCAAGGCAAAGCGGCGATTATCATGACAAATCAGTCGAAATGGCTGATTTCGGCGTACGCGATTTTCCATTGCGGCGGTGTGCTGGTGCCGCTGGATTACAAACTGACGCCGGACGAGCAGTGGCAACTACTGAAACACTCCGGTGCGAGCGTTCTGGTGACGGAGTATCCGATTTGGCGGCAGCTCGCGGCGGTGGCGGGGCGCTCGGACAACAGCGTAAAGACAGTGCTGGTCACGGAAGCGCCTGCGAACGCCGATCTGGCTGGAGCGCGTCGCTGGGAAGAGTTTCGCGGCGCGGGCAAGCCGGTGTTTGTGCCGCGCATGCGAAATGATGCGGCGTGCCTCGTGTATTCGTCAGGGACCGGCGGGCGGCCCAAGGGCTGTGTGATGACGCACGAGAATTACCTGGAGCAGTGTGTGGCGCTGACTTCGCTATATCCCTTCTGGCCGGGCGTGCGCTATCTGAGCATTCTGCCAACCAACCACGCGATTGATTTCATGGTGGGATTTTTCGGGCTGTTCGTCTGCGGAGCGGCCGTTGTGCATCTGCGGACGTTGCGGCCGGAATATGTGCGCGAGGCGTTCACGCGGTACAAGATCACCTATGTAGCCCTCGTGCCGCTGGTCTTGAAAAACCTGCAGAAAGGCCTGCAGACGAAGTTTGACGCGCTGCCCGCGGGGAAGCGCAGAATCTTCAATATGCTGGTGGCGGCAAACAAGCTGATGACGCGGCAGCGGCCGCACCTGAGAATCAGCCGACTGCTGCTGAAACACGTGCATGAGGCATTCGGCGGGGAGCTGAGGGCGGTGTTTGTTGGCGGCGCGTTCACGGAGCCGCAGACGCTGCAATTCTTCTACGACTTAGGCATTCCGGTGGGAAATGGTTACGGTCTGACGGAAGCGGGAACGTCGGTAACGGTCAACGACTTTAGGCCGTTCCGGGCGGACACCGTGGGAAAACCGCTCCCGGGCATGGAAGTGCGAATCGTGAAGGCGGACGCGGAGGGGATCGGCGAAGTGGCGGTACGAAGCAAAACGGTAATGTCGCACTATTTGAACGAGCCGGAGCTGACCGCGGAAACAATTGTGGACGGCTGGCTGATGACGGGCGACCTGGGGCGGCTGGAAGCAACGGGGCATTTGCAGCTTTTCGGACGCAAGAAGAACATGATCGTGACCGAAGAAGGGAAGAACATTTATCCCGAGGACATCGAGACGGTCTTCGAGGGGCTGCCCGTGAAAGAGTTTTGCGTGTTCGCGGCGAATTTTGTCTGGCCGCAGCGTTCCATGGTGGGTGAACAGCTTGTGCTGGTCGTGCGGCTTGAAGCAGGGCAGGCGCTAACGGATGATTTGCGGCGCGAGGTGAATGCGCGGAACAGCCGGCTGCTGAACTACAAGCGCGTCCATGGGATCGTCGTGTGGAATGAGGATTTTCCGCGGACCGCGTCCCTGAAGATTAAGAGGAACGTGCTGGCGGAGCGGCTGGCCACGCTGGGCCGGACCGGGGCTATTCTACCGTTGTGAGAGAAGATGCCGGGCTCCAGCCCGGCACAAGAGAAAGAAACCTCTGAAAGAGCGATTCTTTGCAATCGTGAATCCGGCGGCGGGCGGCGGGCGCTGCGGCAAGCTGGCGGGACCGGCGCTCGAGCGACTGCGCGCGGCGGGCTTGCGCCTCGACGTCATCGCATCCACGGCAGCAGGACATGCGGTGGAATTGGCGCGGGAAGCGTACGGCCAGGGCTACCGCAAATTCCTCGCGGTCGGCGGAGACGGAACCGCGCATGAGATCTTGAACGGCGTGTTTGGATCGGGCGGCGGGGCGCAGCACATCTCGCTGGGCTTTCTGCCGCTGGGCACGGGCAACTCCTTCCTGCGCGACTTCAGCGAACAAAGCGCGGACGCGGCGATGGCGGCGCTGCTCGAGGGGCGCACGCGGCGCTGCGATATATTGCGGCTGACGCACGCCGCGGGCGAGATCTATTCGCTGAATCTTCTGAGTATTGGCTTTACGGCGGACGTAGCGGCGCTGACGAACCGGAGGTTTAAGGCGCTGGGCGAGCTGGGCTACCTGCTGGGCGTGTTCGTGCGCGTGCTGCAGTTGCGGCGGCGGGTGTTTGCGCTGCGCTGCGACGACGAGACCGAGTGGGACGAGCGGCGCTGCCTGTTTCTGAGCTTCAACAACAGCAAGTACACGGGCGGGAAGATGTTGATTGCGCCGCAAGCCGACCCCAGCGACGGGCTGATCGAAATCGTGCGATGGGGACCGATCGGGCGATTCGGGCTGCTGCGCGCGCTGCCGAAGCTCTATGACGGGACGCACATCGCACATCCGATGGCTGCGCGGCGGACGGCGCGGCGAGTGGAGTTCCGCGAACCGGAAGCGATTGACGTAATGATTGACGGCGAGGTGCTGACGGCCGAGTGCAGGCGGATCGAGATTCTGCCGGGCGCGGTGGACGTTTTTATATGAAGCGCGCGTGGCTGGCGGTGCGCAGCGCGCTCCTGTGGACGGCGAGCGCCCTGCATTTCTTTGTGGCCGCGCCGACGCTGGTCGCGCTGGGGATCTTTCTGAGCCCGCGCAAGCACGACTGGCTGCAGCGGAGTTTCTGCCGCCGGATTGTGTGGCTGGCGGGAGCGCGGGTCGAAGTGCGGCGCGCGGCGGGGTTCGACGCACAGCGGACATGTTTCTTCATCTCCAATCACGTCAACCTGTTTGACCCGTTCGTGCTTTACTGCGCGATTCCGCAATACGTCCGCGGATGGGAACTCGAATCGCATTTCAAGATTCCGGCCTACGGCTGGCTGATGAAGCGCTTCGGGAACGTGCCGGTGCCGGATGCGCGGCGGCCGTCGGATTTGAAGAGGATGTGGCGGATGACGCGGGAGGCGCTGGATGGCGGAACGAGTTTGATTGTTTTCCCGGAAGGCAAGCGGACGCGCAACGGGAAAGTGGACGTCTTCGAAGACGGCGTGTTCCGGCTGGCGCAGCAGCTTGGCGCGCCGATCGTGCCAGTGAGCATCGTGGGGTCCTTCGCACATCACCGCACGGGCCAGTGGATGCTGTGGCCGGCGACGGTCACGGTTCATCTGCACGAGACGATCGAGACAAACGGCATGAGCAAGGAAGAGGCGCGAGCGCTGGCCGAGCGCGTGCGGGAAATCATCTCGGCCCCTGTGGAAACCTCAGCTGAAGGCGGACACCGCTAGCTCGGCGCGAATCTATTCAGCGTTTTGCGGATTGAAAACTTCGAGGTGCTTCCTCGCGGCAGCCTGCGCCAGTTTCTCGTCCGCAGTGAGAAAGATGAGGGTATCGCCTTTTGCAGGGTGCCCTAAGCCAAGACTCACAGCGTCCTTGAGCCAAATGGCACTGGCCAGATGCACCGCATCGGCGCCCTTCAGGCCGAGAGTCACGACGTCGCGGACGATGCTGAGCACGCCGGGTCCGAGATCAATGGGACTCAATCGCAGAACCCAATCCGAGTCAAACTTCCTTCGAGCCCGGTGAAATTCAGGTAATGGCAATGACTTGTCTTTCATTCTCCGCGCCAGCGCCGCGTGGATCTCAGCAAATGTCAAGACGGATGTGAAGACCGGCCTGGCGGCATGCTCTTCATCTCGCAATTTGTATTCAATTTCCTCGCTTCCCGCTTCCTTGACGTAGTGCTTGATCAGCGCCGACGAGTCCAGATAGAGCACTAGCGGCGGTCCTCGATGATTGTCCGAGAGGCTGGTTTGCCTTTCACCCTAACGGGCCGGAATTTCCCAAGGGGCCGCCTCCCTAGGCGAATTTTGCCCTCTTGCTCCAGCTGGTTCAATACACCCGCGAGCGTGGGGCTTGGTTGGGCGTCTTGATCCGGAGGACAAACCTTTGCGAGGGGCTTGCCGCGATCGGTGACGAGCAGAGTGTCCCCCTTGCGAATGACGAGCATGTACCTTCCCATGCGGTTCTTGAATTCACGACTGCCCACCTTTAGCATGTAGCTACCTCACCAATCATTGTAGCTACAAAGCGGGGAGAAGGCAATTAAAGACTGAGTTTGATGCCGGGAAGCGTGCGGCCGGCGCGGGTTTCCTGCCAGGTGTAAACGATGCGGTGAATGACAGAAATGGTGGAAACGACCGCGATCACCCAGAGAACCTGCGCCATTCGGTCAAAGAGGCCGCCGATGATGAGCAGGACAAGCCGCTCGGGGCGCTCCATGAAGCCGACCTTGCAGAGCGGGATGAGGGATTCGGCGCGGGCGCGGGTGTAGCTGACCATGACGGAGCCGGCGGTGGCGACCGCGGCGAGCACTACATAGGCCGTGCTGCCGCTGCGCGAATAGTAGACCAGCAAGCCCATGTACAGGGCCATGTCGGCGAAGCGGTCGAGCGTCGAATCGTAGAAGGCGCCGAAGGCTGTGACGCGGTTCTGGCGGCGCGCCACCTGGCCGTCGAGCATATCGAGGAAGCCCGCGAAAAAGATGATCAGCGCGCCGGTATGGAAATGGTGCGTGGCGAACATGGCCGCGGCCCAGAAATTGACGAGCAGGCCCAGAAACGTAAGGAAATTGGGATTGATACCCGTGGCGGCGAGCCCGCCAACTATTTTGTCGAGCAGCCATTTGCTGCCCGCGCCGATTGCACCGGTTAGAGTCGCCATGCGCCTGTGATGGACGGAGGAAGCCTTCAGGGAGGAACGTCCGCCCGCGGAATCGTACACCAGCGGCGAACTGCATCGCAAATCAGGGGAGTGGTGGGGCACTACGGAATATTTTGAACCACTCAGCCCGGCTGCACACCTTCGTTCAGCGGTTTGCACAAAGAATCGACTAAACGCGATAATTCAGCTTATGCCTCTACCGATGCCCCAGAAATCTACGGCCTCTCATTTCTACAAGTATTCCGGTCCTGCCAACATTGGTTGGTTAAAAGGCCTCCTGCATCAACATGAAATTTATTTGCCGAATCTAACTCAACTGAATGACGACAACGACGGCCTGCCGCGCTTAGCGATGCAGTCGGAAGAAGACATGGCCAATTTTCTGTGGCGTAGATTCAAGGAAGCAAATCCAAACATGTCACCACAAGAGCTTCAACACGAAGAAATAGTTCTACGTTTCAACGTTCGTCTGCACGGGCCTGCTGCGCTCCATCCAAACCTTGTTCAGCTTCTGGATGCGCAGTTGAATGGTTTTAGAGTTTATTCAATGGCGAAGCGCTACGACATGGGCAACCTTTGGGCCTTGTACGCAGACGGCCACCGTGGATATTGTCTTGAATTTGAAAACGTTGGACCGATGTTCGAACATGCAAAAGATGTGAGCTACCTAGACTTGAGAGACATGGAAATCTCAGTCACAGACCCCGATCTGTTGAAGGGATATTTCTTGTTCTGCAAAACACGCGATTGGAGTTGTGAGGACGAAGTAAGGCTTGTCCTACCGCGCAACGACGGAAGAATTAAAGTGAAATTTGACCCGGTTTGGCTCACCCGAATAATTCTGGGGAAAGCCATGTCAGACGAAAATACGAACACAATTCGCATGTGGGCCAAGGAACGCAAGCCTGAATTGGCCGTGGCCACTACATTCTACGATGCAAGTCAGCGTGCAATAAGACTTCGTGAAGGCTGAAACAGAAAAGACCAGGCCATTCGAGGATAGCCGGGCCGCTCTGATTCTTCATCCGTGCTCTTGCTGAGCAACGTCTATGTCTCTGCCAGTTGCGACCTGATTTGATTTTAGCCTTTCAGGAGGAAGAGAAATGGTGGGCCTGGGTGGACTTGAACCACCGACCTCGCCCTTATCAGGGGCGCGCTCTAGCCACCTGAGCTACAGGCCCAATCCGAGGACAACGCGAAAATTCTAGCATGGGCTGGTGCGCGGTGCACGCAGCCGGCGCGTTTATTGGACGAAGCCGACGTTGGGCGGGGGCGCACCGCCCTCGGGGAGTTCCTTGATGGGGCCAAACTGGGCTTCGAAGCGGGCGATGTTTTCACCCAGGGCGCGCCAGATGCGCTTGGCATGGGCGGGGCTGACGATGGTGCTGGCCAGGAGCTTGCCCTGCGCGCCATTGGGAAAGATGTAGATGAAATTGAGCGTGAACTCCTCGTTGCTGTGGTGAATCATCACCAAATTGCTGTAAAGCCCCTGAAGCTCCTTTTCGTCCGCCTTGATCTGCACCTGCTGCTGTTGTGGTTGATCCATGGATGCGCTCTCCCGTGTGCCGCGCAAAGAAAATAGCACATCCGGCGTTCCAGTGGCGACGGAACGGGCGCGATGGGCCGCCATCGCCGGGGCGCCGGTGACGGGCACGGCACTTTTCCGCAAGGATTCATTGACAGACAGATATGTTAAGTGTAGTTTATACTGGACATTTATTGCAGTTAACAAAGGCCAATGGAACACACCGTACCTGAGACGCTTCCTCCCGAACTCGCCTCCGGCGAGACCAACCTGCCAGCTTCGGGCGCTGGGAAAGGCACGCGGCGCCGCGCCGGGGCGCTGCCATCGCTCCCCGAAGCCTTCCGGACCATTCCCATCCTGGCCGGCGCGCCGTGGTGGCGAAAAATCCTGGCATTTGCGGGGCCGGGGTATCTCGTCGCGGTCGGCTACATGGACCCCGGAAACTGGGCCACGGACCTGGGCGGCGGGTCGAAATTCGGCTACACGCTGCTGAGCGTGGTGATGCTGAGCAGTGGCATGGCCATGCTGCTGCAGGCACTTTCGGCGAAGCTGGGAATTGTGACGGGCCACGACCTGGCGCAGGCGTGCCGGGAGCACTACTCGCGGCGAACGAGTTTCATTCTGTGGGTGCTGTGCGAAATTGCGATTGGCGCCTGCGATCTGGCGGAAGTGCTGGGGTCGGCGGTGGCGCTGAAGCTGCTCTTCGGGCTGCCGCTGCTGGCGGGCGTGCTGCTTACGGGACTCGACGTGCTGCTGGTGCTGGCGATGCAGGGCCGCGGATTCCGGCTCGTTGAAGTGTTCGTCGTCACGCTGATGGCCGGGATCGCTGTCTGTTTCGCGTACGAGATGTTCATCGCGCAGCCGCTGTGGCGCGAAGCGGCGCGAGGCCTTGTGCCCCACCTGGAGATTCTGCGCAATCGCGAGATGCTCTACATCGCCATCGGCATCCTCGGCGCGACGGTCATGCCGCACAATCTCTACCTCCATTCCAGCATAGTGCAGACGCGCGCGTTTGGGAATTCTGCGCCGGAAAAGCGTGAGGCGCTGCGCTACGCGATCTTTGATTCGACGCTGGCGCTCGGCTTGGCGTTCTTTGTGAACGCGGCGATCCTGGTCCTGGCGGCCTCGGCGTTCCACTCGCGCGGCATGCACGAGGTGGCGGATATCGCGGACGCCTTCAAGTTGCTGTCACCTGTGCTGGGCGCGAGCCTGGCGAGCACGGTCTTCGCGCTGGCGCTGCTGGCTTCGGGACAGAACTCGACGCTGACGGGAACGCTGGCCGGGCAGATCGTGATGGAGGGCTTCCTCGACCTGCGGCTGAGCCCGTGGAAGCGGCGATTGATCACGCGGGGACTGGCGATTCTGCCGGCGGTTTTGGTGATCGGCATTGCCGGCGAGGGCAAAGTGACCTGGCTGCTGATCTTGAGCCAAGTCGTGTTGAGTTTTCAGTTGCCGTTCGCCGTGATTCCGCTGGTGAAGTTTACGAACGACAAGAAAAAGATGGGCATTTATGCGAATTCGCGGGTGACGGCGGGATTGGCGTGGGTGACGACCGCGGCGATTCTTGGGTTCAATGCCGAACTACTCTGGCTGATCTTTCGCGGAAGCTAACCCCCGGAACGGAATACGTCTTTTGCTTTGGCATCCCGCCGAACTGTGCGAAACTTTTTCTCGGACATGGATATTCTCACACAGCGGAAGCGGCTCCTGCCCAAATTACTGCTCGTGCTGATTCTTCTCGCCATTGGGGCGACGATCGCTTACGTCGCTCTGCTAAAGAGACCCTGGGCGGTTCCCGAAAAGTACAAGACGATGAACAACCCCGTCGCGGTGTCGGAAACGGTCCTGAACGCCGCCTGCAAAAACTACAAAGACAAATGCGTGGAATGCCACGGCGACGCAGGGAAAGGCGACGGTCCCGAAGCGATGATGTACGAGCCGGCGCCCGCGGACCTGACGGACGCCAAAATCATGCGGACGAAGACCGACGGGGAGATCTATTACCAGATTACCGAGGGGCGCAAGCCCATGCCGTCGTTCAGGAAGCGGCTGACCGAGGAGGAGCGCTGGCAGTTGGTGGTCCTGGTGCGGTCGTTCGCGGCAATACCCACGGGTGAGGCGCCCGTGACGACTCCGCCCAAGAAATGAAGCAAATCCCCGCCGCGGAAATGTGCCCGCTGCTTGTCCCGGAGGAGTAGGGCGGGCTAAGATGCGCGGTTCATGTTCTCATCCCCTCAAAAGGTGAATCCCTGATGAAAAAACCCATTCTAGCTTTCTTGCTTGCGACCGTTTGTCCCGCGTTTGCGGTTGCCGCGCCTGGGGCAGTGCGGTGCGGCAAGCTGATCGATGTGCGCTCGGGGACTGTGCGGAGTGACCAAGTCATCGTGTTTGACGAAAGCGGCACAATCACCGCGGCAGGGCCGGAGGCGTCAACCGCGTTGCCGGCGGGTGTCAAGCCGGTGGATATGTCTAAGGCCACGTGCCTGCCGGGACTGATCGACGTGCACGCGCACCTCACGATGAATCCGACGGACAGCGGCTATGCAGGGCTGGGCATTTCGATCCCGCGCGAGACGGTTACGGGAGTGAAGAACGCGCGATTGACGCTGCGCTCGGGGTTCACCACCGTACGAAATGTCGGCGCGGACGGCTACAGCGACGTGGCGCTGCGCGACGGGATCAACGAGGGCGACGTGGAAGGTCCGCGCATGCTCGTCTCCGGACCCGCGCTGGGCATTACCGGTGGACACTGCGACAACAATTTGCTGCCTTCGGAGTTTCACTACAAGGCGGAAGGCGTGGCGGACGGCCCCTGGGCCGCGCGCGCCAAAGTCCGCGAAGTGATCAAATTCGGGGCGGACCTGATCAAGGTCTGCGCGTCGGGTGGCGTGCTGAGCAAGGGCGACCAGCCCGGCTCGCCGCAGTACACGCTGGAAGAGTTGCAGGCGATTGCCGAAGAAGCGCACAAGCTGGGCCGCAAGGTGGCGGCGCACGCCCACGGCACGCAATCCATCAAAGACGCCATCCGCGCCGGATTCGATTCGATCGAACACTCGAGTTTGATCGACGACGAAGGCATCGCGCTGGCCAAGCAACATGGAACGTATCTCGTCTTCGACATCTACAACGACGATTTCATTCTGCAGGAAGGCTTAAAGTCGGGGATGCTCCCGGAGTCCATCGAGAAAGAGAAGAAGCTCGGGCGGCTGCAGCGTGAGAATTTCCGGCGAGCGTATCAGGGCGGCGCGAAGATGGCCTACGGCACCGATTCCGGCGTCTATCCGCACGGTGATAACGCGAAGCAGTTTTCAACGATGGTGACATGGGGAATGAAGCCGGTCGAAACAATTCAGGCGGCGACGGTGACCGCCGCGGAGCTGATGGGCTGGGCGGACAAAGTGGGTGCGCTCGAGAAAGGCCGTTACGCCGACCTGATTGCCGTGGAAGGCGACCCGCTCGCGGACGTAAAGGTGCTGCAGAGCGTGAAGTTTGTAATGAAGGGCGGCGCGGTGGTGAAAAACGACTTCGCGGGTCACTGACGGAAGCGGGCCGGCATCCGCCAGCCTGCTATTCTTCCTAATTCTGTTCCTCCGTGCCTTCGAGGCAAATCCTTATGCGCCGGCGGCTTTGACTTGGCCGAGGGCCGCGGCGACTTCCTTGAGGTCCGGGACGACGGGAATGTCGTAGTTCTTCACCCAGGCTACCTTGCCCGCCTTGTTGATGATGACGATGGCGCGGCCGGTGATGCCCTTTTCGGCGAGAAAGACGCCATATTTATCGGCCATGGCGCCGCGCGGCTGGAAGTCCGCGAGCAGCGAATACGGAATGCCCATCTTTTCTGCGAAGGCTTTGTGCGACCAAACGCTGTCCACGCTGACGCCGAAGACTTCGGCATCCAGGGAGGCGAACTGTTTCATGTCGCTGACGAAGCAGGCGTGCTCGTTGGTGCACACCGGGCTCCAATCGAGCGGGTAGAAGACGAGGACGACGTTTTTCTTTCCGGTGAAATCCGAAAGCTTCACTTCCTACTGATGCTGGTCTTTCAGCGCGAAATCCGGCGCGGCTTGTCCGACGGCGATGGCCATGTGCGTTCCCCCCAATGTGATTTGACCTTATGATGATAAAGGAATGCCTCTGCAAGGACAAACCGGGGCGGGTCAGTGAGGTTTCACTGTAGGGGAACGATAGTTCGTGTCCCTACACGCCCACCGCGCTAGAATCGCACTGTTGATGGGGAGGCCGCCATGAGCGCTGCGGCGGTGGGCCGTGCTCCGATGATGTCACTGCGTGAACTCGTGGACCGCTACCGCGCCCTAGGGGGCGAAATGGGCAAGACCGTGGCGCTAGCGGCGTTTGCGCTGGCAGCGGCGGAAACCGAGCGGCTCTTCGGCGGTTACGAAGAGGACTACCACATCGGGCGGTTTTTCCACTTCAGCGAGAGCGATGGGACGCGGTTTTCGATCAACGGATTCCCCGCCACGCACGTCGCGATTGACAAGGAAATCCAAAGCATCCTCTAGCGTTCCGCCTTTGCTCTGGGCATGACAGACGCAACGTCACGGCGTAGAATGCGCCTATGACGAAGAAGAGCGAAGAGACGATTCACGTGGCGTGTCCGTGCTGCCACGCGAAGCTGACGGTGGACGCGCAGCTCGGCGTCGTGTTGTCGCACGAGGCGCCGCCCAAGGCCGGGCCGGGCGTGGACCTGACCGACGCGGCGAATATTCTTGCCGAGCAGAATCGCAAGCGCGAAGACAAGTTTGCCGATTCCTGGTTTACCGAAAAGAATAAAGAAGACATTCTCACCAAGAAATTCGAAGAAGCCATGAAGAAGGCCAAGGACCAACCCGCCGAAAAACCTATTCGGGATTTTGATCTGGACTGAAAGAAAGTGACGAGTGGCGAGTGACGAGCGCCCCACGATACAATCCTGCCGCGTTGAATCAATGACACAACGGAAGAAATTCAGGCTGAAATTGCGCTCCGGAAGGCTCGAGCTGGGCGGGCGGACGCTCGTCATGGGCGTGCTGAACGTCACGCCGGACAGTTTTTCCGATGGTGGGAAGTATTTGGATGTGGAGCGCGCGATTACGCACGCGCTGGCGATGGAGCTCGCCGGAGCGGACCTGCTCGATATTGGCGGGGAGTCCACGCGGCCAGGAGCCAGCGGGATCACGGCGGAGGAAGAGCTGGCGCGCGTCTTGCCGGTGCTGCAGGGGCTGCGTGGCCGGCTAAAGATTCCCATTTCGATTGACACGCAGAAGGCGGAAGTCGCCGAAGCGGCGCTGGAAGCGGGCGCGGAAATCATCAACGACGTTTCGGCGCTGAGAAGCGACCCGAAGATGGCCGAGGTGGCGGCGCAACGGGGCGTGCCGATTATCTTGATGCACATGCGTGGCGAGCCGATGACGATGCAGAAGGAGCCGTTTGCGCGCGATGTGCTGCGCGACGTGACGAACGGCTTACGCGCGGCGGTGGCGCGGGCGCGCAAGGCAGGCGTGGCGAAAACGCAGATCGTGCTGGACCCGGGAATCGGCTTCGGGAAAAGTTTCGCGCAAAACTACGAGTTACTGGCGCGGCTTCCGGAGTTGGCCTGGCTCGGCTTTCCTCTGCTGGTGGGCACGTCGCGCAAATCGTTTCTCGGCGCGACTCTCGCGCGCGGCGGGAAATCACTGCCGCCGGAGGAGAGAATTTGGGG
>JBGPGF010000032.1:0-20221 GCA_041483755.1 Terriglobia bacterium | reverse complement strand
GGGTCCAGCGCCGGGCGATCCGTGGCCGCAAACACCACGCCCGAAGTTCCGATCGTCGCGCTGACCACGCCGGCCCGCACAATCCCCATTCCCACCGCGCCCGCCGCCTGATCGCCCGCGCCGGCCACCACCGGAGTTCCGGCCTTCAGTCCGGTGGCCTCCGCGCCCACCGCGGAAATCTTTCCGCAAACATCCGGCGACTCGCACAAAGTCGGCAGCCACTTGGTGTCAATTCCCGTCTTGCTCAATACTTCCCCGGACCACGCGCGATTCGCCACGTCCAGCAGCAGCGTGCCGGACGCATCCGCCATATCAATGGCGCGCTCGCCCGTCAGACGGAATCGCACGTAGTCCTTGGGCAGCATCACGTGCCGCACGCGCTTCCAGTTCTGCGGCTCCATTTCCCGCACCCAAAGGAATTTCGTCAGCGTGAAGTTCGTCAGCGGAGGATTGCACGTGAGCTGAATCAATCGGTCGGTTCCGAACGAATCCGCGAGTTCCTGCGCCTGCTTTTCCGTGCGCTGGTCGCACCAGATCAGCGCCGGCCGAATCACTTCGCCGCTTTCATCGAGCATCACCGCGCCGTGCATTTGCCCGGAAAATCCCACGCAGGCAATTTCGTCGCCGCGAATGCCCGCCGCCTGCAAAGCCTTGCGCACGGCCAGGCCGCTTGCACGCCACCAATCGCGCGGATCCTGCTCCGCCCAGCCCGGTTGCGGCGAGGCAAAGTGCGCGTGTTCTTCCGTGCCCGACGCCACGACCTTCCCGCGCTCATCCATGATGAGCGCGCGCGTTCCGCCCGTGCCCACGTCTATGCCTAGTAGTTTGATGGCCGTATCCTTTCGTGATTCTTCACTCGCGGCGCGATGGACTAGCCGACCGAGTATCCTTCCAAATCCGGTGAATCCATTTGGTGGCGGGAATCCTGTTCCGCGTCCGCTTCAAACGACTTCCTCTGAAGGAAGAAGTCGAGGTTGCCGCGCATCACCAGGTGCGGCGCGAGCGTCACGTGGCGTGATGGCGCCTGGCCTTCCACCAGGTATTCGTGCAACACGCGGAAGGCCATCCTCCCCTGCGTGTGCGGGCGCTGATAAATCGTGGCCAGCACCGCGCCGGATCGGATCTGCTCCACCAGGGCTGGGAACAAGTCCGTCGTAATGATCACCAGGCGTTCCAGAATCCCCGCCTCTCGCGCCGCTTTCAGCACTGGCATGGACAGTTCCGTCACAATGTAAATGCCAGCCAGGTCCGGGTGCGCGGCGAATAGCTCTTTGCCCTTGTCGTAAGCTTCGGAGGGCAGGTTGTGATCCTCGATCAGGCCTTGCATCTCCATCGCGGGATAAAAAGACTTCAAGGTGCTCTCAAATGCTTTGCATTTTTCTCCGTGCTCGGTGATTGCGGCATCGCCGAGCGTCACCGCGACTTTCCCGCGGCCATGCGTCAGGCGGCCCATCAGGTCGGCCGCCAGCGAGCCGCTCACCATGGTGTCAACGGAGACGACCGCAAGCCGTCCTGTTTCTGGAGCATCCGTTGACACACAGACGACCGGGATCTGCGCCCGCGATGCCCGCCGGATCCAGGGACGCAGGAGTTTCGGATGGCTGGGAAACGTGATGATGCCCTTCACCTGGGCTCTGATGGCCTCCTCGAACGCTTCTTCTTCGCCCTCACCCAAATGCGGGTAGGTGCGGTATTGGACTTCAATGCTCTCCATCCCCACGGACCGGGCTTCCTCCTCGATTCCTGCGCGCACTTCGTCCCAATACGATGTCGTTCCCTGCAAAGTGTTGACCGAAATTTGCAGCCTCCGCCTGCGCGACAAATACCGCGCGGCCAGATTCGGCCGGTACTGCATGGACTTGGCCATTTTCAGCACGCGCGTCTTCGTGTCCGGGTTCACGCCCGGATGATTGTGGAGGGCGCGGTGCACGGTTCCCGTCGAGACGCCCAGCGCATCCGCAATGTCGAAGAGTGTGGCTTTTCTTTCCATGTCGGCTCTAAAGCTTCGCAGCTCTAGCTGGTCCTGAGTTCACAATAGGCCGCGTGACGCCGGCCTCTCCACAAATCATGGGTCCTGGTGCTCGAGTACTTCCGAGCCGGCTTCTCGCAATGAGGTCGCGCCGGACATTTAACGGCAAGTGCGGGGTGTTTGTCAACCCCGCTCGCATGCGTAACTCCTTTAGTTGCAGTCGTCTACGGCCCGTCGTCGCGATGCGCATAGTGTCGCTCCGAAACCTCCATGAGCCGCGCCGCTGCAGCCTCGGGCGTAATGTCTCTCTGCGGGCTGCCCAGCATTTCATACCCGACCATGAATTTTTGTACCGTGGCCGATCGCAGCAGAGGAGGGAAGTAATGCGCGTGCAAATGCCATTCGGTGTGCGTCTCGCCATCCGTTGGCCGCTGATGGAATCCCATCGAGTAGGGAAACGCAACCTCGAAGAGATTGTCGTAGCGAATCGTCAGCCGGTGCAGAATGTCGCCCAGCAGGTGCCGCTCGGAGTTCGTGAGTTCGTCCATGCCGCCGCAGTGCCGCCGTGCAAGTACCATCGTTTCGAACGGCCACACGGCCCAGAAGGGCACCAGAGCGACGAATCCATCATTCTCGCAAACAATTCGTTCTTTCCTCTGCAATTCCAGGTCGAGGTAGCGGCACAGCAGGCACGCGCCCGCCCGCGTTTGATACTCCTTCAGCATTTTCTGCTCGCGTGCCGGCAGATTGGGAATTTCCGCGTTCGCCCAGATCTGGCAATGAGGATGTGGATTGCTGGCGCCCATCATGGCGCCGCGATTCTCGAAAATCTGCACGTGGCGGATCCACGGAACCTCGCCCAGCTCCTTGTATTGCTCCACCCACACGTCAATCACCTGGCGAAGTTCTCCGGGCGTCATTCGCGGAATGGTCAGTTCGTGCCGCGGCGAAAAGCAGACGACGCGGCAGATTCCGCGCTCGGCCTGTGCGACGATCAGTCCCTGTTCGTCCACACCGCCTTCCGGTGCGCCGGCCAGCAGCGCCTGGAAGTCATTGTCAAAAACATACGTGCCCTTGTAGGCCGGGTTTTGTACCCCGCCGGCGCGGGAATTTCCCGGACACAGGTAACACGTCGGGTCATAGGTGAGGAGTTGTTCGGGCGGGCGCTTTTCCACCTGGCCCAGCCAAGGCCGCTGCGCGCGGTGCGGCGAAACCAGGACCCACTCCCCTGTCAAAGGATTGAGCCGCCGGTGAGATGTCTCCTGAAGGTCCGTCCATTTCATGCGCTGGCGCCCCTGGCTAGCGAATTGCTGGGCTACGCGAAGGCTTCCGCGCCTTCCGACGGTAAACAGACGCAGATGTGCGGCGGGATCTTTGTTGCCTCCTCGTACGCCGCGGGCACCTTTTTCTGGAACTCTTCCACGTGCTGCGCATCCACCAGGTTGACGGTGCAGCCGCCAAATCCTCCTCCGGTCATGCGCGCGCCATGGACGCCTCTCTGCTTGCTCGCCAATTCGACCATAACGTCCAGCTCCGCGCAACTGACCTCATACAGGTCGCGCAGACTATTATGAGATTCAAACATCAACCGCCCGAATCTCGCCAGGTCGCCTCCGCGCAACGCCGCAGCCGCCTCTTTCACCCGGGCATTTTCGGCCACGACGTGCAATGCGCGCCGGTAAATTCTTTCCGGAAGGACTTCGCGGTGCCGCTCGAGCTGCTCCAGGTTTACATCCCGGAGTGCGCGTATCCCTTCCAACACCTCTCCAAGCCTGCGCACCGCCTCCTCGCAATCGGTCCTGCGGCGATTGTATTCGCCGGAAGCCAGTGCGTGTTTCACCATCGTGTTGCACACCACCAGCTCCACCGAAGGCGGGATCGGGAGCAGCTCGAACTCCAGCGAGCGGCAATCGAGCAGGAGCGCGTGACCCGCGCGGCCATGACACGACGTAAACATGTCCATGATTCCGACGTGCGCTCCCACATATTCGTTTTCCGCCTGTTGGCACAGCTTGGCGATCTGCACGCGATCCACCGCGCATCCCGAGTTCGCCAGCAGCGCGTAGGCGGTGGAGACTTCCACGGCAGCGGACGAACTGAGCCCCGCGCCGATCGGCACTTCGCCGTGGATTAGAAGGTTCGCTCCGCGCAGATGGTAGCCGGCTTTTTCCAGGATCACGGCGACGCCGAATGGATAATCGCTCCAACGTCCCCTGGGGCGTGGCGGCTCGGCGGAAAGTTCCGCTTCGAACGACTCGCCAAAATCTTCCGATTGAATCACCAGCCGCCGGTCCGCGCGAGGGCTGATGCCCACCCAGCAGTAGGAATCGATGGCCGCGGGCATCACAAAGCCGTCGTTGTAGTCGGTATGTTCCCCGATGAGGTTGATGCGGCCGGGGGCCCGGAATATTGACGCTTCCGTCCCAAAACGCTCTCGGAAACGCTTCCGAAGGTGCTCCGCTTGTTCCATCATCTTCCGTCCGGCAATTGTGCCACGTTTATGGGATTGGGTGAGAGTCGGCGCGTGTTCAGTCGTGCCGCGGAGACCGACTGGAGTCTGCCTCACCGCTCTTCGAAGAGGCGCGCGCCCCCCGGCGGCCCAGGAGAATCATTACCGTGCCAAATACGAACAGCACGAGTCCCCAGTACAAGTTAATGTTGACCCCCAGGGATTGCTCGTACCGCGCAGGGTCTCCCACCAGGCCAAAAACAGTTAAGATCGCGCCGAACACCGCGAAAAGCAGTCCGATCGGCAAACGAATATCAAGCCGCATGGGCGCACCTCACCAGAATACAATATTCAACAGTACGGTCACGGAGAGCACGATGATCGCCAGCACAGCAGGCCGCGCGTACCAAGCCACGTGTTCTTCCTTCGGGCGCGGCGTCAGGGAATAGACCAGGCCAACGAGCTTTCCCTCTTCCGGCGCCCTCGTGAGCAAGCTCACCAGGATGGTCACCAGGAAACACGTTGTCCACGCCCAGATCGCCGTCCAGAAATTCTGAGCCATCTCGCTCGGATACGTGTGCAGCATGGCGATCCAACCGCCCTTGATTCCCGCGCCGGCTCCCGTGGGAATCGTCATCCCGTGGTGCAGGGCCGCCGCCGCCGTGCCCGCCAGCAATCCCGTGAACGCCCCGTGGCCCGTCGCCCTCTTCCAGAACATGCCCAGCAGGAACGTCGCGAAAAGGGGCGCATTCACGAATGCAAAGACCAACTGCAGCATGTCCATGATGTTGTTGAAGCTGTTCGCCATGTACGCGGCGCCCACCGAAAGCGTGATCCCTCCGACGGTAGCGATCCGTCCCATCCACAGGTAATGCGCGTCCGTGGCATTCGGCCGGATGTAGGACTGGTAGATGTCGCAGGTCCACACCGTATTGAACGCCGTCACGTTCCCCGCCATCCCGGACATGAAGCTGGCCAGCAACGCCGTCAGCCCCAGCCCCAGCATTCCCGTTGGAAAGTAGTGCAGCAAAAGCGTGGGAACCGCCAGGTCGTAGTCGAGCTGCGGCTTTCCGTTCTTGTCGAGCACGGCCTTCCCCGTCGTTTCATCCACCTTCACGGGGATCAGCCCCTGGCCCGGCGGCTGCGTGCTTGCTATCACCCGACCGTCAGCCGAGGCCACCAGGGATTGCGTCGCCGCGGGCGTCGGCAGCGATATCGCGATCAGCCCGGGGAGAATCACCAGGAATGGGAACAGCATCTTCGGAATCGCGGCAATCAATGGTGTGCGCCGTGCCGCGCTCATCGAGTTCGCCGCCATCGCCCGTTGCACCACCAGAAAGTCCGTGCACCAGTACCCGAACGACAATACAAACCCCAGGCCCATGGCCAGGCCGAACCATTCAACGCCCAGCCGGTTGGTGTGCGGGCTCGCCATGCCGACCCATGCGTGTGTGTAATCCGCGGAAAGATGCGCCTTGATCCCGGACCACCCGCCGGCGTTCTTCAGCCCCAGGTAAACCAAGGGCAGGAAGCCTCCTACAATCAGGAAAAATTGCAGCACTTCGTTGTAGATCGCGCTCGTCAGGCCGCCGAATAAGATGTATCCCAACACGACCACGGCGGAAGCCAGGATGCCCACATGGAAGATCCAGGAGGGATCGATGCCCAGCCGGTGGAACGGCGCATCCAAAACGTGCAGCGTCTGAATCAGCTTGGCCATCGCATACATGGAAATACCCGACGAAAAGACCGTCATCGTCGCGAACGATATCGCGTTCAGCGCGCGCGTCTTCTCATCGAACCGCAGCCGCAAATACTCCGGCACGGACCGCGCCTTCGATCCGTAATAGAATGGCATCATGAAGATGCCCACGAACACCATCGCCGGGATCGCTCCGATCCAGTAAAAATGGCTCGTGGCAATCCCGTACTTGGCTCCCGACGCCGCCATCCCGATCACTTCCTGCGCGCCGAGGTTTGCCGAAAGGAAGGCCAGCCCGCAGACCCAGGCGGGAATGGAGCGGCCGGCCAGAAAAAAGTCCGTACTGGTTTTCATCGCGCTCTTCAGCGCGACGCCGATTCCCAGCACGAACACGAAGTAGATGAGCAGTATGGCCCAATCAATTCCCGTCATTTTCCGTGCGCGACCACCTTTCTCTCGGTGTTACTCACTTCTCCGTTGCGGCCCTTGTATTTTGTGACCGCGAAGCGGTCTTTGCATTTCGTGACCGCGAAGCGGTCAACCCATCTCTTCCGCGCCACGGGAGGCAATCTCAGCAGCCTCCGTGCCGCAAGTTCGCATTCCCCTGCGGAGACAGTGCTGTCCCGGCATTCCCGCCAACCGCAAGGACCCAATTTCCCCCAAAGGAATCGTTTACGGCCCTTGTTTCCTACCCTAGCCCGCTTCCTCTGTCAACAGTCCGGAGTAGGATTGGCGTCTTTTCTACGTCATGCTAATCTCTTTGCATGACGGTGCGGCTGAAGGATATAGCCAAGGATCTCGGGGTGTCCGTAATTACTGTCTCGAAGGCCCTGCGGGATCACTCCGACATCAGCCGCGAAACGCGCCAGCGCGTCCTCCAGCGCGTCAAGGAGCTGAATTACCGCCCGAACCTGGCGGCCCGCGCCCTGGTGACCGGCCGCTCCTACACCGTGGGTTTGGTCATCCCCGATCTCGTGAATTCCTTTTTTTCGGAGGTTGCCTGCGGCTCCGCCGGCGTTTTGCGCTCCAGCGGATTCACGCTCGTCATTTCATCCTCGGAGCAGGACACGGAGCACGAAAAGCAGGCCATTGACCAGCTCGTCGCCCGCCGGGTGGATGCTCTGCTCATCGCTTCCGCCCAATTGACCGTCGAAACCTTCCGTCGCATCGAGGAGACCGGCATCCCTTATGTCCTCATTGACCGTACTGTCCCCGGTCTTTCCGCGCATTTTGTCGGCGTGGATGACGAACGCGTCGGCTCCCTGGCCACGGAGCATCTGATTGACATCGGCTGCCGGCGAATCGCGCACCTCAGCGCCGAGGGACTGAGTCCGATTCTTGGACGTCTCGAAGGGTACAAGAAGGCGCTGGCTCAACATGGCCTGCCGGTTCGCGAGGATTACATCGTGAGCAAGAACAGGGTGGAGGAAACGGGCGACCAGGCCGGTTACGACGCCGCAAAAGGGTTGATCAAGCTCGTTCCCCACCCCGATGCAATTTTCTGCTACAACGATCCCGCCGCCATGGGAGCCATGAACGCCATCTTGGAGGCTGGACTTCGCATCCCACAGGACATCGCCCTGGTCGGCTGCGGGAACAGCTACTACGACAACTTTCTGCGCGTGCCGCTGACCAGCGTGGACCAACAAAGCGTGGCCATCGGACAGCGCGCCGCCAAGCTGGCTCTCAGCCTCGTCGAAAACAAAGCGCCTGCGGGCCACAAGCCCATTCTTCTGGAGCCTCGCCTCGTCGTCAGGGACTCCACTCGCCAACAGTCTCTTGCGACATCTCGAAGCTGACGAGCCCCCGCTTTTCGCCTATTCCGGCACGACGCGCAGCGGAGCCGCCATCGTCTCCGCCGAACTCGGCCCCACCAGCACATCGAATGTCCCGGGTTCGACGATGCGGTGCATGCTTAAGTCGAGCAACGCCAGGGCATCCGGTGTGAGCTTGAATTCCACCGTTATTTTCTCTCCGGCCTTCAAATGGACCCGCCGGAACCCGCGCAATTCCATCACCGGCCGTGTCACCGAGCTTACGCGCTGATGAATGTAAAGCTGCGGGACTTCATCGCCCTCCCGGTCCCCAATGTTCATCACGTCAACGTGCAGCGTCGCGCTTTCTCCCGGTTTGATGCTGGCGGGCTCCAGCCGCAAGTTGTCGAACTTGAACTTTGTGTAGCTGAGTCCGTAGCCGAACGGGAAGAGCGGTTCGCGCGTCGTGAAGATATAACCGCGGTTTCGAGACGGCTTATGGTTGTAAAAATCGGGGAGCTGGCCCACCGAGCGCGGAAACGTGATGGGCAATTTCCCGCCGGGATTCACGTCGCCAAACACAACCTGCGCGGCCGCTGTCCCGCCTTCCTGTCCCAGGTACCAGCCTTCGAGAATGGCGGGCACATGTTCCGCCGCGAAGTTGATGGATAGCGGCCTTCCGTTCAGCAAAATCAGCACGGTCGGTGTGCCGGTTTCGATGACCGCACGGGTCAGCTCCTCCTGCGCGCCGAGCAGGTCGAGCGAGTCGCGATCACCCCGGTGATTCTCCGCCCACGCTTCCCGATTCGTGCTTTCGGTTTCCCCTGCTACCAGAATGGCCACATCCGCCTTTCGCGCGGTTTCCGCCGCCGCGCGGATGCTGTCCTGTTGGGCGTGCGCATCCGCCGCCTGCGTGTCGTTCTCGTACCACCCCGCCCATCCCTGCTTTCCCTTCGTAATCTTGCACCCCTCGGCAAACAGCACCTTCACTTCGGGGCCCACTCGATTGCGGACTCCATCCAGAATGCTCACTCCGCGGCCCGGGTCGCGGCTGTATCCCCCGAGGTGTACGTCCGCGGCGTTGGGCCCAATCACCGCTACCGTCTTCATCTTCTTCAGATCGAGCGGCAGGAGATTGCCCTCATTCTTGAGCAAAACGATGGCCTCTTGCGCCGCCTTCAGCGCCAGCTTTTGATGTTCCGGGCTGTTGGTGATCCTTTGCGCGTAGTCCGGGTCCACGTAGGGGTTCTCGAAAAGGCCCAGCCGAAATTTTGCCGCCAGGACCCGCCCGGCCGCGCGATCCACCTCTGCTTCCGGCACTTTGCCTTGTTTCACCTGCTCGAGGAGCGTGCGAAAGACCGCTCCGTCCGAAAGGTCGTAATCCACGCCGGCCGCCAGCGACTTCCGCGCCGCTTCCGCGAAGTCCGCGGCCACGCCGTGCGTCTCGACCAGCATCTGCAGTCCTCCGCCATCCGAGGTCACGTAGCCGTTGAATCCCCATTCCTGCCGCAGCACCTTGTCCAGCAGCCAATGATTGATGTGCGAGGGGACGCCGTCAATTTCGTTGTACGAAGCCATCACGCTTCCGACGTGCGCCTCCTGCACGGCCGCGCGAAACGGCACCAGGAACGTGTCACGAAGTTCTCGCTCGGAGAAATTCGCCGGGGCCGTGTTCGTGCCGCTCTCCGGCTGGCCATGGGCCGCGAAATGCTTCATCGTCGCCAGAACGTGATGCCGGTCAATCGATGGCGTGACCGCGAAGCGGTCAACCAGGAACGCGTCTCCCTGCAAGCCCGTAATCGCCGCCACTCCCATCCTCGAAACCAGATACGGATCCTCGCCATAGGTTTCCTCCGTGCGGCCCCAGCGCGGATCGCGCGCCAAATCCAGCACCGGAGTGAACGCCTGACTGGTCCCGCTGGAAGCCATCTCATCCGCCGCGGCGGTGAAGATCTGCTTCACCAAATCAGGGTCCCACGTGCTAGCCAGCCCCAGGACCTGCGGAAAACTCGTGCTTCCATAGGCCATGAATCCGTGCAGCGCCTCGCCCATGAAAATCGCCGGAATCCCCAGTCGCGTCTTCTGCGCCAGATATCGCTGCGCGGCATTCAAGAGCGTCGCCCGGTCGCGCGTGGTCATGCGCGAATCCTCGCGAAACAATGAGCGAAACGCATCGGCCGCTTGTTCTTTCGAATATTCTCCCGCTGGCCCAATCAGTCCCATCTGGCCGCGCCGCCCGCCGGTGAGCTGCTCCGCCTTTTCTTCGAGCGTCATGCGCTTCAGCAAATCCGCAACGCGCTCCTCGATCGAAAGCTTTGAATTCTTATACGCCGGAGCCGGCTCCTGCGCCGCCGCCGCGCCCGCGAGACACAGCGCTCCCGAAAGCAAAACGCAAAGCATTCGAATACGCATCGGACACCCCTTCCTGACTCAAACCGTTCCTTATATCACATGGCGCCTTCGGTGACTCCAGCGGGCAGGAACTTTTCAGCCCCGGCGCCATTCCGGCTTGCCCGAGTCGCGGAAGCCCTTGCCATGCGCGATTATTTTTTACACAATAGAGTTCTCACGTTCGATTGCGCCAGGCATGCTGCCGGCGATTCCCCCTCACCCGACGGAGAACTGCACACGATGGAAGACAGGGCCAGAACGTCTGTACGGCCGTCACGGCGCTCGATCGCATATTTCTCAATGGAGATTGCGCTGGAAAGCGCCATGCCCACCTATAGCGGCGGTCTGGGCGTCCTCGCAGGAGACACCATCCGCGCCGCTGCGGACGCCGGGTTGCCAATGGTGGGTGTCTCTCTTCTCTACCGCCAGGGCTATTTTTCCCAGGAGTTCGCCGCGGATGGCTCGCAGATCGAGCATCCCGTCCACTGGTACCCGGAGAATTTTCTTCAGGAAGAAGAGCCGCGCGCCAGCCTTGCCATCGAGGGCCGCCGCGTCGAGCTGCGCGCCTGGCGCTACGAGGTGAAGGGCGCACGCGGCTCCCTGCTTCCCGTCTATTTCCTCGATGCCGATCTTCCCGCCAATGACGGATTTGACCGCTCGCTCACCGGCAGCCTCTACAGCGGTGATGTGCGATACCGGCTATGCCAGGAAGTGATCCTGGGCATCGGCGGCGTGCGCATGCTGCGCGCGCTCGGCTACACGGGAATCACCCGCTACCACATGAATGAAGGACACGCGGGCTTGCTTTCTCTCGAGCTTCTCGACGAGGAAGCGGAGAAGGCCGGCCGGCGTTCCGTTCGCGGCGAAGACATCGAAGCCGTTCGCCGCCGCTGCATTTTCACCACGCACACGCCGGTTCCCGCGGGCCACGACCAGTTCCCCATGGACCTCGTGACCCGCGTCCTCCCCAACCGCGAGGACTTTCTGGACATGCAGGACGTCTTCTGCGTGGATCTGCTTAAGAATGTGCTGCAGGAACAACGCGAGTTTCCCGATCTCCAGCAGGCCGCGCAGGCCGGCACGCGCCTGAACATGACCTATCTCGCGCTGAATTTGAGCGGCTACGTCAACGGCGTTGCCAAGCAGCACGGCGAAACTTCCCGCAGCCTGTTCAGCGGCTACGATATCGAAGCCATCACCAACGGAGTCCACGCCGCCACCTGGACTGCCCCGGCCTTCCGCTTGCTCTTTGACCGTTACATTCCCGGCTGGCGCGAAGACAATTTCAGCCTGCGCGCCGCGCTCGGCCTCCCCACCGAAGACGTTTTGCGCGCTCACCTCGCCGCCAAGGGCGAGCTGCTCGAAATCATTCGCCAGCGCACGGGACGCCAATTCGATCTGGGAGTCTTTACCATCGGCTTCGCCCGCCGCGCCACCGGCTACAAGCGCGCCGACCTCATTCTTTCCGACATCGAGCGCCTCAAGCGCATTGCTGCCTCTTCCGGTCCCTTCCAATTGGTCTTTGCGGGCAAGGCGCATCCGCATGATGGCGGCGGCAAGGAGATCATCAAGCGCATCTTCGCGGCCCGCGAAGCTCTGCATCCGGAAGTTCCCGTGGTTTACCTGGACGAATACAATCTCGAGCTGGGTGGAAAAATCACCGCGGGCGTGGACCTTTGGCTGAACACGCCGCAATTCCCGCTGGAAGCCTCCGGCACCAGCGGCATGAAGGCCGCCCTCAACGGCGTTCCGAGCCTCAGCGTGCTCGACGGCTGGTGGATCGAAGGCCACATCGAAGGCGTCACCGGCTGGTCCATCGGCGACCGCTTCCGTCCGGTCGCACCCGCCGCCGACCCGAAAAACGAAGCCGATGCCCTCTACCACAAGCTCGAAAGCGTGATCCTCCCCCTCTTCTACTCAAACCACGACGCCTACCTTGCCGTCATGCTCCACGCCATCGCCCTCAACGGCTCCTTCTTCAACACCCAGCGCATGCTCCAGCAGTACGTCACCGCCGCCTACTACCGCTGATCGAGTTTGAAGTGGCGAGCCGTCTTGCATTCTCTGGTGGAGGGCCGGCTCTGCTCCGCGCCGCAGATTGCTCCACCTGTTATGCCGCTTCACGAACTCCCGATCAGTATCCCCGTCAAAAACACCAGCACGCCTCCGACGACCACCTGAAACGCCGCCTGCAAAAACGGCGTGTCCATGTACCGATGCCGGATATAACTGATCACCGCGAGTTCGGCGGCAACGATAATGACGGCAACCACTGTGGCCGCCCGAAAACTTGCAATGAGAAAGGGCAGCGTGTGGCCAATGCCGCCCGCCGTCGTCATCAGGCCGCAAACGACCCCGCGCAGCCACGGATAGCCGCGGCCCGTCAAGGAGCCATCATCCGACAGCGCTTCCGCGAATCCCATCGAAATCCCGGCGCCCACCGACGCTGCCAGTCCTACCAGGAAAGCGTCCCAGCTCTTGTGCGTCGCAAACGCCGCCGCGAAAATCGGCGCCAGCGTCGAGACCGAGCCGTCCATCAGCCCCGCCAGCCCCGGCTGGACGATCTGCAGCACGAAGAGCTTCCGGTTCGACACTTCCTCTTCGGCCTTCGCGCTGGGTGTTAGATGCTTCTCCTCGAGCGATCCCGCCAGCGCATAATGTTGCCGTTCGGTGTCGGCCAATTGATTCAGCAGCTCCCGCGTGGAGGCGTCGGTCAGGCGGCTCACGGCGCGCTCGTAGAACCGCCGCGTCTCCAGCTCCATGATTTCCGCCTGTTTCCGCACGGTGCTGATCCCCAGCGGCCGGACCAGCCACACCGGCTTGCGCTCCAGGAATCCTTTCACGTCGTCGCGCCGGATCAGCGGAATGTGCTCGCCGAATCGCTGGCGGAACATTTCGATGAGCCGCGTCCGGTGCGTGCCTTCTTCCGCCTGCATTTCTTCGAACATCTTCGCCGTCGCCGGGTAGGATTCGCGCAGGCCGTCCGCGAAGTCGGAGTACACCCGCGCGTCCTCCTCTTCCAGCGAAATCGCCAGCGCCAGAATCTCTTTCTCGCTCAGCTCGTTGAATCGTTTTTTCACTTGGATAGCCCCTCGCCGCCCACAGCTTCGCACATCGGCGCATCTGGAGTCACCAGGCCGCGCGGAAAGGCGCCGGAGCGGCGCCCTTCGCACGATTGCAGACTTGGATTGGAGTTCTGGAGAGTGAAGCGGTCCGCTAGACGGGAAAGCCGTGCGTGCGGCAGAGCCGGACAATGCCCAGCCGGTCTTCCACGCCCGACTTCTGTTTCATGCGGTAGAGATGGTTCTTCACCGTTTGTTCGGAGAGGCAGAAATGATTGGCAATCTCTTTGTTCGACAGCCCGCGGGCCACCAGCGGAATGAGCTGCTGCTCGCGCCGCGTGAAACCCAGCCGTTCGCGCAGGCTGGCCGATGGCAGCGCCCCCGCTTCGCGCTCAAAATATTGAAACAGGACGCGGCACAATTCCGGCGAGCAAACCGAGCCTCCGGTTCGCACCACGCGCACGCCTGCGAGCACTTCCTCTGCAGAGGCGTCTCGCAACAGATATCCCCTCACGCCCGCCCGCACGCACTGGAGAAACTCCGTCTC
Organism: Terriglobia bacterium; assembly: GCA_041483755.1. GTDB lineage: Bacteria > Acidobacteriota > Terriglobia > Acidiferrales > UBA7541 > Acidiferrum. Next base: position 6,347 of record JBGPGF010000032.1, on the reverse strand, counting down.
CTCGCCAGTCATGCCCATCAGCAGAATGTAAATCTCCGGATCGCGCATCCGAATCGCGCGCACCAGCCCCAGGTCTTCCGCCAGCTGCCCGGTGGAGCTGAAAAGAAGAATCTCCGCTTCGCTGTTCTGCAGGTGTTCCGGGAGATCGGGTGCAACCGAACCCTGTCCCACAATTTCCATCTCGCTTCGCTTGGCCAGCATCCGCGCCAGCGCTTCGCGCAGCAGCCGGTTTTCCGCGGCCACATACATCCGCGTTTTCGCGCTGACCATCTGCGGACTAAACACCTTGCTGGGCCGTTCACCGAACAGAAGCTTTCTGTTGATCCGCGGGCCGTCCAGCATTGGCGGCAGAACCAGCGGACCCGGGCGCATCGTTGTTGCCATAGGGACTTTCCTCGCCTCGTTCTTGTTTCTCCGTGCCTGCCCGGTACATTCTTGGGCACTTCACGCTCAGGAGAAACCCCCAACATTGCAATTCGCTGCCCAAATCTACGAGGCCTTTCCGACCCTTTTTCTATTCGTATCCTCTAGATTCTCTGAGGCTTGCACAGAGGGAATGCATCCCCCCGCGCCCTCTTCTGGTCCCAATTCGGTACCTAGTCCAGAACCGGGTCCGATTCGGGACTCGTAGCCCCTTCTCACCACCTCATCGCCGCTGTCTGGTACCTCCGTACCAGCCTGGGGGTGAAGTCCCACCATTACTCAGGGTACGACTCCGCTATGGAGTTTCCCCTGCCCCACCGCTTACAATATCAGTGTCATTGAATCCGGACGTAGATGGCCCGCAGGGCGTTGCAACTTTCGCGAGCCGTGAGGAAGAACTCAGCATGGTGCCAAAGCAAGTCACTCCCCCAGCTCGCTCCAAGCCGCAGCCCGAGCGCCGCGGCACCCGCCGCTGCAAGATCACGCAAGTCCTGCGTGCGCGCCCCTCGAATCCCGAGATTGAGAATTTCGAGGACGTGCGCGGCACACTCAGCGTTTCCCGCTCCGGCATTTTCTTCCACACCAACCTGGATTCCTACGAACTTGGCATGCGGCTTTTCGTCACCTTGCCGTATTCGGAGGACCCCACGGCCATCAACCGCGAATACCTTGCCGAAGTCACCCGCGTCGAGCCGCTCCTTACCGGAATGTTTGGCGTCGGCATCAAACTACTGATGGAGATGGGTCTCTTGGCAAGTTCCACGCAGTTCAGCGTTCCGCGGCGCAACAGGTAGCCCTGCGAGCCTGGATTTTCTTTTGGAGTTCCTGCAAAAAGAAAGGGCGGTCCGGCGAACCGGACCGCCCTTTCTTGTTTGGGGGGTGGAGGAAATTCGTCAGTCTTGCCCGAAGAAATGCATCGTCCGGTGCCGCAGCGCTCCGAGTTGCTTGTTCAACGCATGCTGCCGCGGAAGAAATCTCAGTACCGGATCGCGGCGCGGCGTCAGCCGGTTGATGGCCAGATTCAGCCGCACATCCCTCCGCGCGAACTTCAAACCCGATTGCAGCGCCTCAACCGCATCTTCGCGGCGGCCCGCCGTGGCGTACACCTCCGCGAGATTGAGATACAGTTGCGCCTGGTTTCTCTTCAGCCGCACCGCGGAATCGCAAAGCTGCTCCGCTTCGCCCCATTTCCGCTCGGATCGTGCCAGGATCACGCCCAGATACGACATGTAGTACGGATTATTGTGATCCAACTCCGCGGCGCGCCGCATGTGCGGGAGCGCCTTTTGTGGATAGTTGTCTCTCAGCAGCGCCAGTCCTGCCTTGAATTCGCGGAAGGCTTCAGTTTCCATCGTTTTTGCCCCTCAGAGGATGTTGCCACCCTGGAGAACCCTCCGGCCTCACCCCAGCCATTCCGGCTACTGCGGCCAGTGCATGGGCAAGGAAGGCCGCACCGCAACCGGCATCAATCGCTGCCCTGTGCGCCTTGTCTTGTGGGTTCTCATTTCCGTCCCATGTCAAACTATCTTTTATATGCGGGGAAATCTACTGACCGGAGGGCCAGTCTTGGGTCAGCGGCACGCGGGTACGCGCACCCGTGAAACGTACAGGTGTCAAAACTTCAGTTTTCGCTGGAATGGTCCGCTGCGCGCTAGCCCCGCGCGGGGCCGCCTTGCCGCTGCTCGTAGACCGGAAAACGCAGCGCCAATTCCTTCACCTGCGCGCGCACTTTCTGCTCCACGCCCGCGTCGCCGGGATGCGACAGTATCTCCGCGATGAACGCCCCGATCTGCTCCATTTCCGGCTCGCGCATCCCCCGCGTGGTCACCGAAGGGCTCCCCAGGCGGATTCCGCCCGCCTTCATCGGCGGCAGCGGATCGAACGGAATCGAGTTCTTGTTCACCGTGATTCCCGCGCGGTCCAGCGCCTGTTCCGCGTCGCGCCCGGTCATCCCGCGCGAGTGCAGCTCGATCAAAAACAGGTGATTGTCCGTCCCGCCGGTCACAATCCGCCAGCCGCCCTTGGCCACCGACGCAGCCATCGCCTTCGCGTTCGCCGCCACCTGTTTCTGATATTCCCCGAACGACGGCTCCATCGCCTCCTTCAAACACACCGCCTTCGCCGCAATCGTGTGCACCAGCGGCCCGCCCTGCGTCCCCGGAAACGTCAGCTTGTCCAGCTCTTTTGCGTACTGCTCCTTGCACAACACCAGCCCGCCGCGCGGTCCGCGCAGCGTCTTGTGCGTTGTCGTGGAGACAAAATCCGCGTGCGGCACCGGGCTCGGGTGCAGGCCCGCCGCCACCAGCCCCGCGATGTGCGCCATGTCCACAAAGAACAGCGCTCCCGCAGCCTTGGCAATCTTGCCGAATCGCTCGAAATCAATCACGCGCGAATACGCGCTCGCCCCCGCCACGATCATCTTCGGCTTGTGCTCCTGCGCCAGCTTTTCCAATTCCTCGTAATCAATCTGCTCCGTGTCTTTCCGCACGCCGTAGGCGATGAACTTGTACATCCGCCCTGAAAAATTCAGCGGATGCCCGTGCGTCAGGTGCCCGCCGTGCGCCAGGTTCATCCCCAGCACCGTGTCGCCCATCTGCAGCGCGGACATGTACACGCTCACGTTCGCCTGCGTCCCCGAATGCGACTGCACATTGGCGTGCGCCGCGCCAAACAGCTCCTTCGCGCGGTCAATCGCAAGCTGCTCCACTTTGTCCGCGTATTCGCACCCGCCGTAGTACCGCTTCCCCGGATACCCTTCGGCGTACTTGTTCGTGAAGATGGACCCCATGGCCTCGAGCACCGCCTCCGAAACGAGGTTCTCCGATGGAATCAGCTCCAATCCCGTAAGCTGCCGCTTCGCCTCATGCCGCAGCCAATCCGCAATCTCCGGGTCCACCGCATCCAGCGGCCTTTTCATCCGCTCATTCGCCGCCGTCGTCACCGCCGCCGTCTGACTCATTCGCCTCTCCCCTTGCTCCGGATCTCTCGCCGCCGGTTCTTTTTCTCTCCGACCTCTGCGCCTGTGCGTTAAATTCTTTTTATGATTTTTCTCTGTGCCCGCTGTGTTAATTCTTCGCTTTTTCTTCCGCCTCGATCGCTTGGATCTTCTCAATCCTTCTCTGGTGCCTTCCGCCCGCAAATTGCGCCGCCAAAAACGCCTTTACCACCTCAATCGCTTGCGCGTCCGTCACCACGCGACCGCCCACCGCCAGCACATTCGCATCGTTATGTTCCCGAGCCAGCCGCGCCGTCATCGTGTCGTGCGCCACTCCCGCGCGAATCCCCGGAATTTTATTCGCCGCAATGGAAATCCCGATTCCCGTCCCGCAGACGGCGATTCCCAGATCGTTTCGCCGCGCCGCCACGCTCTCGCCCACTTTGCGGCCATAGTCCGGATAGTCCACGGACTCATCCGACCACGTCCCTAAATCCTCCACCGCGTACCCCGCCCCTTCGAGGTACTCCCGAATCGTCTCTTTCACATGATAACCGGCGTGGTCTGCGCCAATCACGATCCGCGGCTTGGCTGTCTTTTCCGTCATCCAGAACGCTCTGCCCGGATTGTATCGGACTCGTTCGCCCGTGCGCAAACCGGCGAAACTCGCTTACAATGCCGTGAATCACCGAGTGGGTGAGCTCAAGTGCCGGCCGCCATCATGCCTGCCTCCACGCAAGAAAAATGGCCGCGCGAACCGCCCTCGCAGGCAATTCCACGCGGCCGTTTGAGTTTTGAAAAGTTTAGGCCCTATTTCGGCTGATTGGGTTGTTCCCCTTGATCGAGCGTGCCGATCATCACGAGATTCCCGCTTGTGGCGTCGAAGGCGGCATAGGCTCGCGCAAACCGCGCAGGCTTTGTCTGTGGCGGACCGGTAAAGATGAACAAGCCGCGCAGCGTCGCGAGACCCACGATGGCGCTGTCCGCCAGGCCCGGCGAAGCGCCGCGCAGCCGGTCGCTCACGTCCTTGTTCGTCAAGAACTCCAGCGTATCCACCTGGAAATCGTTCGTCGAGCTCATGTTCATCGGCAGATTGTGCGTCTTGAAGTAGTTCGCCACATCCGCCTTGGTAAAGGGCTGCGGCCCGGGCTTCACCGTCAGCGCCGCGGAACCTTGCGGGCGTTTCGGCGTGCCTTCGGGGAGATGCAAAGCAATCTTCTTCTGCTCCTCGGGTCCCTCTTTGTGGCGGCACCCGCTCACCCATCCGAGGCATCCGAGAAAAATAAGTGCATGTAAAATTGTTCGGCGCATGATTAATTTTTCTTCCTTTCTGCCTAGCTGCAGCAATGCGTGGTGAATTGGCCGCCCTCGGGAGGCGGTGGCGATGACGGATTGACGGTCCAGGACGCGAACGGCGGGTCCTGGTGGGAGATGCCGGTTGTCGTCGTTTGGCGGTTGTACCAGAACACATACTCGGGCCCCAGAGCTTGGACGGCCCAGATATTTCGCGTAAAATTGGCGTTTCCTGCCGAGGCGTCCTTTGTCCCCGCCAGTTCCTGCCCGATCATGGCGATGTTTCCGCTCATCGTGTTGCTGGTGGATGTGCCCTGATAGAGCGTACTCAGCGAATCGTTGTACACCCACACCTGAAAAATTCCGGCCGCCCCGCGAGCGTCCTTGATAATCATGTAGTGGTTGGTGGCGCCCACTGCTTCCGTGTCCCCCAGAATGTGCAGGTTGAACGTGCTGGTGTTCATGGGCCGGCTGTCCGCCCAGAAGTATTGCGCGCTGCTCGAGCCGTCAATGAAAAAGTATCCCGCTTCGACCCAGCACATCCCGAACGGATTTCCTGTGCATCCGCTGGACTTGTCGTCAATCAACCAGATCTCGTCATCCACGAACCCTCCGCATCCCGATGGGCAGCTCATCGCGGCGCGCACGATGTCCGTGTACGCTCCGAAATACTCCGGTTTTTCCCGCCAGCTGGTCACACCGTAACAGTGGCCCGATGACGGGTTGCCGCACGAATACGTCGCGGCAAACGCTTGCCCGCCGGTGAACGCCAAATAGAACACGCCTGCGGCGACCAGCCTCAGCGCCGCAACCCGCAAACCCCTCATAACTTTTCCGAACATAGGTCTCCCTCCTATTCTGTGCCCCGCCGACGCCTTCTGTTTGGCTCTGGGACGAGTGCCGGGTCGTTGGGGTAGCCGGCCGACAAAGTGCTTCCGGCGGGGCTTGTACCGTAGTGAACCGGTTGCCCGCATCGTTTCACGCCGGCCGCTGGTTTTTTCGCTGGTTTCTTTTTCCGTTCGGGAATCCGCGGATCTGCGGAGGGCACAGCTTGAGTTCACGCTGAGGCGCAATGGTCGTGCACTTGTAGCGGCCGCTTTCCGAAGCGGGCGCCTTTCGCTCGTTTATCCTAAACGGTTCTGGCGAAGGGCCACTCCGCCCCTCAGCCCGCGGCCTTCGCTGGTTCTCCAGCCGCTCCGCGCGGCGTCAAAATCGCCAGTACCAACGCCACAATCGCCAGCGCCGGAATGTCTCCGAAAAGGTGACCGTGCTCGTGGGGCATTTGGATCGCCTGCACGGTCATGATTCCTGCGTGCACCAGGCTCGACCACACCGTGAACCAAATCAGGCTGCGATGCTGCAGCGGGTTCCGCGACGCCAGCAGCAGAAATATCCCCAGCGTGGCATAGACTCCCAGGATCATCTGCTCGTACTCCGGCTGATTGGGCGACCACCGCCAACCCGACGGCCACACCGACATCATCAGCGGATACACGCCAACAATAAAAATCAAGCCGACAGCAACCAACGCCACACGTAAAACGCGCAAACGAGTCTCTGGATTCACCGTTCCCTCCCTAAATAAATTTGTCTTGGGCCTCTCGTGCGGATTATGCGCGGATACTAGCCCCCGCCCCCCAACCTGTCAACCACTGCGGCGCAAGCTTGACAGGAGGGAGGATTCGGCATATTGTTT
>JBGPGF010000031.1:0-20714 GCA_041483755.1 Terriglobia bacterium | reverse complement strand
GCGCTTTATTGCCCGTAACGGCAGCCTTGAGGTAAGCCGCGAGGTTCTTGGCGTCAATCTCGATGTAGTCCATTACGCCACCCAGGGTGGGTGTTTTCGCATTGTTCGGGTTCGGGCCCTCCCGAAGGGCACCTTCACGCGGGTCGAAGAGTACGTTGGGCCAGAAATCGTGAGGCGGACTGGCCACGGACACGGTGCCGCACCCGCCGAGACCGGCCGCTCCACCGGTGGTCGGATTGTCCCGCACGCGTTCCAGGCGAATGATGGCATTCGGATGGGGTTCCGCACAGGGGGCTCCTACGGGAACTTGCGACGCCACAGTCGCCCCGGGCAGACCGGGCATCGAGGGATTGTAGGGTCCGCCCGCAACGGGACGGATATTCTTTCCCACATAGCCCTTGGCCAAGACCTCTTGCGTCACGTCTTTCCACAGCCCGCAGGGGTTGTTCCCATAAGGGCCCTGGATTTCGATCTTGATGTAGCCGTTAATGATCGGGTAATTTTTCGGGATCCAGTATCCGTCGTTGGCCAAATATCCGACCGTCTGGGCATTCGAAGTGGCGAGCGGGAGTGGGATGGTATTGGCCCCCCCAGCGATCATTAACGCATACAAGTTCGCCGCTGCCGGGGATTTGGCAATCCAATTCGCTCCTCCTGCCCCAACGAGCTGGGCGATATCCGCCAGGTTAAACGGTTGCGCTGTCAGGTCCACGCAGGGCAATTGCATGATGTCCTGAGGATTGTCCGAGAGAAGAATCCGGAAGCTCGCCTGTGCGAAAAGGCGCTCCGCAGTGACGGAGGGAGGTTCAGCCGCATTGGGCGGGCGGCGAAGGATGTCCACCGACTGCGTGAGGCCGTTGCCCAGCGTTGTGATGGCCAAATTCAGTCTTGTCACGCCGGTCTTATTGTTACGCAGGTTTCCCGAGTAACCGGCCGCTGGCGCTGACAGGGAAATCGTGAGCCAGTTTCCGGTGGGGGTTGTGGGGAGGGCGGCGATTCCCGGCACGCCACCCGTTACGCTGCCTTCGGTTGTTCCCAGCGCTCGAAAGGTGCCTCCGCCGGGTGAAGTCGTGATATTGACGGTCCCGCCATAACCACCACTGGCGAGAGGATATCCGTTCGCCATGTAGTCGCGCACCACTTCACCGAAGGCCGTCACCCGGTCGGCCATCGTGAGGGTGTTGTTGCTGCCTTCAGCGAGAAAGAGATTTCCATTCGTATGTGTGCGCCCGCCGAAATTGAAGGTAGGGCCGGCGTGGAAACTCAGGTCCATATCCGAAAACACTCCGAATTGGAACATGGGAATCCCCACGCTCTGCGTCGTCCGAAGCATCTTCACCTCGGACCCTCCATTCACGCCGGTCGTCTGGGCGGTCACGAGAAGTTTGTACGTCGTCGCCAGAGCTTGCATGCCCTGGTAGGCGGAGGAGCTCGAGTTAATCGTGATGGTTTGCGCGACGGGATTGCCGTTCGGATCCGCGCAGAAACCGATTTCATACCCTGATCCGCCCTTGGCGATCGGAACGCCGCCGCCAGGGAGACCGACCGCGGGGCACGTGATCAGATTGGCTCCCGTGACGCTTACGGCGCTATTGTAGGTTGTCCCGTTGCCAAGCGCAGGAGGGCCGCCCGTGGTACCGGCGACGGCGGTGACGATGCCGTTGATTTGATTGCCGCTCGGTGAATAGGTCTGGCCAAACAGCGTACCGAGGTCCGCCGTAATCTTCTCCATGCCGGCTTCGGAGGCGTAAAACGCCTTGCTCTGGTCGTCGTCCATTCCGGAGAGACGCTGGGTGGACATCACCAGCATGATGAAGCCGACCAACAGGCTGGACATCAGAAGCAGCAACAACAGGGTTGTGAGCAGCGCGATACCATTCTGTCGCCGCTTCATCATGTTTACGACTCTCATTGCCTCGCTCCTTCTAACAGCTCATTCAAATCTTCCAATAGCTTCCGCCGCCATCGCCCTGCCTCTTGGAACTCTGCTCCCATGCTTCCCGGCCAGAATCTCACGGCGGTTCAAGACTTCTTCCGTAAGTCCTCAGTTGTACTTGTTGTAAAAAGCCAGGCTTCGGATCGTGACTTGAGTCGTTAAATTGTTGCGGAGATATAGATTCTTGGTCTTCAGTGCGCTCATGATTCTGTCCGAACGCGTTCCCACGGATACGTTGACCGAGCGAATCTGGCCCTCCGTATAGCCCACCGGCACCCCCGTCTGAAGCGTCAGCGGAACCGGCGTGCCGTTGATGTAGTCGTAGGTAAAATTCAGCGACTCGATCGTTTCACCCACGGGTTGCGGTGGGTTGAAATTCACCTGGCGGATCAAGCGCGCCTGCTGGGGGTTCGTCCACTTATCCAGGTAGTAGGTGATCAGCCAGATTCGCGTCGCCGTGGTTCCATTCGGGAAATTGGCTCCGCTCTTGATCTGCAGGATGGTGCCGCTGGGCTGGCCCGTCGCGTTCAATTTGAATGGATCATTCGCCGCAAAAGACAGCGTCTGTCCGGCGCTTCCTGTCACCGTCTGGATGGCGTTGCCCACCGAACTTGTGAACATGATCAAATCGCCGGGGTTCACCTGGATGCCGCCCGCTCCCAGGTTGGCGCACGCCGCGGCAAAGGTTACGCTCGTTCCCGTACCGTTGATGGTGCCGCCGGCGCAGTTCACGTTATCAACCACCGTCTTGTTCAGCAGGCCCGCCGCGTTGTCTGCATAAAGCAGGGTAATAAGGTCCGTGGTGCCGGCCACGGTGCCGTCCACAGGGATCATGGTGGGCCCGAGTGTGAAGCCGGGTTCAATCGCCGGCAGCACGCTGCAATTCGGAAAGGTCAGAGCCGGTGTGCCTCCGGGAGCAGCCGGCAGCGTGGCAGGCCCCGGACGGCTTGCGCCTACGTTGGTGCACGCGGCGGCGCCAATGGCATTATTGGGAACGGGGATTCCACCGGTGGGTATGCCAGTCCCGGCTTGCAGCAAATCCTGAACGACCAAGTTCAGCCCGGCGCGCAAATTGTCAGACATGTTGCTCATCTGGGTCACGCGCGCGTTCACCTTGACCGCATCGCTGAACGACAGCACAGCCGCGCCGACAATGATCGACGACACTGCGATGGCCACCAAAAGTTCCACAAGCGTGAATCCTGTCTGCTTCTTCATGTTCCCGGCTCCTTAGCGCCGTCCTCAGGCGAACGCGGAAATGTACGTGACCAGCGTGTATTGGCGGGCGTATCCACCCACCTGGAAGTTGACCGTGACCGTGATCTGGCGAAGGTTCGCTTCTCCCGGCAAGTCCTGAATCAAGATCGTTCGATTCATGGGGCCACTCAGGACCCAGATGGCATCATCCACCGTTCCCATTTTTCCGTCGTTCCCTGGGTTCTGGATCACCTTATCGGGATTGGCGGCGTCATCGTCGGCTGTACCCACCACACCATCCGGCCCCGGGGACAGCAGCGGCTGCCCGCCGGTCAGGAACACGCCGCAGATAGCGCCCGTACAGCTCGTTGTGTTCTGGATTTGCGCCCAGCTCAATTGCTCCGCGTTGCGCGCCGCGAAGATGGACTCCACGGCCTCTTGCGCCTTCTGCCCGGCGATATAGTCCATCTGCGCCGTGTTCGCGTACTGAATGCCCTGCGCGTACACAACGGCCAGCCCCAGGATGCCGAAGGACAACACCACCATGGCTATCATCGCCTCGATCAGCGTGAATCCCTGTTGTCCTGTGCTATGTTTCATACGCCGACGCATCATTCTCATCGCTCCCTACTCACTCGATCCAGCAATTAGCCAGACCGCAACCGGTTCCGAGCCAGTGGTATGAACGTACGCGGCCTGTTGCGCCCAGCACCGTCACGGAGCGCGCCGTATTTGGCCGGCCGACTATTCCCATAAAAACGGTTCCATTGAGCGGCGCCCCGGTGTTGTCAACGAACTGCCCCGCCGTGTTGAACATCATCGTCGGGCCCGGCACGCCGCCCGTCGATGCATTGACAAATTTGATTGCGGCGCCGTTCCCAAATGCCATCGGCGTATCAGTGGATACCACGACGGCATAAACCGCCGGGCCTTCCCAGGGAATTCCATTCACGTCGGCGGGGTTGTCGAGAAATGGCGTCTGGCCACCTCCCACTTCCTGGCGAGTGAGCAGAACGTGATTCGTTCCGTTAAATGCCACTTGGATGTTGCGGCGCTGCGAAATCGCCATGCCACGCGCGACCCGAAGCTGACCGTTCACATAACCCATGGCCTTATCGGCTTGGCTATTCATGTTGCCGATTCCGGAGCTGATAATTGCCATGCAGACAACGACGGAGATCAACGCAACCACAACGACCGTCTCCACCATCGTGAAGCCTTGTTCGTTCTCCCTGCCATTCCATCTCATCGAGACACTCCAGACCAACGCACAATCTCTACATCTGCTCCTCTACTGGTGCAAGTCCCAGGCCAGACCAAGACTTGCCATAACTCCATGATTCTACATATCTTACGATTGACTGGCACACCCTCATCAACAGCTAATCCTGCCGGTTTGTTTCAAAAGGTTACAAATTCGGCTGCCCTCTACTGCCCTTACCCGTGGGCGCCGGAGACTCTGCAACCGTAGGCCTTTGCTCAACGGAAATGAGAGGGATATTCATCCCGCAGCGCGAGGCCGCCGCTCCACTCTGCAAGGAACCTGCCTTGCTTGCAGTAGTGCGGCCGGACAGCCTTTCTGCCGGGGGCTTGCCAAACCGGGGAGGGCACCGCTCTGGACGCCGCCCTTCTAGGGGGTGGCGTCTGGTGCTTCAACTACAGGAGTGCGCGAGGTCGGAGCTGTGTGCGAGGGGTTGGTAGCGCTAACGGGAGTCGAACCCGTATTTCAGCCTTGAAAGGGCCGCGTGCTAACCATTGCACCATAGCGCCACGTGTAGTGCGGCAGACAACCGCAATTCTGTTAGGGTAACGAAAATCCGCCGGATAGACAAACGGCCGAAAGGTTTCAGTTGTCAGTCCTCAGTCTTCAAGCAAGCGCGCGTAAGCGCAGCAGATGTGACCGACAACTGATGACTGAATACTGACAGCTTTTTTAAGACTGGCGATCCTGAAATTCTTCGTGCCACGCCATTTGAATGGCTTCGAGCTTGCCTTCGTTCGAGGACTTCGGATCTCCGGCAAAGCCGGGCAGCTCGATCACCCATTTGTGCATGTCGGTGAAACGCAGGGTCAGCGGATCGGTTTCCGGATGCGCATCCGCCAGCGCGATGGCGATGTCTTCGGTGTTGTCCCAGTCGAATGTCGGCGGCATGAGTGCTCCTCAACGGGTTAAGAGAATCCGCGACAAGAACAGAGAGATCCTTCGTCGCTGCGCTCCTCAGGATGACGACCCTGACCGGGTCGTCAATGGTCCAGTTCCTTCGCGTAGTTCTTGTTCCAGTCGGGAATTTCGACAACGATGTCCGTCGTGCCGTCGGGCACGGTCTGGCAGCCGAGGCGCGACTTCGGGGTGATTCCCGGCGCTTCATCGAGCTCGTCGAGTTCGGCGTCGGTCGCTTCGTTGCACGACTCGAGCCCTTGCAGAACGCTGACGTGGCAGGTCGAGCACGCGCACACTCCGCCGCAGGCATGATCGAGCCCCATCTTGAAGCCCTCGGCGATATCAAGGATGCTTCCCGGCAAACCGTTGTGGCCGTAGGGAACCTTTTCCGGGTCCACCTCAATGGTCTTGCCGCTCGGAAGAAACGTGACCTTGAATTTCTTCGTGGCGGGCTTGTACTTGACCTCTTCAATATAGGGATTGCTTCCGCCCATGGTTTTTCCCTTTCCTTCATCCGCGGGGCACGAACGATCGTGCCCCTACACTTCGGCGAGGTTTCTTCCCTCTAACGCCGCCGAGACTGCGCCGTTCATCACCAATTCGGCCAAGCGCATCGTCGCCTGGTTCAATTCGTCAATCCGAGCGCGAACCAGCTTGTAATCGCTTCCCGCCGCGGCCTGCTTCAGCGCCACCACGCCCGCGTCAATTGTCGCGCGCTCTTCTGGAGCCAGCGCGGCAACCTGTCCGGCAGTAAGGGCTTTGGCCGTCGCGGACAGAATCGCCTCCGCCTCGTTGCGAGCTTCGATCAATTGCCGCTCGGCAAAATCCTGCTCGGCGTACTCGATGGATTCTTCGAGCATGTGCTCGATTTCCGAATCACTGATGCCGTAGCTGGGCTGCACTTCGATGGAATGCTGCTCGCCGGTGCGCAGGTCCTTCGCCCCCACTTGCAGGATCCCGTTCGCGTCGATCAAGAATCTCACTTCGATGCGCGGCAGCCCCGCCGGAGCGGGAGGCACTTTGAGCGTGAAGCGCGCGAGCGACCGGCAATCCTTGGCCATTTCGCGCTCGCCCTGCAAAACGTGGATGTCAATGCCCGTCTGGTTGTCCACGCCGGTTGTGTACATCTCCTGCGCGCTCGCGGGAATCGTTGAATTGCGCGGGATGACTTTGGCCACCGCGCCGCCGTAGGTCTCGATGCCGAGCGAAAGGGGCGTTACGTCCAAGAGAAGCATGTTCTGTACGCCGCGGTCCAGAATGTTTGACTGCACCGCCGCGCCCAGGGCGACAACTTCGTCCGGATTCAGCTCGGTGTGCGGCTCGCGGCCGAAGAATACTTCGACCGTGCGACGGACGAGCGGGGTGCGCGTGGCGCCGCCGACGAGCACGACTTCATCGAGCTGCTCCGGCTTGAGACGCGCGTCGGCCAGCGCCAGCTCCACCGGCCGCATCGTGCGCTGCACGACCGGCTGAATCAGCGCATCGAGTGCGCCGCGCGAGAATTCATGAACAAATACGTCGCCGTTGGGCAGCGGAAAACGAAGCGCCGCGCGATCGGCCGATGACAGCTCGTGCTTCAATTGAATCAGCGCCTTGCGCAACTCCTGACCCAGTTCTCCGTGCGGCGAAAAATCCACGCTGTCCTGCTGGAGAATCTTCTCATGAACAAATGCCTGCAGCAGATTGTCAATGTCGTCGCCGCCGAGGTGCGTGTCGCCGTTCGTCGAAAGCACCTGGTATATGTCGCCCTCGCCGGTGGAGATGAGCTTCAGCACGGAAATATCGAACGTGCCGCCGCCCAAATCGTACACGGCCACGAGCCCGCGTTGATGTTCGTGCAGGCCATACGCAAGGGCCGCCGCGGTCGGCTCGTTCACCAAACGGAGCACTTCGAGCCCCGCGAGCCGCCCCGCATCCTTGGTAGCCTGACGCTGCGCATCGTTGAAGTACGCCGGCACAGTGATCACCGCGCGGTCCACGGTATCGCGGAAAAATGCTTCGGCCCAGTTTTTCAGCTCGCGCAGGATAAAGGCGGAAATCTCCGGTGGGGTGAAGATGCGCTCGCCCAGCCGCACCCGAATCACGGTCCCGCTCGACGGATCGAGGCGAAACGGAAACAGCTTCAACTCGCTCTGCACGTCGGCCGTACCCCGGCCCATCAGCCGCTTGACGGAGTAGATGGTTCGTTCCGGCTGCGTCAGCAGACGGCGGCGCGCGGCTTCCCCCACGATAACGCTGCCGTCCGCATCCAGGCTGACGACCGAGGGACACAGCGTCGTGCCGTACGGGCCGGGAATGCAGACCGGCTGGCCCGTCGCCGCGTCCGTGTACGCGACCAGGCTGTTCGTCGTCCCGAGGTCGATTCCGACTGTGCGTGCCATGGCTGCCAAGTCTCTGCGAAAATCCCCCCGGCCTAGAGGCCGCGGCTACAACAGTTCTTTCTGAACGTTGGTTACGAGATTCCGGAGATAAGAGCGGCGATTCAACAGCTCATTTAGTTTCGCCATGGCGTTCCTCTGCGCCGGGCTGTCTGCGGCGTCAATCGCCCCATCCCATTCACCGAAAGCAGATTCGAGCAGGGCGTCCACTGCAGCGAGCTTCCCCTCGAAATTCTCCTGCGCGGATCCGAGCCGTGCGCGCATCGCGGCCAAATCTTCGCCGGCGGCACGCGCTTCGCGCAGCTCGTCGAGCGATTCGTTCAGCTCGAAAACTTCTTCCAGCAGTTCGGGCGGCGCCTTCTGCCTTTGCTCGCCCTCTTTGCGGGCTCCTTCGATGGACAACAGATACTCCACGCGGCTGACGGGCTCGCGCAACGTGCGATAGGCGTCGTTCAATCGGGAGCTGATCCCCAGCGAGATTTCGCGCTCGGCTTCGCTGGCGCGGACGAAATTGTCCGGATGAAGCTTCCAGCTCAGCTGGTGGAACTTTTGCTCGAGCTGCGCAGCGTCAATCTTTAGCTTTCGCGGCAGCTCGAACAGCGTGAAATAGTCCGCACCTTGCGGGAAATGCTGTATCTTCCCGCAGCCCGAACAGAAGTACGGTCCGATGGCCCTTTCCCGGCAGCTCCAGCAAATCAAGGGAAACGTCTCTGTGGATGGCGCGCTCATTTTTTGAGATCGATCCCGCACGAACCTCCCGGGCACAAAAAAAGTGGCTGGCGGGTCCGGCTGCCAACCACGTGTCAGGCCCGCGCTGAAAAGTTCCCCGTCGGAGGCAGCGCACAGCGGAGAGCACAGAATGAATTCTGTGCTACTAAGCCGTGAACGAACTGCCGCAGCCGCAGTTCCGCGCGGCGTTGGGATTCTGCAGCACAAATCCCTGGCGCATCAGCGTCTCTTCAAAGTCGAGGGTTGTTCCGCCAAGAAAGAGCAAGCTCTTGGGATCCACGAAGATGCGCGAGCCGTGCTCTTCAAACACCTTGTCGCGGTCCCGCGCCTTTGTATCCAGCCGCATCGCGTAGGAAAGCCCCGAGCAGCCGCCGCCCTGCACGCCCACGCGCAGCCCGCCGGTTTCCTGCGGCACGCCTTCCTTTTCGAGCTGCAAGCGAATCTTTTGCGCCGCGCGCTCGGTCAGGTGAATCACGGCTGCGCCGGGTGTGGCCGTGGCCGGATTTGCGACCTTCGCTTCCATGAAACTCCCCAAGTCCGCTTGCCCCTGCGAGGCACCACCCGGTCGGCCTTTCTGACCCCCGGATTCGGTGGTGCCGGTGTTCGTGTGCACAGACTGAAGTCTGTGCTACTTAGTGCGCCGACGAAGCGTCCGCTGCCGTCAGCTCGATGCCCTGCTTCTTTTTCCAGTCGCGGATCGCCGCCTTGATGGCGTCTTCAGCCAGGACCGAGCAGTGAATCTTCACCGGCGGGAGGCTCAGTTCGCGCACGATGTCCGTGTTCTTGATTGAGAGCGCCTCATCGACAGTCTTGCCCTTCACCCACTCCGTGGCGAGTGACGAAGAGGCAATCGCCGAGCCGCACCCGAAGGTCTTGAACTTTGCTTCTTCAATGACCTGCGTCTCGGGATTGATCTTCATCTGCAGCTTCATAACGTCGCCGCACTCCGGCGCGCCGACCAGACCGGTGCCCACCGACTGATCATCTTTGGGCAGGCTGCCGACGTTTCGCGGATTGTTGTAATGATCTACGACCTTGTCGCTGTATGCCATTAGCGTTTGCTCCTCTTCTGCGTTGGCGAACTGTCCAAACCCTCGCGCCGGAGCGCTTCATCCGACAGAGTCACATTGGGAACGGATGCGGAACGCCCAGCGGCAAGCTGCCGCAGCGCCTCCAGGATATGCTCCGCTCCGATACCGAGGCTCTTGAGAAACGTGCGCACATGCCCCAGTTCACGAAAACGCTGCACGCCATACGTTCCGCCGTCTTCATTCGGCTCCAGCGGCGCAAACATCACATGAAAAGCAGCTTCGCTGCCCCCCAGTATCCGGTGTACTCGAATTGTTCCCTCGTTGGTCATCAATCACATCCCTTTAGGCCGATTGCCATTTTACTTTGCTGATGTCGATGCCTTCCTTGGCCATTTCGTAGAGCGGCGAAAGCTCGCGCAGCTTGGTCACAACTTGAAAGAGCCGGTCAGCGACGTAGTCCACTTCCTCTTCGGTATTGAAACGACCGAGGCCAAAACGGATCGAAGTGTGCGCCAGGTCTTCGCCAACGCCCAGCGCCTTGAGCACGTAGCTCGGCTCCAGAGTCGCGGAGGTGCAAGCCGAGCCGCTCGATACCGCCACGTCGTTGATGCCCATCAGCAGCGATTCGCCCTCGACGTAGGCAAAACTCATGTTCAGGTTGTTCGGCAGACGATGTTCCATCGAGCCGTTGATGTACACCTCGTCGAGCTTGCTTTCGAGGCGGTTCTTCAAGCGGGTTCGCAGCGCCAGCATTCGCGCGGACTCTTCCGGCATTTCCTTCTGGCAGATCTCGCATGCCTTGCCCAGGCCGACGATTCCCGTGACGTTCAGCGTGCCGGAGCGCATGCCGCGCTCGTGCCCGCCGCCGTCAATGATCGCGGAAAGCTGCACACGCGGGTTGCGCCGGCGCACGTAGAGAGCGCCCACGCCCTTGGGCCCGTAAATCTTGTGCCCGGAGATGGCCAGCAGATCAATGTTGTCCTTCTGCACGTCCACCGGAATCTTGCCGACGGCCTGCACGCCGTCCACGGCAAATATAATGCTGTGTTCCTTGGCGATTTTCCCGATTTCGGCGATGGGATTGACCGCGCCGATCTCATTGTTGGCGTACATGATGGTGATCAGAATCGTCTTCGGGGTAATCGCCTTGCGGATGTCGTCGAGATTGACCCGGCCGTCCTTCTGAACGGGCAAGTAGGTCACTTCGTACCCGTTCTTCTCGAGACGTTTACACGTGTCCAGCACAGCCTTGTGCTCGATGGCCTGCGTGATGATGTGGTTGCCCTTTTCGCGGTACATCTCCGCGACGCCTTTGATCATCAGGTTGTCGGACTCGGTGGCGCCGCTGGTGAAGATAATTTCCTTCGGCGTGGCGCCGATCAGCGAGGCGATCTGCCCGCGTGCATTCTCGACGGCTTCCTCGCCCGCCCAGCCGAACGAGTGGTTGCGGCTCGCGGCGTTGCCGAACTTCTCGGTAAAGTACGGCAGCATGGCCTCAAGCACGCGCGGGTCCACCGGCGTCGTCGCGTGATTGTCCATGTAGATCGGCAGCTTCACAGCCATTCCCGTGTCTCCTAACTCGTATGCATGTGCGGCCCCGAAGCGGCCGACAATTCAACCAGCGAAGGCTCTTGCGGGTCTTCGCTCAATTGCGCAATGGACACCGTGCTCAGAACCTGCAGAATGCTCTCGTTCACACGGCGCAGCGGCTCGCGAATCGTGCACCGCTCGGTGGTGTCGCAGTTCCCGTGATTCGTTACGCAGGACGTGATCAGCACCGGCCCGTCAATCGCCGAAATCACCTCCAGGGCGCTAATCTGGCCGGGTTCGCGCGCCAATTGATAGCCGCCCGTCGCTCCGTGCCGCGCCAGCACCAACCCCTCGCGCGCCAGCTTTTGCAGCACCTTGGCCATCAGCGTCCCGGAAATGCCGTATTCCTCGGCAATTTCTCCGGCGCTGCACGCATGCACATTGCGGTGCGTGGCCAGATGCTTCACGGCGATCAGCCCGTAGTCCGCCTTCTTAGAGAGCTTGAACATGCCTGATGGCCACCTCTAAATACGACTTGTTCAGTCGCATATAGAGAATAGCCCCAAAGTCTCCTAACGTCAAGCGGCACTCAGCAAAGTGACGTAACCAACATCCAACGCCCGAGACATTAGGACCGAAATGGTCGGGTTTGGCTAGTGCAACTCGTCGGACGGCACCCAATTGCAGCGAGAGGCGATCCCAAGGCAATGAACGGGTGTCAGGGATTCTAGGGGCATTCTCGCTGACTGGGATTGCTGTGCGAGGACTGGAATCGGCACGAGCATGACCACGACTGGCGGTTTATCACTCTAGGAGGCAGGACGCTTCAACACTCCTGCTCTGGCGCCTCCCACGGCCGCTAAATGCGCGCCAACTGCTCCGGCGCTCCCTTCCGGGGCGGCCAGAATAATCTTTGCGCGTTACTTGGCCGGGCTTGAGTTAAAATGCGGCGTTAGTGTGCGCACATGAAATATGACGTGGCCATCTACCCCGGGTCCTTTGACCCGGTCACGAACGGGCACCTCGACCTGATCGAGCGTGGCGAGAAGCTGTTTGAGCGGCTGATCGTGGGCGTCCTGCGCAACACCGACAAGCAGCCGCTCTTCAGTGTGGACGAGCGCGTGGAGATGCTGCGGGAAGTCACGCGGAAGTGGCCGGGCGTGGAAGTGGATGTCTTTGACGGCTTGCTGGTCGAATACGCGCAGAAGCGCGGCGCCGGGGTCATCCTGCGCGGCATTCGCGCCATCTCCGATTACGAATACGAGCTGCAGATGGCGCTGATGAACCGGAAGCTTGAGCCGCGGCTGGAAACCGTATTCATGATGCCCGCGCTGACCTACAGTTATCTGAGTTCGCGCATGGTGCGCGAGATTGCTCAGCTCGGCGGGCCCCTGCATGGCCTGGTGCCGCCGGAAGTCGAGGCGCGGCTGCGCGCGAAAGTAAACTAGGTTGTCAGTCTTGAGTGATTAGTCGTCCGCGCGACGAATTGGATGAGCGCGCCCGATGCAGGCTTCTCTGGACTTTCAACTGTAGTCTGGCGGCTTTGAACTGATAGCTGAACACTGTAAACTGACGTCTGCTAGGAGCCAGAGTGCAATTAACAGATCGCATCAACCGCATTTCCATCTCGCCCACAGCGGCGGTGGTCGCCGCCGCGGAGAAGTACAAGTCCAGCGGCGTGGACCTGGTGGACTTCGGCATCGGCGAACCCGATTTCACCACGCCGGAGCACATCAAGAAGGCCGCTATCCGCGCCATCGAGCAGAACTATACGAAGTACACGCCGACGGCAGGCATCATGCCGCTGCGCGAAGCCATCTGCGCGTGGCACAAGCGCGAACTGGGATCCTCCTACGAGCCGAAGGAGTGCGTGGTCAACGTCGGCGGCAAGCACGCGATCTTCAACGCCGTGAGCGTGCTGGTTCAGGCGGGCGACGAGGTCATCATTCCCGCGCCGTACTGGGTGAGCTTCCCCGACATCGTGAAGTACGCGGGAGCGACGCCCGTGCACATTGAAACGCACGCGGTAGACGGCTTTGTCGTGCGCGCAGCAGCAGTGGAAAAGGCCATTACGCCGAAAACCCGCATGCTCATTCTGAATTCACCTTCGAATCCGTCCGGCGGCGTGACGCCTCCTGACGAGTACGAGAAGATCTTTGCGCTTTGTAAGAAGCACGGCATCTGGCTGATGGGCGACGAGTGCTATTCGCACTTCGTTTATGAACCGAACAAGCCATTCTCCATCTCCAGCGTGGCAGGCTCGAAGGAAAACGTCATCATCGTCGGCTCGGTCTCGAAAACGTTCGCGATGACCGGCTGGCGTATTGGCTACACGCTCGGGCCGGCGCCGCTCATCGAAGCCATGATCAAGCTGCAGAGCCAGTCCACCTCGAACCCCACGTCGATCGCGCAGCACGCCGCGCTCGAAGCCATGCGCGGCCCCATGGACACCGTGCCGCAGATGCTTGCGGAATATACGCGGCGGCGCCAGCGCGTGGTCGAGGGGCTGCGCGCGATTCCCGGCGTCAGTTGCGTCGAGCCGGGCGGCGCATTCTATGCATTTCCAAACGTGGCGGCGCATCTCGCCAACGGCACAGCCATCTCGCAAGTCCGCGCGAAAGACACCATGGAGCTGGCGCGGCAGCTGCTCGAAAAAGCGCACGTCGCGCTGGTTCCGGGCGAAGCGTTCGGCGCGCCCGGCTACCTGCGCATATCCTACGCAACGTCCATCGAGCGCATCGATGAGGGCTTGCGCCGGATCGAGCGGTACCTGACCAACCCCGCAGCCGCGTCGTGAAGCTGGAACCGATACGTCTGGAGCCGGAGTTTTCCCCGCGGATTTGGGGAGCACGCTCGCTCACTCCTCTTTACCCGGAACGCACGAATCTCGCTGAGCCCATCGGGGAAGCGTGGCTGACCGGCTACGGGTGCCACTTGGCGACCGGACCGCTCGCCGGTCGCGATCTTTGGCGGGCGTGGCAAGCCATGCCCGCGGAATGGCGCGGCATTCGCCAGGGCGGCGTGAAAGATTTTCCCCTGCTCATCAAATTCATCTTCCCCATGGACAAGCTTTCCATCCAGGTTCATCCCGATGACGCGTACGCCGCGAAACACGAAGCCGCGGCCGGAGGCAGGGGCAAGACCGAGATGTGGTACGCGGTATCGGCGGAACCCGGTGCGGAACTATTGCTGGGGCTGAAGCCCGGCGTGGACAAACAGAAATTCCGCGCCGCGCTTTCGTCCAGCGCGCTGGAGACCTTGTTCCAAGTGTGGCCCGTGGACACGGGCGACACCTTCTTCGTGCCCGCGCAGACGCCGCACACGATTGGCCCGGGGATGGTTTTGTGCGAGATACAGCAATACTCGGACATCACCTATCGCGTCTACGATTACGGCCGCGTGGATGCCCACGGGAGGCTGCGCGAGCTGCACATCGAGAAAGCGCTCGAAGTGATGAATTTCGGCGCGGGCGCTGGCGGGAAAGTGTCGGCGATGCCGCCCAGCCTCAATGGCGGCGCCTGGAAGACGCTGCTGGCGGCGTGTGTGCACTTCGCCGCCGAACGCTGGGAATATTCAGCCGAGACGGAGCTGAAAACCAGCCTGGACCATTTCGACGTCCTGGTGATCCTCGGCGGCAGCGGCGAACTGGGCTGGAAGGACGGCACGGCGCGCTATCAACGCGGCGAAGCCTGGCTCGTTCCTGCCGCACTCGGGCGCTTGCGGCTTCTACCCGCTGATCCGACGGCGCTGCTGCGCGTCTACGCGCCGGACCTGAAGGCGCTGCGGAATGAACTGAAGCGCGAAGGCCATTCGGAAACCACGATTGCGCACACGGTTTTCGGCTAAGACAAGAATCCGATGGCGAGGGAAAAACTGACAACGCACGCGGTAATTCTTGCCGGAGGGCGCGGGACGCGCTTCTGGCCGCGCAGCCGCGCGCGTACGCCGAAGCAGCTGCTGAACATTGTCGGCGAGAAGACAATGCTCGAACAGACCGTGGCGCGGCTTACGCCGCTGGTCCCCGCCGAGCGCATCTGGACGGTGACGAACTCCGAGCAAGCCGCAGAGGTGCGGAAACAGATGCCCGCGAAGGTGCACCGCCTTGTCATCTCCGAACCCATCGGCCGCAACACCGCTGCGGCGATTGCGCTTGCGGCGATTCACGTGCGCCATGCCACTGGTGGCGACGCACTGCTGGCTGTTCTTCCTGCCGATCACTACATTGCGGATGCCGCGCTCTATCGCAAAATCGTGCGCGCCGCGCTGGAAGCCGCGCGCGAGCCAGGGCGGATGGTGGTGCTGGGTATCGCGCCGACTCGGCCGGAGACGGGCTTTGGCTACGTGGAGCGCATGGGCGATGCGATCGACGCCAAGGGCTTCCCTGTATATGCCGTGCGGCGGTTCACAGAAAAACCGGCTCTCCATGTCGCGCAGGAATACGTCGCGTCGGGAAACTATCACTGGAACGCGGGAATGTTTTTCTGGCGCGTTTCGACATTTCTCGAAAACCTGAGGAAATTTCTTCCCAAAACGCACGCCGCGCTGGAAAAACTCGCTGAATCCATCGGCACGCGCAAGTACCAGCGCAGGCTGCTGGCGGTTTATCGCCAGCTCGAAAACATTTCCGTGGATTACGCCATCCTTGAACGCGCTACGCAACAGCCCGGCGCGCCGAGCGTGTTCGTGATTCCCGCCGAAGTCGGCTGGAGCGACATCGGCTCCTGGGCCGCCGTCTATGAACTCCTTCTCGGGTCAGCCGGCGTGGCTGCGGGACTTTCGGTCTCTGCCTCTGCCGGTAACATTTTCGTCAGCCCCGGCACCGCCGTCGACGCCAACGGCAACCTCATCTCCGTGCCGGGAAAATTCACCGCCGCCATCGGCGTGCACAACCTCGTCGTCGTTGAAACACCGGATGCCCTCCTCATCTGCCCCCGCGACCGTGCTCAGGACGTCGCCAAGCTGGTGAAGTGGTTGGAAGAAAATCGCTGCAGCAACCTTCTCTGACGTGTTCTGTACTCCTCGTAAGCCACAGGCCAATCCGGCTGTTGGCCGTCGCTCTGTTTCGCATATACTCCTTTGGACGTGATGCAAGAGATCAAATTCGGCACGGACGGATGGCGCGGCGTGATTGCCGACGACTTCACGTTTGAGAACGTGAGGAACGTGGCGCACGCGATTGCCCGGTATGTCGTCCGTTGCGAGGACCCGCGCAAGGGTGTTCTGATCGGCTACGACCATCGTTTCGCTTCCGACCGTGCGGCGGCGGCCATCGCCGAGGTGATCAGCACGACAGGCACGCCCGTGTGGCTGGCGGACAAGCCCTGTCCCACGCCGGCGATTTCGTTGCTGGTGCGCCAGCGCGGCGCAGCGGGCGGAATCGTCGTGACGGCAAGCCACAATCCCTACCAGTGGAACGGCATCAAGTACAAGGCGAGCTATGGAAGCTCGGCGCTGCCTTCGATCATCTCGCAGATCGAAAGCGAGCTTGCGGGCGTGATGCGGGATGGCGTGCGGCACTTGCCGCCGCGCAAGGATTTGATTCAGACGATGGATCCGCGCGCGCCGTATCTCGATACGATTGAGAAACTGGTGGACTGGCAACGCTTGCGCGAGGCGAAGTTCCGGTTTGTGGTGGACCCGATGCACGGCTCGGCGGCCGGGCTCCTGCTTGAGCTTTTCATACGCAACCACGTGGCGTGCGACGAAATTCGCGGGACGCGCGACCCGCGCTTCGGCGGCGCGCATCCCGAGCCCATCAATCCGCACATCGAGCCGCTGCGGCAGGCCATGCGCGGTGGCAAGTACGATGCCGGCCTTTGCCTGGACGGCGATGGCGACCGCATCGGTGCGATGGACCGCGACGGAACGTTCATCACGCCACACCAGATTTTCGCGCTGCTCTTCTGGCACCTGGCGGGGACGCGGCAGTTGCCGGGCGACGTCGCCAAGACATTTTCCGTGACCAAGCTGATCGACAAACTCGCCGTGAAGTTCGGCCGCAAGCTCCACGAAGTGCCCATCGGCTTCAAATACATCTGCGCGCTCATGCTGGAGCAGAAAATCCTGATCGGCGGAGAAGAAAGCGGCGGGATCGGCACGAGCCTCTACTTGCCGGAGCGCGATGCTTCGGTTTCGGCGCTGCTGCTGGCCGAATTGATGGCCTGGCACCGGAAATCACTTGGCGAACTGATGGGGATGCTGCACGCCGAATTTGGAGAGCATCACTACGAGCGCGTGGACCTGGAGCTCGGGCCGGGACAGAAGGAAAAGGCCCTCGAGTATTTCTCGAATGGGAAACTGACGCGGCTGCTGGAGTGGCCCATCGTTCGCCGCGAAGACCTCGACGGAATCAAGGTGTATCTGGGAAATGTCGGCTGGGTCTTGGTGCGCGCTTCCGGAACGGAAAGGCTGCTGCGGGTTTATGCGGAGACGACGCGGGCAGCGACGACGCAGCGAGTACTTGATGAGGTTTGCGGAGTGGTGAAAAAACTCTGAGTATGCCGACTTCTCGGGAAAAGACTTAGACCCAGAGGACGCAAAGAGGACAAGGCGGGAAGAGATGGAACGACGATTCTATACGTTGGATGTATTCACAACGAACCGGTATGAGGGCAACCCGCTGGCCGTGGTGACCGACGGCGACGGGCTTTCGCCGCGCGAGATGCAGGCGATTGCGCGCGA
Organism: Terriglobia bacterium; assembly: GCA_041483755.1. GTDB lineage: Bacteria > Acidobacteriota > Terriglobia > Acidiferrales > UBA7541 > Acidiferrum. Next base: position 3,071 of record JBGPGF010000031.1, on the reverse strand, counting down.
GATGAATTTGTCCGAGACGGTCTTCGTACAGAAGCCGACCGAGGACCGCGCTCTGGCCCGGCTGCGAATTTTCACGACGCGAGAAGAATTGAAGCTCGCCGGGCATCCCGTCATCGGGACCTGGTTCCTCCTTGCGCAACTCGGCGTCGTCCCAGCGCAGGAAGGCGCCGTGCACGTCCTCCAACAAACGGGCGCAGGCGTTCTCCCCGTGGAGATTCTTTTCCATGAAGGCCGCCCCCAGCGCGTCACGATGACGCAGAAGGAAGCCGCGTTTCGTCCTTCAAAAATCCGCAAGCCGGCGCTCGCTGCGGCGCTCGGCATTTCACCGAAAGACTTCGACACAACGTTGCTGCCCGAGTTCGTTTCCACTGGCATTTTCAACCTGATGGTGCCGCTGCGAAACCGCGCCGCGCTTGGCAAGATTCAGATGAACATGATCGAGCTGTCCAGGCTGCTCGGAAAGAATGGGACCATGGCGTATTGTTTTGCCCCGGGCGGCGCGCCGGACCGGGCGTTCGCGCGCGGAATGATTCCCTGGGAACTCTATGAGGACGCGGCAACAGGATCCGCCGCTGGATCGCTGGCCGCATATCTAACGAAGCACGGCAAGCTTTCGCCGGGACACACGCTGCGCATCCTCCAAGGCGCGGAGATGGACAGGCCAAGCCACCTCGAAGCGTTAATCGTGCAGAACGGAAAGAAGCTGTTGCCGCGGGTGAGCGGCGCGGCGGTGCGCGTCTTCGAAGGCACCATCCCCGCCTGAACGCTTCCGTTTTCACGAATCCGATCGAACGCGAACAACCGTCTATTTCACGAGCGCTTTGCGAACCGCTTCAAGAATGCCGTTGACGAAGGGGGCGGCTTCTTCGGACGAGAATTTCTTGGCGAGCTCGACGGCTTCGTTGAGGACAACTTTTGGAGGCGTTTCCGCGAGGCGCAATTCGTGGATGGCCAGGCGGAGAATGGCGCGGTCGGTTGCGGCCAGGCGTTCGAGGCGCCAATCCTTGGCATGCGCGCTGATCAGGGCGTCGAGCTTCTCCGCCTCGCTGCAAGCGCCTTCGAACAGTTGATTCGCGAATTTGCGCGTGGTGTCCGCCGCCTTCGCGCCGCGCCAAAACTTGGCCTCGAGCTTGGCGGGCTCCTGCGGGCTCATGTCCCACTGAAAAAGCATCTGGAGGGCGAATTCGCGGGACTTGCGGCGGAGCGACATCTTAGCGGCGCCGCGGCTTTCTGGGCATCGCGGGCTTGCGCGCGCCGCCTGAAAGTTTTCTGCAAAGGTGCGCCATCTCGACCGCGGCAAGGCCGGCCTCCAAGCCTTTGTTGCCTCCCTTTAAGCCGGCGCGGTCAATGGCCTGCTCGAGCGTGTCGCAGGTGAGCACACAGAAAACGACGGGCACGCCCGTATCCATCTGCGCGAGCTGCAAACCGCGCGACGTCTCCGAGCATACATAGTCGTAATGCGCCGTTTCGCCGCGCAGGACGCAGCCAACGGCGATCAACGCGTCGTACCGGCCCGTGCCCGCGAGCTTTTTGGCGGCAAGCGGCAGCTCAAAAGAACCGGGGACGTGCACGACGTCCACTTGTTTGTCCGATGCGCCGGCGCGCTCGAGGGCGTCGAGCGCCCCGGCAAGCAGCCTGTCGGTGATGAAGCTGTTGAAGCGGCTCACGACGACGGCGAAGCGCAGACCGTCCGCGGTCAGGCGGCCGCTAATTTTTTCAGGTTGAAGATTCTGGGCCATGGCTCGCTCTTCACCTTAGCTGCATGGGCTTGGGATGCTGCGGATCGGAATATTCATAGAACCCTCTGCCCGACTTGCGGCCGTTCCATCCCGCGAGGACCAGCCGCTTCAGCAGCGGCGGCGGAGCAAAACGCTTTTCGCGATATTCCTCGAACATGATATTGGCGATGCAATAGGTCGTGTCGAGGCCCACAAAATCGAGCAGCGTCAGCGGCCCCATCGGGTGGGCGCAGCCGAGCTTCATGGAATTGTCGATGTCTTCGACCGAGCCGACGCCCTCTTCGAGCGCGCGAATCGCGTCCAGAAGATAGGGAACGAGGAGACGATTGACAATAAAACCGCTGCGGTCGCTGGCGCGCACTGGCGTCTTCCCCAGCCTCGCTCCAAACGCCACCATTTCCTCGTACACGGCGGGGTCGGTGGCGATCGTCTTCACCACTTCCACCAGCTTCATCACCGGTACGGGATTGAAGAAGTGCAGACCCACAAAACGCTGCGGGCGCTTGGTGGCCGTGGCCATCTCCATGATCGTTAGCGAAGATGTGTTGCTCGCAAAAATCGTCGCTGGCGGGCAGAGCACGTCGAGCGCGGCGAAGAGCTCGCGCTTGGCGGGCAGTTGCTCGATTATGGCTTCGATGATGACGTCGCAACTCTTCAGGTCGTCGAGGCTCGTCGTGCCTTGGAGGCGGCCTCGAATATCATTCTTAGCGGCTTCCGTGATCGTGCCCTTTTCCACCAGCCGCGCAAGTTTCTTTTCAATGGACTTGAGACCCTTGTCCACGAATTCGGGAGCGACTTCGCGGACGACCGTGGCAAACCCGGCCTGCGCAGCCACCTGCGCGATCCCCGAGCCCATCAAGCCACAACCCACCACGCCGACTCTTTGAATGGCCATACGAAACCTCTTTAGTTTGCGGCCCCATTGCCGGGGCCACGAAGCGTTGAGTTTAGCAGAAACGGAAGGGGCTAATCTCGCGGCGCCGCGCAATACCGGTCTACTCAGAGCTTGGGGGCTTCCAATGCGACGACGGTGTCCCCGCCGCGTTTGCGGACTTCCTCGAGGGAGAACTCGACGCGGTTCATCAGGTCGGTGACGATGTCTTCGCAGTCGAAGTCCGCTCGCGGGACCGCCTCCACAATGGCAGCGCTGAGGGTCACCGGAGTTCCCCCCTCCCACGGCGGTCGCACCGTTGCGGCGGCGCGGCGAAGCTTCTCGGCCAGGTTGGATGCGCCGGAAAGCGTTGTATCGGGCAGGACGAAGGCCAGCGACCAAGCCGTGTACTTCACGGCCACGTCGTTCTGGCGGACCATCGGCTGGAGAGACCGCGCGAG
>JBGPGF010000030.1:0-20991 GCA_041483755.1 Terriglobia bacterium | reverse complement strand
GTTGGAAAACTCTTCGATCCCGGAAACAGGCGCATAGATTACCTGCTTCGTCGGAGGCGGTGGCGGCGGAGTTGGCGCCGTCTTGTCAGATTGCGCTCTGCCCATCGGGACGAGGGCAGTTCCACAAACAATGAGAAGCATGCGTAGCGACCGAAGCGCGAGAGCTGAGGTGCTAGCCTTGGTACGCAGTGGACACAAAACTTTGGTGAATTGCATGCTGAACCTCCACTGAGAGAAGCAAGCACATCGGTGACGTCCGAGCAATCGTCACTTCTATTATAGAATGGATAGGTAATTGTCAAGTTAAAATAAGTAGAGGAGATATAGTAGGAAGTTAACATCGCCGCGTAGCGAGGAGCAGAGCTGGCGGCGGGGACAGAAGAACCGCCCCCCGGCGGAGCCGGGGCCGCTACTTGCCGTGCCATTGCGAATTGCCGATCGGGAACGTTGGCGGCGGGGAAAAGAGCGGGTCTTCCCGATGGGAATCGGAACGCCCCGAGCCAGGATGTTGGGGTAAACGCCCGGCGCGAGAGGCCCGCCCTCTTCCCGGCGAAGGGCACCGGCGCTGCATGAAGAACGAAGAGACCGGGGCTCAAAGCCCAGCCCTACATGAAGAGAGATCCCTCGTCACTAAGCTCCTCGGGATGACGACGCTTGATTGCGTCGTCAGATGGCGGGGTAAACCCGCCGCTACAAACCGGGCGAAGGGATGACGGTGGGCCGGCTCCCCGCACGTTCCTGCTTCTTGTCGGCAAGCATCGAAGGCGAGCGCAGAAGAGCACAGAATGAATTCTGTGCTACGGGGACAGAAAAATCGCCCCCGGCGGAGCCGGGGCCGCAACATGTGCTGTGCCATTGCGAATTGCCGATCGGGAACGTTGGCGGGCGGGGAGAAGAGCGGGTCTCCCGGATGGGAATCGGAACGCCGCGGGCCAGGTTGTCGGGGTAAACGACTGGCGCGAGAGGCCACAGGGGAGGAGGAGAGATTCATCGCCCTCAGAATTCGAGTGCGGTGGTGCAGCGGTTCTCCTCACGCAAACCGTTCGGAGGGGCGGCGGTCCTCACTCCGAAGACTCCGTTCCGAATGACGGACGGCTGGTGGGGCGGGGCGGGAAACTGAGCGGGTTTGAAAACCCGCCTCTACAGGGGCCACCCGCTGACCGATGCTATTGTTCCGCTTCTTGCTGACTCACTTGGCATCACGGCGGGCACGATGACGTTTCAAGAGTTGTTGCTCCAGCGTCTCAGCGATGAAAAAGCCGGCTGTCTTCAGTTGTTTGAGAACCTGAGGGAAATCGCTCACGAGCCCCATCGTGTCGGCCCGCTCCAGAACTCCGAGGGTTCCCGAGAGCGGGAGGTTTCGGCTCAGGGCAATCGTGCGCCCAATCTGTTCATCAATCAAAAGGACATCCGACGGCAGTGATTCCGCCAGCAGGATGGCTTCGCGTTCGCCTCGATGCAAAGTGACCGGGAATGCGGCTGCGGGGGTTTGTGGCACCGTGCGGACCTCAAACCAAGAGGGAAGAGATAAGACGCGGCGACGCACGTTTTCGGGCGTTCTCGGCTCCGTCAATTCTTCGTGGACGGCGGCGGGGACAAAGACCTTTTCAAATAATTGTCCCAGCAGATGTTCTCGCTCGATGGCAATGAGATACCGCAGCGGCGTGGTGTTGGAGACGGCAATCATGCCGTGAATCTGCTAGCGCTGGTGGCGGCGCGCCGCCGCTTGGAACAGTGCGGCCTCGCGGTCCAGATCCGCTTCGCCGATGACAGAGAGGGGAACATGGTGTTGGCCCAGGAAGTCTTCCGTTTGGACCCGGGACAGGCCCAGTATTTCCGAAACCTGGTACAGGGTCAAAGTTTGGTCGCGATAGCCTTCCAGAGCGAGCGCCTCCAAGGCTTGGCGCCCAACATCACCACCGGCGGCGGAGAGCCGCTGAGCGACGTCATCGGGGATGCGGAGGGTGACTTCCATAAACTGAAGTCTAGCATGGGAGGGCTTCGGGACTTGCGGAAAACGTTTGTTGCCAGGCAAGGGCGTCCGGGGCCGAGGCCCGGCCCTACATGAAGAGAGATCCCTCGTCGCTACGCTCCTCGGGATGACGACACTTGATTGCGTGGTCAGATGGCGGGATGAACCCCCCGCTACAGGGTGCACGCGCCGGTAGGCTTCCAATCAGAAGGTAAACCCCACGCCTGAGCGGAGTCGTGGATGATCAATGTGAGTGACTTGCGAATCGCCGTGCCTGTAATCCGCAGCTCCATGGAGACATTGGGCGGCGCGAACATGGACTCTCCGGCTTTGGCTTTTCTCGCTCCCGCGGGGGTCTCAAGGCATTGCTCCCCCGCAAGTACGTACCAAGCTTCGGGTCCCGGATGAATATGCACTCTGGAGCGATCGCCGGGGCGCAAGACGGCGAAGGCGAGTTCGGCCGTGTGAGTTTTCGCCGCAGAAAGCTCGAGAGGGCCGATGATGGCGACGGGCTCGCCGCCGTGCAGAACGAGCTCCCGCGGCCCGAACTCCGAGAGCCACACGCGGCCGTCTTCTTCGGCGACGATGCCGGTCGCGCTCCTGGCTGCGTCGGCGGCGACGCGCGCAGGGAAAGTTCGCAGATGCCAGAAGACCGTGGGCTGATCGAAATGAAGGTTCTTCGATGCGGCGACGATGAAGCAGCCGAACTCGGGCCGCTTTTCTCCGGGACGCACCTCCACACACGCCTGGCCCATGTCCGCGTGCTCCGCGCCCGTGTGATCCTGAGTTCCTGCTCCTCCGGCGAAAACACTGGAGGGCGCGCCATTCGGCGGATTACGAGTCATGAGCAGGAGCGATGCAAGAAATACCATGGCAAATGCCGCTGGCGTCGCTCGGGCCGCTTTTGTTCCGTTCATGTGGTTCCTTCGATACTCCAGTTTGAGAGGGCTGCGCCGCCCAAAAGCACGCTCATCGACCCAGCCGTAGAGGGGAATTAGACCTGCACTCGCGCAGCGGCGTCAAGGCCGATAACACGTGGCGGCAATAGGGCGGTATCGCGGGGGGAGATTGGTGGGATGCGAATTTTGAGTTTGCTTGAGGTGTGCGGAGGAAGGACAATACCAATAGAAGACTGTGTGGCGAACGAGCCACATGGAGATGTAAAGGCGAGGCTGGTGCGGGAATAAAGGCCTCGCTTAAGTGCATCATTCTAGGCAGTTTATTTAGTTTCGGTGCGTTGGTTCCATCGGACACAGCGTCGTGTCCATCTCCTGAAAACACAGGGCCCCCTGAAGGGCACAGAGCTTGGTCGTCGTCTTGCGCGACCGCGAAGCGGCCGACATGGAAGGGCGACAGGTTCGAGCGGCGTGGTGTAGCCGCGCGAATTGTGTCATTCGGATTTGAGTAGCGGTAGCCGTGTATGCGCCCGCGATCGTCGAGGCGAACCGCAGGCGCGGAAGCGCAGGAAATTTACCTGCGGAATGCCGCAGACGGATTCGTGCTGAAGGAGAACGGACACCGGGAATGACGTTGCCACTGCTACAGCGAGCGGAAGATGGCGCGGAATTTGTATTGGTACGGAAGTATTCTCCCGAGACGGAGCTGCGGGACGGGCCGGCTTGCGGGTTTGCGTCCGCGGCGACGATGCCGGGGCTGGATTTTCCGCCTGCGCTGATCCCCGAACGCACGCTACAGCCCGGCGAGCAGTACCGCTTCCACTTTGACATGACGAAATGCATCGGCTGCAAGTGCTGCGTGGTGGCTTGCAACGAGCAAAACGGCAATCCCGCGGAAATCAATTGGCGGCGCGTGGGAGAGATTGAAGGCGGCTGGTATCCGAACACGCAGCGGTCGTATCTGTCCATGGGCTGCAACCATTGTCTGGACCCCACGTGCCTGACGGGCTGCCCGGTGGATGCGTATTCGAAAGATGCGCTGACGGGGATCGTGCAGCTCAGCGCGGATGCCTGCATCGGCTGCCAATACTGCACGTGGAACTGCTCGTACGGCGTGCCGCAGTACAACGCCGAGCGCGGCGTGGTGGGGAAATGCGATATGTGCCACGGGCGGCTGGCCGAAGGGCGCGAGCCGGCGTGCGTGAGCGCGTGCCCGGAGACGGCCATTCGGATCGAGATCGTGAACATCGCCGAATGGAAGCGCGAATACGCCGCCAGCGCCAACGCGCCGGGGCTGCCCTCCGCCGACGACAGCATTTCCACCACACGCATCACCCTCCCGAAAAATATTCCGCCGGACACCCGCAAGGCTGATTTCAACCGTTTGCGCGCAGATGAGCCGCACTGGCCGTTGGTGGTGATGACGGTGCTGACGCAGCTTTCCGTCGGCGCGTTCGCGACGATCTGGCTGCTGGAGTCGCTGGGCAAAGTGGCGCGCCTGGGCGCGGCTGCGCTGGTGGCGCTGCTTTTGGGCGGATTGGCGCTGGCGGCTTCGACGATGCATCTGGGAAGGCCGGCGCACGCGTACCGCGCGCTGAAAATGTGGCGGCGGTCGTGGTTGAGCCGCGAAGTGCTGCTGTTCACTTGCTTCTCCGCCGTGTCGTGCGTGTACGCCGGGCTGCTATGGCGGAATTTGCCGGGAAGTCCGGCAGTGGGCGCGCTGACGTCGCTGCTGGGAGTTGCGGGAGTCACCGCGAGCGCATGGATTTACCTGGTGCGGGCGCGTCCGGCATGGAACAACAAACACACGCCCATCGAATTTTTTCTGACGGCGGCAATTCTGGGGCCGCTGCTGGCGGCGAGCATCGGAGTGGGCGAGCGGCGCTGGCTGGTGATGGCGGCCGCGGCAGCGGCGACGGCGCAATGCCTAAACCTGGCCGGGAAATTCTTCTGGATGATCGCTTCCGATGCGTTTGAGCTGCAAGCCTCGGCGCGGCTGCTCTCCACGGCGCTGTCGTCGTTGTTGCTGGGGCGGGTGGCGCTGCTTGTGATGGGCGGGATTTTGCTGCCGCTGGTTGCGCCGGGCGCGGCGTGGTCGTGGATTGCGCTGGCGGCAGCGACAGGGAGCGAAATTATGGGCCGCTACCTGTTCTTCGTGAGCGTGGTGCCGAAAAAGATGGCGGCTTCCTACCTGGTCGAAGGGAGGGAAGCGGCGTGAATCTGAAGCGCACGCTTGGGCTCGACATTCTCTCCGAGAAATACGCCTACGCCAGCGATCCGGTGACGGGCTACACGTCGGCGCAGAAGATTCCGGAGCGCTGGGTGGCCACGACGTGCGGGTACTGCTCGGTGGGCTGCGGAATGTTCATCGGCGTGAAAGATGGGAAGGCCGTGAGCGTGCGCGGTAATCCGGAGCATCCGGTGAATCTGGGGAAGCTCTGTCCCAAGGGGCTTTCGGAGCATTACACGCTGGAGGCGGAGAATCGCGCACGGTATCCGCTGCTGCGCAAGAACGGGAAGCTCACGCGCGTGGATTGGGACGAGGCGCTGGGAACGATGGCGGAGAAGTTCCAAGCCGTGCGAGAGAAATATGGGCCGCAAGCCGTCGGCGTGGTCAGCACTGGCCAGCTCGTAACCGAGGAATTTTACACGCTGGGGAAGCTCGCCCAGCTCGGCCTGGGGACAAGAAACTACGACGGAAACACGACGCTGTGCATGGCCAGCGCCGTTTCCGGGTACAAGCGATCATTTGGGAGCGACGGGCCGCCGGGCGCTTACGAAGACCTAACGAAAGCGGATGTGATTTTCCTGATCGGCGCGAACATCGCCGACAATCACCCGATCCTCTGCCAGCACCTGGAAGCCAATCCCCGCAAGACGGTGATCGTTGCCGATCCGCGCGTGACGAAGACGGCCATGATGGCGGACGTTTTCCTGCCGGTGAAACCGCGGTCGGACATCGCGCTGATCAACGGGATCATGCACATTCTGATCGCGAACGGGCTTATCAACCGCGAATACATCGCCGCGCACACCAGCGGCTTCGAGGAGTTGGAGCAATCCCTCCGCCAATACACGCCGGAGCGCGTGGCGGAAATCACCGGACTGACGCCGGAATTGCTGTACCGGGTGGCGTGGATTTACGGCAATGCCAAAGCCGCGTTCATCGGCTGGACGATGGGCGTGAATCACAGCACGAAGGGCACGGAGACGGTGAACGCCATCAATAATTTGGCGCTGATCACCGGGAACATCGGCCGGGCGGGCGCTTCACCCTTTTCCATCACCGGGCAGTGCAACGCGATGGGCACGCGCGAATCGGGATTCGCCTCCAGCCTGCCCGGCTATCGAAAATTCGAGAGCGCGCAGGACCGCGAAGAACTTGCCGCGCTGTGGGGCATTTCCGCGGAGCGGCTGCCCACGTCGCGAGGCCTGGCGTACCCGGACATCGTCGAGGCCGCGGTGGCGAAGAAGATTCGCGCGCTGTGGATCATCGCGACGAATCCGATTGTTTCGTTTCCCAATCTCGACGTTCTGCAGCAGGGACTCGAAAGCCTGGATTTTTTGGTGGTGCAGGACGGGTTTCATCCCACGCCGACAACGGAAATGGCGCACCTGGTTCTTCCCGCTGCGATCTGGGGAGAAAAGGAAGGCACGTACACGAATTCCGAGCGGCGGGCGAGCAAAGTGAACAAGGCGGTGGAGCCGCCCGGCGAAGCGCGCTCCGATTTCGACATTTTTCTGGCGCTGGCGAAAAAACTGGGCTGCTACGACGAGCTTTTCCCGGGATGGACGGAGCCCCGCGACGCGTTCGAGGAATGGAAGCGCGTCTCCGCCGGGCGGCTTTGCGATTACTCGGGGATGAGCTATGAGGCGATCGAAGAGCGCGGCGGGATTCAGTGGCCGTTCGCGGCAAGCGACGCCGCGAAAACCGGCGCGGCGGAAACTTCGCGGCTGTACGCCGACGGCAAATTTCAAACCGAGGATGGGCGTGCGCGGCTTTTCTGCGTGGAGTGGGAGCCGTTTCCGGAGCAACCCAGCGCGCGGTTTCCGTTTGTGCTGAACACGGGGCGCACGGTGGAGCACTGGCACACGCGGACGAAGACGGAGCAGGTGCCGATCCTCGAGCGCATGTCGCCCAACGCGTGGCTGGAAATGAATCCGCGCGACGCGCTGAAGCTGCAACTCAAGCCGCACGAATCGGTGGACGTGGTTTCGGCGCGCGGGCGGGTGCGCGGCGTGGAATTGCGCGTGACGGAGATTATCGCGCCGGGGCAGGTGTTCATGCCGTTTCATTACGCGGAGACGAACGCGAATCAGGTGACGCAGTCGGCGTTCGATCCGATCTCGCGCGAACCGAATTACAAGCAATGCGCGGTGCGCGTGGAGAAAACCTCGCCGGTCGAGCGAGTTCGCGGGGAACGCAAGGCGATGCAGAGCGCCGGGCGTGCGTAGCGAAGGATTTTGCAAGGCGGGCGGCCGGGATGCCGCCCTGGACAAGGAGTGTCAGCAATGAAGCGACTCGTCGTGGTGGGGAACGGAATGGCCGGCGTGGGTTGCGTCGAGCAGATCCTGAAGCACGCGCCGCAATTCGAGATCACCGTGTTCGGCGACGAGACGCACGTCAACTACAACCGCATCTTGTTGTCGGCGGTGTTGGCGGGCGAGAAATCTCCCGACGACATCACGCTGAACGGCCTGGAGTGGTATCAGCAAAACGGCATTCAGCTTCGGCTGGGCGTGCGCATTACGGATGTGGACTCGGTGAACAAGACGGTGACCGGGGACGACGGCAGCGTGACGCCGTTCGACAAGCTGCTGATCGCCACGGGCAGCTCGGCGCTGATTCCGCCGATGGAAGGCGTTAAGAAGGATGGCGTCTACGTTTTTCGCACGCTGGACGATACCCGCGCCCTGTTGGAGCGGGCACACCCCGGGACAAAGGCCGTCGTGATTGGCGGCGGCCTTCTCGGTCTGGAGGCCGCGCGCGGTTTGCAGGTGCAGGGCTGCGATGTGACCGTTGTGCATTTGATGGACACGCTGATGGAGCGGCAGCTCGATTCCATCGGCGGAAGTTATCTGAAGGCCAAGATGGAATGTCTTGGCGTGAAGGTGCTTCTTGGCAGGTGCACCACAGCGGTTCTGGGCAATGGGCATGTGGAAGGAATTTTATTCAAGGATGGCGAGAGCATCCCGGCGGAATTGCTCGTCGTCGCGGCCGGAATCCGCCCCAACGTCGAGCTGGGACGCAAAGCGGGCCTGAAAGTAAATCGCGCCATCGTCGTGAACGACGAGATGGAGACTTCACACGCGGACATCTTCGCGGTGGGCGAATGCGTGGAGCACAACGGCATTTGCTACGGCCTGGTGGCGCCGCTCCTGGAACAGGGCAAAGTGCTGGCGGCAACAATCACCGGCAACAAAGGGCCGAAGTACGCGGGAACGGTGCCTGCCGCCAAGCTGAAGATCATGGGCGTGGATGTTTTCTCCGCCGGGGCGTGGGACGAGAAGGCTCCTGGGGTGGATATGGTGCGCTTCGAGGATCCCGCGCTGGGCATCTACAAGAAGCTCACGATTCGAGACGGCAAGCTGGCGGGCGCGATTCTGGTCGGCGACACGTCAGACAGCCATCGCTATATGGAGTGGCTGCGCACCGCGACAGATCTTTCGTCGCAGCGCCGCGAACTTTTCTTTCCCGGCCCCGCGCAAGATACGGGGCTCGACGCGGCGGAATTGCCGGACAGCCACACGGTTTGCGGGTGCATGGGCGTCACGAAGGGCACGATCATCGCCGCGATTCACGAGAAGGGAATCAACACGCTGGCGCAATTGAAAGAGTGCACGCGGGCCTCGACGGGTTGCGGAAGCTGCACCGAGCTTTGCCAGCATCTGCTGAAGGCGGTGGCGCCGGAGTTCCAGGAAGAATCGAAGAAGGTCGTCTGCAAATGCCTGCCGTATAGCGAAGACAACCTGCGCGAGATGGTGCGCGGGCAGCGCATCCGCTCGGTGCAGGAAGTTCTGGACATCTACGGCAACGGCCTGGGGTGCGAGGTTTGCAAGCCGGCGCTGAGCTACATGCTGGACGTGGTGTGGTGCGGCGACCACGACGAGGACCGCTCGGCGCGGTTCATCAACGACCGCGTGCACGCCAACATTCAAAAGGACGGAACGTTTTCGGTGGTTCCACGGATGCGCGGCGGCGTGACCACGCCCGACGAGTTGCGGCGCATCGCCGACGTCGCGGACAAGTACAAAGTGCGCATGGTCAAGGTCACCGGCAGCCAGCGCATTGATCTTCTGGGGATTAAGAAAGCCGACCTGCCGCAGGTTTGGGCGGACCTGGGCATGACGTCCGGGCAGGCCTACACCAAGGGCGTGCGCATGGTGAAGACCTGCGTGGGCACGGAATTCTGCCGCTTCGGCGTGCAGGATTCCACCAGCGCCGGAATCGAATTGGAACGCCGGCTCGAGCATCTCTACACGCCGCACAAAGTGAAAATGGGCGCGGTGGGCTGCCCGCGCAATTGCGCCGAGGCGACGGTGAAGGATATTGGACTGATCGGCCAGGAAGGAAGCTGGCAGGTGGTGGTGGGCGGCGCGGCCGGGAAGAAAGTCCGCAAGGCGGATCTGCTGATCACCGTGGAGACGACGGAAGAAGCGTTGCAAGCCGCGAGCCTCTTTTTCCAGTATTACCGCGAGAGCGCCAACTACCTGGAGCGCACGTACGATTTTGTGGAGCGGCTGGGGATTGAAAAGGTGCGGCGCGAAACCGTGTATGCGCCTTTCGCCGCACAGCAAGGATTGCGCACACGGCTGCGGCGCTCGAAGGCGCTGGCGAAGGATGCCTGGCTGGAGGGCGATGCACCGCTGCATCCCACGCAGTTCGTGCAAATCGAGCCACTGGAGAAGAGCGCGCCATGAGCGAAGAAATAAATTCAGTAGCAAACGGCGAGAGTACGTGGATTCGAGTCGCACCCTGCGAAGACGTGCCGATCCGCGAAGGGCGTTGCGTTCGCCTGGGCAGTCTCGAGATTGCCCTATTCAACATGGGTGACCGCTTCCTGGCGGTCGAGAACCGCTGCCCGCACAAAGGCGGGCCACTCGCCGAGGGAATCGTGTCCGGCGCGACGGTCGTGTGCCCGCTGCACGCCTGGCGAGTGGAGCTTGGAACCGGATGCGTGGCGAGGCCGGCGAATGTTGCGGAGTGCGTGGCAACCTTTCGCACGCGCGTCGAGGATGGCGTCGTTTTGCTGGAGGTTCCCGCGCGGGCGCTAGCGGCAGCCATGCAAGCGAAAGAAGAAGCGGCACGCCACAAGCAACGGGACTTTTTCACGCAGTACCCGAGCAGGACAGTGCGGCCCAGCAGAGCGGGCTGACAAGGAACCGCGAAGGGCTGGGTGCTGGCATAAAGAAGGCTTCAAATCCAATGGAGGCGATGGGATGAGCAAAGGGAAATTCATGAAGAGCGGTCACTTCCCATCTTTGATGGCGGCGCTCATCTATTTTGACGTCAGCTTCATGATCTGGGTTCTTCTCGGGCCGCTCGCCCCTTTTCTCAGCGAGCAGCTCAAGCTGACGGCGACGCAGAAAGGACTGCTCATCGCGATCCCGCTGCTCGGTGGTTCTCTCTTCCGGCCCATCCTGGGTGTTCTCGGCGAGCGCATCGGTTGCCGGAAGACCGGCCTGCTCGGCTTAGGGATCAGCTTGATTCCGCTGCTGCTTGGCTGGAAGTTTGCCCACACGCTGGGACAGTTTTATTTCCTTGGGCTTCTGCTCGGCGTGGCCGGGGCCAGCTTTGCCGTGGCCCTGCCGCTCGCGGGCCGCTGGTACCCGCCCGAATATCAAGGCCTGGTGATGGGAATTGCGGGAGCGGGGAACTCCGGCACGATTCTGGCGACGCTATTTGCGCCGCGCCTGGCGCAGAAGTTTGGCTGGGCCAGCACCTTTGGCTTCGCGATGCTGCCGGTCCTTTGTGTTCTTATCCTGTTTTTTCTGCTGGCAAAGGATCCGCCAGTTCGCGGCCCAGCCCCCTCGTGGAAGGAGCACTGGGCGACCCTCCGAGAGATGGACACGGCGTGGTTCTGCTTCTTTTATAGCCTGACGTTTGGCGGATTTGTTGGTCTGGCCAGTTTTCTGACAACATTCTTCCACGATCAGTATGGCTTGTCGAAAATCCGGGCCGGAGACTACACAACAATTGTGGTTATTGCGGGGAGCTTCCTGCGTCCGGTGGGGGGATGGATTGCAGACAAAATCGGCGGTTACCGCTTGCTGCTGATGCTTCTCGCTGGTGTGGGTTGCTCCTTGGCGCTGATCAGCACACTTCCCGCGCTCTCCCTGGTGGTGCCGCTGCTGTTTCTCGGCATGGGCATGCTGGGCATGGGCAATGGAGCCGTTTTCCAGCTTTTGCCGCAGCGTTTTCCGGAGCGCATCGGCGTGCTCACGGGACTCGTGGGAGCGGCGGGCGGCTTGGGCGGTTTTCTCCTGCCATCGGTCCTCGGCGCGCTAAAGGACCGAACGGGGTCCTACGGCACGGGTCTGATGCTCTTCAGCGCGGCGTTTTTCGTCTCCGTCCTGGTCTTGCTGGAGCTGGGTGTGCGCTGGCGCGAAAGCTGGCAGGCAGCCTCGGCGAAACGCGCTGGAATTTTCGGCTACCGGAATCTCCCTGACGGGTTAGCGGAAGGGAGTTCGGATTAGTCCGTACGTTGAGAAATCGGTGGGCGCCGGCCAAGCTCGCCGGCCGCCCGTGGGGCCGTTAAGGTAGTATCGGTAAAGGGAAAGCCACGTCTCGCTCCTCCCGAAGCCCCTTCTGCGGGCCGATATCAAAAGCTCGCGACGAGATAAAAAGGAGACGCAATGTATCTGCGAGTTTTGCGGTTTCTTCTCCTGTTTGTTCTTGCCTTTCAGTGCGGCCCGGTTTTTGCGCAGCAAGAGGCCAACAAGGTGGCGGAGTCGCCTTCGGACGAGTTGAATGCGCAACTACCCAAATGGTTGCGCTTCAGCGGTGAGTTCCGCGCGCGTGCGGAAGGATTTACCGGCGGCGGCTTCCAACTGAACACCGACGACGCCTATCTTCTCACACGTATCCGGCTCAACATGAAGGTCGAGCCGGCCTCGTGGCTGAGGTTTGTGATTCAAGGGCAGGACGCGCACGTGTTTGGGAAGAATCAGAATCCGGCGGCGCCTCCCTATCAGGACCGCATGGACCTGCGGGTGGGCTACGTCGAGGTGGGCGACGCCGAGAAGAAAAACTTCGGGTTGCGGGCCGGACGACAGGAACTCGCCTTCGGTGACGAGCGCCTGATCGGGAACGCCAACTGGCTCAACACCGCGCGGAGCTTTGACGGCGTTCGCGGCACGTGGAAAGTGGCGGGCGTTCGCGTGGATGCATTCGCTACATCCGTCGTCAAACTCCATGACGGCCAATTCAACGAGTATATTCCCGGAAACATCTTCTACGGTCTCTATGCGAGCATCGGCAAGCTCGTGCCGAAGGCTACCGTTGAGCCTTACTTCCTGTGGCGCCGCCAGTCCGGCTTGGCTACCGAGACGGCAACGCCGGGGATATTAAGCGCGGGAACGTTTGGAATCCGCTGGGTGGGGAAGCTGCCGGCCGGATTCGACTACGGATTGGAAATGGGCCGCCAGTCGGGTTCGCTGGGAACTGACACGGTGGGCGCATGGGCGGGGCACTGGCTGGCCGGGTACACGATCCCACATGCGCGCTTCACGCCGCACGTCGTGGCCGAGTTTAACTACGCTTCGGGCGATGCCAGCGGCACGGATGGCCAGCGCGGCACGTTTGACCAGCTCTATGCCACGGCGCACGACAAGTACGGCCTGGCGGATCAAGCCGGCTGGAAAAACATCGAGCACTTGCGCAGCGGCGTGGAATTCAAACTAAACAAGAAATGGTCCGCCCAGACCAAGTACACGGCATGGTGGCTGGCGAATACGCACGATGCGCTCTATAACGCCGCTGGGGCCGTGGTCGCCAAGCGCGCCGCCGGCAACGCCGGAAAGTTTGTGGGACAGGAGATTGACATTCAGATGTCCTACAACTTCAACAAGATGCTGGGGATCGCAGGAGGCTTTGGGCACATCTTTCCGGGGACGTTCCTGAAGAATACGACGCCGGGGGTGGCGTACAACTTTCCTTACGCTACGCTGACGTATTCGTTCTAACGGGAAGGAGGACCCTGCTGAGCCAAGCCGGGGCTCCTTGCTCAGGTTTTTGGGGGCGCGGGTGTCTCCGCAGATTTTTCCGGCGCCTTCGGCGGGCCGAAGTGAGCCTCCAGCCACGCGCGAACCTCTTCCGGGTGGTAGCCAAAGGGGCCGAGCGCGCCGCGGTAGACGATCCGGCCGCCTTCGTCAATGACGTAGAGACGCTCCGGCCAAGCGGCATAGGCGAGATTCGCGGCATTGTCGAGGTCATCCACGGCGAACGGAAGCGACACCTTCAGGCGCTGGATGTAGTCGCTGGCGATGGCGATGCGCTGCGCGCGCGTCTGCGGCTGCGCATACACGACCTTGTCGCGCACGTTGGACTTCATCTGCCATTCGTCTTGCGGGTGCGCTTCGCGGATGTAAACCTGCAGGAACTCCGCGCGATCTTTGTAGTCCTCGTAGAGCTTCAGGACGGTGGTGGTATTCCTGCGAAAGGGCGGGCAGGTGAAACTGCCGAAGACGAGCACCAGCGGCCGCTTGCCGATGCGCTCGTTGAGCTGGAACATGTTCGTGCCATCGAGCGCGACAAGCCGCACGTCCGGCGCATGGCCGCCCACTTGCAAGCTGCTACGGTGCCAGTTCGGCAGGCCAAAACGAAGAAACCCGTACACGTTTCCCGGCCCGCCGGTCATGAAGCTGAGCCCGACAAAAGCCAGTACGAACAGAACTGCAAGACAAACCGCCGTCCATTTCAGTGCGCGCACTTGGTTGCTCCTACGGAGATGATCTGCGGGAGTCTGAGGGAGCAGGTGACATCCTTACAATAATTCAAAACCATTAGGCGTCCACGGCGAGAATTTCCTATGCGCGGGCGCGGTCAATGATGCCTTCCCACTGGCCCTTGGCTTTGAGAATCAACTCGACAAGTTCGCGCGCGGCGCCTTCGCCGCCGTGGGCCTTGGTCACGTAGTGGGCGGCACGCTTCACTTCGATGGCGGCGTTGCCGACGGCGACAGCCAGGCCGACGCGGCGCATCACGGGCAAATCGGGCAGATCGTCACCCAGGAATGCCACGGCGGATTCCGGCACGCCGGCTTTCTTGAGGATTTCTTCGTACGGCGGAATCTTCACGGGCTGGTTCTGGTAGACAAATTCGATGCGCAGCTCGCGGGCGCGGCGCAGCATCGCGGGGCTTTCGCGGCCGGTGATGACGCCGGTGCGGAGGCCGGCGGTGTGCGCGAGGGTGAGGCCCTGGCCGTCGTGCGCATCGAATGTCTTGATTTCGAGGGCGGTGCCGTCGGGTTGCGAGAGCAGCGTGACGTCGCCCCGTGTGATCGTGCCGTCCACGTCCATCAAGAGAACGCGAATTTGTTTGGCGCGCTTCGCGAGGGCTGGCGGGATTTTCTTTGTGGCCCGTGGCAAGGTGATCTCCTGAGTTGCGCTTTGTTGCGTCGAAAAAACCAAAAACGCCGGCCTGAAGGCCGGCCACTACAAAACCATCGGCTACATCAGCTCCAAGGTCCAGAGGTCGTGAAGATGGACGACGCCGAGAACGCGCTGCTCATCATCCACCACGACCACCGAAGTGATTTTGCTTTTCTCCATACGGTTGAGGGCTTCGCTGGCCATTTCGCGCGGGCCGATGGTTTGCGCGCCACGCGTCATGCACTGGCCGGCGGATATTTCCAGCGCCGCGCCGCGGTGCTTCTCCATCAAGCGGCGGAGGTCGCCGTCGGTGACGATGCCGGCGAGACACCCCGCGGCGTCCACGACGGTGGTCATGCCCAGGCCCTTCTTGCTCATTTCGTAGATGACGTCGGGCATGCGCGTTTCCGGCGCGACACGCGGCAGGGCATCGCCCGCGTGCATCAAGTGTTCCACGCGCAGAAGCTTTTTGCCAAGACGCCCGGCGGGATGGAGGGAAGCAAAATCGTCGGGGCTGAAGCCGCGGCGTTCGAGCAGCGCGATAGCCAGGGCGTCTCCGACGGCCATGGCGACCGTGGTGCTGGCCGTGGGGGCGAGATTGAGCGAGCAAGCCTCTTCGCGGACGCTGCAATCAATGACCGCGTCGCTGGCCTCGGCGAGCGTCGAGCGCGGCTTGCCGGTTAAAGTGATGAGCTTCATCTCCAGGCGCTTGAGCGCTTCGAGCAGTGCGACCAGCTCCTCCGTTTCGCCGCCGTAGGAGATGGCCAGCATGGCGTCGCCGCGGGCCAGCATGCCGAGGTCGCCGTGATGGGCTTCCGCGGGGTGCAGAAAAAACGACGGTGTGCCGGTGCTCGAAAGCGTGGCGGAAACTTTTCGCGCGATGAGGCCGGATTTGCCCATGCCGCTGACGACGACGCGGCCTTGGCAGGAGAAAAGAAGATCAACGGCACGCTCGAAGCTGGCATCGAGACGCGCGAGGACGTCCTGAATGGCTTGCGCTTCGATTTTGAGGACGCGGCGCGCGGAATCGAGGCTCATGGGAGAGCGACTCGTGACTCGTAAGCCGTGATCCGTGGAAACGGGAATCTCATTCGCTCTCCCAGTGGCGGACGAGGGCAGAAAGCTGCTTCAGCTTAGCAAGAAGCCGCGGGAGCTGCGACAGGGGCAAGGCATTGGCGCCGTCGGAGAGCGCGGCGGCGGGATTGTCGTGCACCTCGAGGAAGACTCCATCCACACCGGCGGCGACACCGGCGCGCGCGAGGGGCTCGATGAATTCGGGCTGGCCGCCGCTGGCGTGGCCCTTTTCGCCGGGGAGTTGGATAGAGTGCGTCACGTCGAAGACCACGGGATAGCCGAGTTTTTTCAAAGTCGGGAACGAGCGCACGTCCACGACGAGATTCTGGTAGCCAAACGAAGCGCCGCGCTCGGTGAGAATGATTTTCTGGTTGCCAGCGCTAGCGATTTTCTCGACGACGTTGGCCATGTCCCACGGGGAAAGATACTGCGCCTTCTTCACATTGATGATGCGCCCGGTTTTCGCCGCGGCGACGAGCAGGTCGGTCTGGCGCGCCAGGAGCGCAGGAATCTGCAGGATGTCCGCTACTTCGGCGGCAGGCGCGGCCTGCGAGACGTCGTGAATGTCCGTCAGAATCGGCAGCTTTAGATCGGTCTTGATCTTGCCCAGAATGCGCAGGCCTTCTTCCAGGCCGGGGCCGCGATAGGACTTCACGGAAGAGCGATTGGCCTTGTCGTAGGAGGCCTTGAAGATGAGCGGCACGCTTGCATCCGCGGCGATGCGTGCAACCGCTTCGGCGATTGAGCGCGCGTGCGCTTCACTTTCAATAACGCACGGCCCGGCAATCAGGAAAAGTGGATTGCCTCCGCCGAGGCGGAGCGAGCCAAGAGCGATTTCATGCGCTGGCGTCATGGTGAGCGGGTGAAAGGAAACGGAGACATTCTACGCTAGAAAGGCGCCTGCCTGAAGGCGGCCATTGTATTAAGACGCAGGGGTATTGCGGCGATTCAGGCCGTGACGTGCGGGGCCATGCCGAGGGATTGCGTGCGCTTCGGCTCGGCCGCGGGGCGCGCGATGCGGCGCTTCTGGTGTTCGACGGCGGCGCCGACGAACGCGGCAAAGAGCGGGTGCGGCTCCAGCGGCCGGGATTTGAACTCGGGATGGAACTGGCAGCCCAGGAACCAGGGGTGCTCGGGGGCCTCGACAATTTCGACGTAGTTTTCGTCGGGCGTGCGCCCGGTGATGCGAAGTCCGGCGCCGGTGAGAATCTTTTCGTACTCGCGATTGAATTCATAGCGGTGGCGATGGCGCTCGGTGATTTCCGTCTTGCCGTAGGCGCGGTGCGCGAAGGAGCCGGGCTCGAGCTTGCACGGCCACGCGCCGAGGCGCATCGTGCCGCCCATTTCGTCCACGCCGAGGAGTTCGCGCAACTTGTAAATGACGCGATGCGGAGTTTGCGGATCGAACTCGGTGCTGTCCGCGTTCGGGAGGCCGCCGACGCCGCGGGCGTATTCGATCGTGGCGCACTGCATGCCGAGGCAGATGCCGAGGAACGGCACCTTGTGTTCGCGCGCGTACTGAATGGCGTGGATCATGCCCTGAATGCCGCGCTTGCCGAATCCACCCGGAACGAGGATGCCGTCCACATGGCGCAATTTCAGGGCGGCAGCTTCCGCGGAGTCAATGTCTTCTGCTTCCACCCATTCGAGAACCGTTTTGTGATTGTGCGCCAACCCGCCGTGCTGCAACGCTTCGCGCAGGCTCTTGTAGGCGTCTTCGAGCTGGACGTACTTCCCGACGATGCCGATGCGCACTTCGCCGCCGGGATGATGGACGCGGTGGACGAGGTCGAGCCAGGGCTTCATGTCGGATGGGCGATCCTCAAGCTTCAGCAGGCGCATGATCTGAACGTCCAAGCCTTCCTTGGCGAAGGACACCGGGACGGCGTAGATGGTGTCCACGTCTTCCGCGGAGATGACGCAGGATTCGACGACATTGCAGAAAAGCGCGATTTTCTTTTTCAGCTCGGAGGGAATGTGCCGGTCGCTGCGGCAAAGAAGAATGTCCGGCTGGATTCCGATGCTCAGCATTTCCTTGACGCTGTGCTGCGTGGGCTTGGTTTTCAGCTCGCCCGCCGCGCCGATGTACGGCACGAGAGTGACGTGAACGAAAACGGTGTTCTCGGGGCCCAGCTCGAGCCGCATCTGGCGGATGGCTTCGAGGAAGGGCAGCGATTCGATGTCGCCCACCGTGCCGCCGATTTCCACGATGACCACGTCCACGCCCTCGGACACTTTGCGGATGGCGGCTTTGATCTCGTCGGTGACGTGCGGAATGACCTGGACGGTCTTGCCGAGGTAATCGCCGCGGCGCTCCTTGGTAATGATCGTTTCGTAGACGCGCCCGGTGGTCCAGTTATTGTCGCGGGAAAGCTTGGCGTGGGTGAATCGCTCGTAATGGCCGAGGTCGAGGTCGGTCTCCGCGCCGTCTTCGGTGACAAAGACCTCGCCGTGCTGGAACGGGCTCATGGTGCCGGGATCCACGTTCAGATACGGATCGCATTTTTCGAGAGTGACTTTGAATCCGCGGCTTTCGAGGAGACAGCCGATGGAGGAGGCTGCTACGCCTTTTCCCAGGGAGGAAACAACACCGCCAGTTACAAAGATATATTTTGGCTTCATCCGTTAGGCCCGCGCTGCTTGGGGCTCGCCACAGCGCGCGGCATGTTCGACCTCCGAAGGAGTGGCAGTACAACGTATTATGTTCGGAACCCGCCGAACTGTCAAACCAAGAGTTTTCGTTGACCGGATGCACACGCGCACGTGTTTGCAGCGCAACCTTTTCCGGCACGCGGGGTTCTAATTTGTGGAAGGCGAAACTTTTCCATTTCGGGCGAGGAAGCGTTTCGCTCGAAACGGCAGGCAGCTCGTTACCTTGAAGCACGGGATGACGTCGAAGGGTAAAGAGCGTCGGACAACAGAAGTTAGACTGAGAATTCCGTTGCGTGGGGGTCGAAGATGCAAAAGAGAATTCCTTTTCGAATCGCAATCCTATTGTGCGATGCCTCGCTGGTTTTTGGCGGCGCGGCAGCGGCGCAGCAACCGGCCCAGCGGCCGGCAACAGCCGCGGCGCGTAGCGCCGTCTACGATGTTTCGCGCGAAACCGCGCTGGAAGGCACTGTCGTGAGCTACTCGGCACAGGGAACGGCAGCGCCGTTCGGCCCGCGACTGGTGCTTCAAACTGCCAGCGGGACCGTGGACGTCCATCTGGGAAGCGCCGCATATCTTGAGCAGAGCAAATTCTCGCTCGCCGCTGGCGATGCCGTGCGAATCGTGGGCGTGAATTCAACCCTGCGTGCGGGTAATGCGATTTTCCTCGCGCGCGTGGTCGAGAAGAACGGGCAATCGCTGACCTTGCGAACGAAGAACGGCATGCCGCTCGGCCTGGTTGGCTCTCGTGTTCCGGGCGCGCAGAAAGCGCAGCAAGGGGGTGCGCGGTGAATGCCCCGATGAAGCGGTTTTTTCTGCTCGTCTCCATCCTGCTTTCTGCGCTGGCTGCGGCATGCAGCAATGGCGGGTCGAGTTCCGGACCACCGCCCCCGCCACCCGTGGGAAACTTCTCCAACGCCAGCCTTTCGGGTCACTATGCTTTCTCGATGAGCGGCAGGGAAGTCTGCGGCGGCCAAGGGAGTTTCTTTGCGCGTGCCGGCACGTTTTTCGCGGACGGCGCCGGCCACATTACCGGCGGCCTGGAGGACGTGAATGTCTGTACGGGGATTCTCACGCTCCAATTCACGGGCGGGAGCTATTCCGTCAGCGCAGACGGACGCGGGGCGCTCAACCTGACGAACAGCACGGGAACGACGAATTACAGCATTACGCTGACGACTACGACGCAGGGCTTTGTCGTGCAGACCGATGTAAACGCCACGGCCAGCGGATCCTTCCAGAAGCAGAACACGGCGGCGTTTTCCGATGCGGCGATTGCCGGGGGCTACGTTTTTGATTTCAGCGGGATTGACGTGGCGGGAACCACCGTGGACGCTGCGTCCGTGATCGGCCGGTTTGATGCGAGCGGTGGCGGCGGTATTGCCAATGGCCTATATCATGCCAACATTGGAGGCACTCTTTCCGGGCAGCAGGCCTTTCCCAATGGCGCGGTCTATGCACTGGACACCAACGGCGACGGCATGACGTACGGCCGCGGTACCGCAAACATTGCCGGATTGAATTTTGCTTACTACATTGTGGACGCAACCCGAATCAAACTCATCGGGACGGATTTTCCGTCTGCCTACCTTGGCGACGCCTTTGCGCAAACGATCATCTCTCCCAATGTTGGCTCGCTGAACGGCAGCTTTGCATTTTTGATCGGTGGGGGCAGTGTGAATGGGCCGATCGCCACGGCCGGGTGGTTTACCGCCGACGGCAGCGGAAACATCACAAACGTCTTCGCCGACGAGAACGACACTGGATCCCTGGCCCAGTTGCCGGACGGAACCGTGTCGGGCTCTTATACCGTGGACTCCAATCAGCTCGGCGGGGGCACGCTGACGTGGACGGATACGAATGCGGGGACATTCGCGTTTATTTTCTACTTGATTTCGCCGACGCAGGCCGTTTTTCAGGAGATCGATTCCAATATCGTCAGCGATGGCGTCGTGCGCGCGCAGACGACCAGTCCGATTACCTCCGCGTCGCTGGCCGGCGATTACTCCTTTACCTGGAACGGCGTGATCCTGGCCCGTGATGAAGTGGATTTTACCGGCCAGTTCAAATTGACGGCGGCCTCTCCTAGCACCTTTACCGGGGCCCTGGATTACAACGATTTTGGAGCGGGCACGCTGTTCTTCGATGTTGTCACCAACGGCAGCCTCACGCTCAACAGTGACCCCACAACGTTCAACGATTTCACCGCCAATGTGTTGACGAGTCCCTCCGCGACGCTCAAATTCACGGCGTACGTCGTGGATCAGAACACCGTCTACGTCGTCGGCGTGGACAGCAGTCCTGTGATCGCCGGGACATTGGCGCGCCAGCCGTAGGGACGCGCAAGCATCGGTTCATTTCCTGGAATCCCGCCCGGCCGCCTTGGCCGGGCGGGTCTGTTTTGAGACAGTTTTGGGGTTTGCACGAATCTTCTTAAACGCTATAAGCGTGTCTGCAGCGCCTGTTTGTGTGACTCGGCATCGCACCTTCCCCCCGCCCGAGAGAATCCATATTTCCATATTTGAGGTTTTCTGTAGATATGAAGTATTGTATGCTTCGGCGATTAAGAACCCGGCGGGGTATAGAGATAGCGCTAAAGTCCATACAGATGTCACTTTTCTGAGTGCATGATTGTTTAAGTTGTGGTTTCTGGCTTGCAAACAGGTTCTTAAGTCGCGCATTAGGCGCGTCAGGGTGTTTTAGTTTTCAGGGTGCCCAGAGGCTTGGCATAGTTCAGGGAGCAGTTCCAGCTTTCCAATCGCAAGAACGGGGGATTTGATCATGTGCAAAGTACTTGGGAGCTTGGTT
>JBGPGF010000029.1:0-21169 GCA_041483755.1 Terriglobia bacterium | reverse complement strand
TGATTTTCTTGCCGCCGGGACCGATGAGGTCGCGAATCTTGTCCGTCGGGATCTGGAGCGTGAAGAGCCTCGGCGCATAGGTGGACATCGTGGCGCGCGTGCTGTCCAGCGTGCGGTCCATGACGTCGAGAATGGCCAGGCGAGCTTGCTTCGCCTGCGCCAGCGCCTCGCGCATCATGCCGATGCCGATGCCGCCCACCTTGATGTCCATTTGGAGAGCGGTAATGCCGGCGCGCGTGCCGGCGACCTTGAAGTCCATGTCGCCGAGATGATCTTCGTCGCCGAGTATGTCCGAGAGAACGCGGACCTCGCCGCCTTCTTTGATCAGGCCCATGGCGATGCCCGCCACCGGCGCGCTGATGGGAACTCCCGCGTCCATTAACGCGAGTGAACCGCCGCAGACCGTGGCCATCGAGGACGAGCCGTTGGATTCGAGAATGTCCGACACCAGACGCATGGCGTACGGGAAGCCGGCATTATCGGGGAGAAGATTCGTGAGGGCGCGCTCGGCGAGCGCACCGTGGCCGATTTCGCGGCGGCCGGGTCCGCGGAGGAATTTCACTTCGCCGACGCTGAACGGCGGGAAGTTGTAGTGCAGCATGAACGACTTGGTCGTCTCGCCGGCCACGTCGATGCTGTCGATGCGCTGCTCATCGTCCGAGGTGCCGAGCGTGACCGATACGAGCGCCTGCGTCTCGCCCCGGGTGAAGAGCGCCGAGCCGTGAACGCGTGGAAGCAGGCCGACCTCGCAGGTGATGGGGCGAATCTGGTCGAAGGCGCGGCCGTCGGGGCGGCGGTGAAGATTGAGCATGTCGTCGCGGAAATAGTTTTCGCGCAGGCGCTCGAAGGCGCGCATGGCCAGTTTCAGCTTTTCCACGTCTTCCTTGGGGATGGCCGCCTTGATTTCGTCCTTCAGCGCGTCCACCAGGTGATAGCTTTCCTTTTTCGGATGCTTCTGGGTGTTGAGCGCGTCGTGGAGGCGCTCGCCGTATTTCTTTTTGATTTCGGCGCAGAGCGCGTCGTCAAACGGGAAGGGCGCAACGACGACCTTCACGGGTTTGATCTTGGCGTGCAGCTCGCGGATGGCCGCGATGATTTTCTTGACCTGGGCGTGGCCGAATTCCAGCGCGTCCACGACGGTTTCCTCGGAAACCTCGAGCGCGCCTGACTCCACCATGACGATGGCGTCTTCACTGGCGGCCACCACGATGTTCAGGAGGCTGGTCTTCTGTTCGGTGATGCTGGGGTTGGCGACGAGCTGGCCGTTCAGGAGGCCGACGCGGACGGCGGCGATGGGCTTTTCAAACGGCAGGTCGGAGCAGAACGCCGCGGCCGACGCGCCGGTGACGGCTATTACGTCCGGGTCGTTGTCGCTGTCGGCGGAAAGCACCAGTGCGACGATCTGGGTTTCGTTGCGCCACGATTCGGGGAAGAGCGGGCGCATGGGACGGTCAATGAGGCGGCAGGTGAGAATTTCGCGCTCGGACGGACGGCCTTCGCGTTTGAAAAAGCCGCCGGGAATCTTTCCCGCGGAATAGGTGCTCTCGCGGTAGTCCACGGTGAGCGGAAGAAAGTCGCGGTCGTTCGGAGTGGAGTTCATGCAGGCGGTGACGAGAACGATGGTGTCGCCATAGCGGGCGTAGATCGCGCCATTGGCCTGGCGGGCGATTTTGCCCGTTTCGAGCGTCAGGGTGCGTCCCCCGATTTCAACGGAAACTGAAAGCGGCACTGGGAGATGAGAATTTTCAGACATGCGTCACGTTCTTTCTGCTCCGGGTTCTGCCGGAGCGTGTCCGGCATTCGCGCCGGACCGATTCATCAGTGTGTAAAAGAAAAGAGAGGCGAGCCGGCGGCAAAGCCGGTTAGCAGGAGCCAAGCCGCAGCGCGTACTGCACAGAATGCAAGCGCACGGAGGTGCTCCGCTGCTTCAGCGTCGTTTCGCTTTGTAAGGGAAGAAGCCGCTCGTGAGAGAAGCTACTTGCGCAAGCTAAGACGATCGACAATCTCGCGATACCGATCCGGGTCACGGCGGTTGAGGTAATCCAGCAGGCGCCGGCGCTTATTGACCATCATGATCAATCCGCGGCGCGATGCGTGGTCCTTCATGTGCGACTTGAGATGCGTGGTGAGGTAGCTGATCCTCTCGCTGAGGAGAGCAATCTGTACTTCCGGTGAGCCTGTGTCCTTCGGATGGGTACGGAATTGTTCGATCAACCCCAATTTCATGTCGCTCAAGTTAGATTCTCCGTCGTCCCCTGAAATCAATTTTTCTCTTATCTTCGACCTCGGAAAGCGTAGCACAAGGATTGCGGCGGTGTAAAGCAAAGCCCAACCGCTCACCAGCGGGTTGCGGCTCGTGATTCCATTTGTGGAGCAGGACCTTAGTCTCCTATAATGCTGAGTTTGCTCGGAGACTCAGGAGGCGCACGGGATGGGTGGCGTTTTTCAAGATAAGAAAGTTCTGGTCCGCATCGTGTTTGGCCTCGTTGTGGGCGTGATCGGTTTGAGCATGCTGATGTATCTTGTGCCGCCGCAGGCGCCTGGGACGGAAGGGGCCGCCTCGGATACCGTGGCGCAAGTGGGCGACCAGAGCGTCACCGTGGCGGACGTGCGCGAGCAGCTCAACCAGATCGAACAGAGCGGACAATTCCCCAAGCAATTGGAAGCACTCTACGCGCAGCAGATCTTGAAGCAGCTTGTCCAGCAGAAGGAGATCGAGTACGAGGCCAAGCGGCTGGGCATTCGCGTGAGTGATGAGGAAGTGAGCGAGCGCATCAAGCTGTTCCTGCCGACGGTCATCAATCCCGACGGTTCCGTGGCCATGGATCGCTACGCCTCCGAGGTTCAGGCGCGCGCCAGAATGAGCGTTCCACAATTTGAGACTCTGATCCGGCAGGGCTTGCTCGAGGAAAAATTCCGCCGCCTGGTGACCGACGGCATCAGCATCACCCCGGCCGACCTCCAGGATGAGTTCCGCTACCGGAACGAAAAGATCAAGCTGGACTACGTCTATATCAAACCGGAAGATCTGGAAGCCAAGATTTCCCCGGACGAAGTGGAGATCAAAGCCGCCTACGAGAGGAACCAGGCGAACTACCAAGTGCCGGAGCGCCGCGTGGTCCGTTATGGGCTGCTGGACATGAACCAAGTGCGGCAAAGCGTCCAGATCAGCGAAGACGAATTGAAGGCCGCCTACCAGCAAAACCTCCAGAAGTACGAAGTGCCGAACCGAGTTCACGTGGCGCACATTCTGCTGCGTACGGCAGGGAAAACCGATGCCGAAGTGGAAGAGGTTCGGAAGAAGGCTGAAGACGTACTGAAGCAGGCGAAGAAGGGCGGCAAATTCGAGGATCTGGCCAAGAAGTACTCCGAGGACCCGTCAAAGGACAAGGGCGGCGATCTCGGCTGGATCCTGCAGGGCCAGACCGTGGCGGAGTTTGAAAAGGCGGCGTTCAGCCTGACGAAGGGAAGCCTTTCAGACCTGGTCCGCTCGCAATTTGGGTTTCACATCATCAAGGTGCTGGACAAGGAGTCAGCGCATACCAAGCCGTTCGACGAAGTGAAGGATTCCATTCGCACACCGATGGTCCTGCAAAGGGTTGACAAGCTGGAAAACGACGCGGCCGACCAGATGGCGAGCGCCGTTCGCAGATCGAATCGCACCGCGCTCGATGACCTGGCCAGGCAATTCCACCTGAACATTGCCGAAACGCGTCCAGTAGCGATGAGCGATCCCCTTCTCGAACTCGGTAATTCCAAGGAGATCAAGGAGGCCATCTTCCACCTGCAAACCGGGGAGGTCAGCCAGCCGATTCGCACGGACCGCGGGTACGTGATTGTCACAGCGCAGGAGGTCCAGAAGGCGCATCAGGGCGCCTTGGCCGAGATTCGCGACCGCGTGGTGGCCGATCTGAAGCAACAGAAGTCCACGGAAATGGCCCGTGGCAAGGCCGAGGAACTCTCGCGCCGGGTCAAAGCGGGGGAGAAGTTGCAGGCTGCAGCCAAGTCCCTGGGCTTCGAGGCCAAGACGAGCGACACGTTCGCCCGTACCGGCTCGATTTCCAGCGTTGCCAGCGGTCGGCAGCTCGCGGACGCCTTTGGTTTGAAGGCTGGCGATGCCGGCGCGCCGCTTCCTTTGGGCGCCAACTGGCTCGTCTACCAGGTTGCAGCGAGAGAGGAACCCAATCCCGCCGATTTCGAGAAGCAGCAGAAGGAGTTGACCACGGAAGTCCTTGAGAGGAAGCGCGGATTGGCCTTTCAGGCTTTCCAGAAGGCTCTGGAAGACCGCCTGAAGCAGGAAGGGAAGTTGAAGCAGATGCCCGACCGCCTGAAGGGTTTCGGGGGCGCATGACCGCATAAGTCAATATAAACAAACAACTTATAGATTATTCTACAGACTCTTGTCTTTCCCTCCGCGCCCCGCTACCCTTCACTAGTGTCCAGGATGACTTGAATGGCGACCCAGTCCCTCCGCGGGGAGCGCTGCCAAGGGACCGAAACAGCTTCTTCGGACTGGACGCATGGCACACAAGCCCTTCTCGGGGATGAATACCGGGTTTCCGCGCCGGTTGCCGCTTGGTAAGAAGGGATTCAACCCGAACGAAATCATGGGTGAAACAACTATGGCCTCCCGTATGACAGCAGTTCACAACGATTACCGCTGCAGCATCGAGCGCAACCAGGGCGGAAAGTATTGTGTCCGCATCCAGGCACGCTATCCGCGGCACGCATGGTCTCTGAGAGTGTATTTCCTGGCCTCCTCGTTCGACCGAGCGATGAAGAAACTCGAGCAGTCGCTGGACTACCTGCAACGCCAGGAGGAGAGGCTGTGGTTCTGGGGCGTGGACCGCGCGGCGGACGCGGGAGTATCGGCGGAGTTCCTGCGCGAGACGGGGCTGAAACTCGACCGCCGAACGGAGTTTCCGCGCAAATCCTCCAGCTTGTCCCTGCCGCCAGAGCGCGCCGTGCCGGCCTTCCTGCTGGGCCCGGTCCGCCGCGGCTTGGCCGAGTCTGTGGAGAGCGTGCGCAGCGCGGCCACCGGCGATTAGTTCCTCCTTCCCGTCCCAGCATCTTCGCTTGGATTCCAAACCAAGATGAACTGTCTCGCAGTTCCCTCGTGCGGAGAACAACGTGGCCGTGGTAGCGATACCGGGAGTCGAACCCGGATTTTAGCCTTGAGAGGGCTACGTCCTAACCTTTAGACGATATCGCCATGGAGAGTTGGGGCAGGCGCGCAAGTCATTTTCGCACGGGCGTATGGTTCAATCAAGCGGGAGCAAACCGCGGCTGCGATGGAAGCTGGGCTGCGGCTCAGTTGGCGGAGTGCGACACCATCCCGGCAGGCAAGCGGCGCAAGGGTCTTACCGAAAAAAACTTGTGCCGGCAGCGGTCGCAGCGCAAGGCCGGCAAGTGAAGCATTCGCCCGATGAAGGAAGCATGCCCCCTCACATGCTCCGCCGAGATCTTCTGCAGCTCAAAATTGCCGCACAGGGAGCAGTGCGCATGGAAGTAGAGGCTCACGGGCACGGCCAGGGCGTAGAAGCGCAACTCGCACCCGCTGCAGCGCCAGGGAAGCAACCCGATGATGCTGAGAAGGTGGTCCTTCGTCGTGCGGCGCCGCGAACGCCGACATTCCACGTGGCGGCAAGCCGGGCAAGTCATGGATGCTGTTGAAGGGGACAACACCCGGAGACTACCCGAAGTATTGCGGTCCCGCAAGAGCCTGGCTCAGGAGAATCCCTGCTGCGACTCGCGCGCCCAGGCGGGTTTCTCCGAGACAGGGTAGAATAACGCCGGGGAGCGACCATGGCCGACTACACCGCAGTGCACGCAAAGGCCGGTATCCAGGTCAGGCTGCCGAAGCTCGAAACCTGGCCCAATCAATTTCCCGGCTATGTGATTACGACGCGCTTTCCGGAATACACTTCGGTCTGTCCCAAAACCGGGATGCCGGACTACGGCGCGATCACCATTCAATATATGCCGCGGCGGGAGTGCCTGGAGCTAAAGGCGCTGAAACTCTACCTCCTCGCCTACCGCAACCTCGGCATCTTTTACGAGAACGCGGTGAACCGCATGCTCCGGGACGTTGTGGAAGCGGTGCGGCCGGAATGGTGCGTCGTGCGCGGTGAATTCACACCGCGCGGCGGACTTACGACGACGGTGTTCGCCCGGTGGCCGCGGACGGGCCGCAAAGGCACCGGAAGCCGCAAAGGAAACCGGCGTTGAAGCACCGATAGACACGCCATCCCGTCAGGCGTAATAATCGCGAGTGAGCGGGCGGAATGAGTTCGCCCGAAATGGGGGGAAGGAATGAGCATCAGTCCGAATTTGCCGGATTCGCAGGAGTCCTACCACTACGAAAATGCGGGCACTCCGCGCTGGATCACGGTGTTGTTTATCGTATTGTTCGTGGCGCTGGCAGGACTCGCCATCGCCGGGTTCACGACCGAATCCAAGCTCCAGCAAGACCTGACCAAGGCGCAGGAACAAAACAAGGTTTTCTCGGTGCAGCTCGATCAGGCCAACGGGCGGCTGGCGGAGATCAAGAGCCACGTCGAGATTACCGAGCAGAAGCTCGGCATGACCCAGACGGAGGTATCGAAGGCGAAGAGCCGCGCGGAAGAGATCCGCAAAGATCAGCAGGCTTCCGATCAGCGGCTGACGGCGCAGTTGACGCAAGTGAAGCAGGAAGGCGAAGAGAAAATCGGCGTGGTGGCCACCGAAGTGGGCGGCGCGAAGAAGGACATCGAAGCCACGCGCAACGACCTGGAAGTAACGAAGGGCAAGCTCGAACGCGTCCTGGGCGACCAGGGCGTGATGAGCGGCCTGATCGCGCGGAACCGCGACGACCTCGAGGAATTGAAGCGCCGTGGCGATCGCAATTACTACGAATTCAAGA
Organism: Terriglobia bacterium; assembly: GCA_041483755.1. Taxonomy (GTDB): domain Bacteria; phylum Acidobacteriota; class Terriglobia; order Acidiferrales; family UBA7541; genus Acidiferrum. Next base: position 14,268 of record JBGPGF010000029.1, on the reverse strand, counting down.
TTAATAAGTCGCGGACGGCAGCGAAGGTCGGCCCCGTCCAGCTTACCTTGCAGAAGGTGGACGCGAAGAAGGGCCGCTACACTTTGTCTGTATTCGTGGACGACAGCAACATCGAGAAGAAGGACAGGACCGTCGGAGAGCCCGTGCAGTTTTACGTAAAAGGAACGCGGGCATTTCCCTACGAGATCGTCGTGTTCCAACTCGGCAAGGATGACGCGAGCGGCTATCTTTCGACGCCGAAGGATGCAGCTGCGTCCAGCGCAACCGCGAAGCCGGCCTCCTGACGACCTGAATCAGCCGATCGTGGCCAACCAGCCCTGTCCCCTCCTGGAAACTCGGAGCGGGACAGGGCTTTTGTCTTTCTGTAGCCGCGGCTACGATTTAAGGATGCGCAGCGGCATCTCGCGGCCCGCGCCAGGGGGTTCCCATGCATGCTCGTAAGGCCGGACTAAGAAACGCTTTCGTCCTGGCAGTGTCACTCGCAATCATTCTGACGATAGGCCAAAGTGCCGCCGCCCAGGAACCCCTTGCACCGGAGCGCCTGCCTGCAAAGACCACCTTCTACCTGGTCTGGCGCGGCGCACCAGCCGCGTCGGTGCGCAAGGCGAACTCCCTGCTGGCGCTCTGGGACGATCCCGGTTTCGCACCGGTGCGCTCGGCCATTACCGAAGGCATCCTAAAAAATTCCGAAGGCTCGAAATCGAAGAGCGATCTATCTCGGGATGAGATCGAAGAGTACGCAACATTGATCGAAAACCCTTTTGTCGTCGGCTACATCGGCGAGACGGAAAAGAATCGCCACAAGAGAATCGCGGCGAAGGAGACCGCGGCGGCGGTTCCCGCGTGGAACGGTCTTTTTCTTATCTATGATCAGACGGGAAAGGAAGCGCTGCTCGCGAAAGCGATTCTGCGTTTGCGGCAAGAGGAAAAGGATCCGCCACAGATTACGTCCATCGTCTTGGCGGGTGTGACAGCCATCCAGATACGGCGCAAAACAGAAACGACGTACTGGGCAACGATGGGAAAGTTTGGGGTGAGCGCAAGCGATCAGAGTGTGTTTGAAGAAATCGTGACGCGTTTGAAGGGCGCGGCGGGCACGGGGGCGTCCTTGGGCGAAGTGGGTGCCTACCGCGAAGCACTGCCCCAATTGGGAAAGGGCGCCATCCTGGAGTTCTTCCTGCACGTGCCGGACCCCAAGGAGTTCATTCCGGACAATGATCCTGCGGCCGGCAAGTTCAATGCGCGCGCGGCGATCGACGCGCTACATTTCGAGGCCGTGCACTCGCTTTGCGGCAGCATGGTGCTGGATGGCGGGCACACGCGGATCACTGGTGGTGTGCTCGGGGAAGCCACGGAGGGGACGCTTTTTGATCTGTGGCCGAACGGCGAGGCCCAGCCGGCTTCGCTGGCCCTGACGCCGGCGGATGCGGTTTCCTACAGCGAAACCCGCGTGGATCTTGGCGGAATCTACAAGACTCTGCTGCGCGTCGCCCGCGCAGCGGCCCCCAGCAACCAAGCGGGAATGGTGGACATGGTTGACTCCATGGCCCAGGGGCGCCTCGGGATGTCTTTGTCCGACGCGCTGGGCCTGTTTACGGGCGAGTTCGCTTCCGTGCAGCGGAGCCCGGATCTCAACCCGGAACAGCAAATTTTCATGCTCGGGATTCGGAAGAAACCGGAAGTCTTGAAGCTGGCGCGCACCATCCTGAGCACGCAGATCATTTCGCAAAGGGATGAAGGCGACGTTACATTCCTGAAGATCTCATCCCATGCCAGCGAAAGCGGCGCGGGGACAGCGCAGTGGGGAGGCTTTCACGTTGCCGTTACACCGGACCTGGTCGTCGGGGCGTCGCGGCTAGATGCGTTGCGCGCGGCCCTGGCGCAGCGCGCGCCTGGTGCGCCCTCCGGTCTTGCAGGACAACTGCGTTATCAAGAAGCGCGCGCCCGTTTCCCGCAGACGCTGAACGGCTTGAGTTATTTCGACATGCAGCGAATCGACTTGCAAGCAGTTAAAGCCAGGTGGCTTGGAAATCCAAAGGGAGCTGTTCCAGCACTCTCATCGCACGGCACTAAGCCGGTCGTCACCCCACCAACTGTAAGTTGGATGGATCGGCTTGATCCGCAAGTAATCTCGCGCCACCTGCACACGATGTCGAGCGCGTCGTGGAAGGACGCCAAGGGCATTCGCTTTGATCTCTGGATTGAATAGGCAGGCGGAACGCGACGCGTGACTGGAAGTTACTCGAATTCCTTGAGGGTCTGGGCCATGGCGCTGAGGCGGGCGTCCACGAGGGCAAAGACCGTGCCCGGCTCGAATGCACCCTGGGCGTCCCTGCGGCCGGCCGTTACTCCGGAAAGAATCTCAATTCCCTGCTCGATCGTGGAAACTGGATAGACGTGAAACTTGCCGTCCTTGACGGCGTCCAAGACATCGTCCCGTAACATCAAATCATCCACATTCTTTGACGGGATCATGACGCCCTGCGTGCCGGTGAAACCCTTCACGCAGCATACGTCGAAGAACCCCTCGATTTTTTCGTTTACGCCGCCGATGGCCTGCACGTCCCCCTTTTGGTTGACCGACCCGGTGACGGCAAGCTCCTGCCGCAGCGGCAGCCAAGACAGCGCGGAGAGCAGCGCGTAGATTTCGGTGGTGCTGGCGCTGTCGCCGTCCACACCGGAGTAGGACTGCTCGAAGCAGATACTGGCGGCGAGCGAGAGCGGCTTATCCTGCGCGAAGCGGTTGCGCATGTAACCGGCGATGATTTGCATGCCCTTGTCGTGGAGACGGCCGCTGAGGTTGGATTCGCGCTCCACGTTGATAAGTCCCGCCTTGCCGAGCGCCGCGGTGGCGGTGATGCGCACGGGCTTGCCGAACGAGTAGCCGCCGATCTCCAGGACGCTGAGGCCATTGACCTGGCCGACGCGCGTCCCGGCCACGTCAATGAGCAGCGTGCCCTCGTCAATCATCTCGCGGATGCGCGTTTCGATCAGATTGTGGCGCTCGACTTTGGAAGCGAGCGCACTGCGCACGTGGTCCGCGCGGACGCGCGACTCACTCTCGGCGCGCGCCGCGTAGCTTGCTTCCCGCGCCAGGTCGGCGATGTCCACAAACCGCGCGGTCACTTTGGTGCGCCGGCCCGCCTGGCGAACTCCATATTCCAGCATCGCTGCGAATGCGCCGCGGTCAAACGGGAGCAGATTCTCCTTCTCGGAAAGCGTGTGCAGCCGTCCGGCGTATTCGGCGATGACGCCGTCGCTCATGGGCATCTCTTCGTCGAATTCGACGCGCACCTTGAAAATCTTGCGGAAGTCTTCCTCGTAGTTGTAGAGCATCTCGTACACTTCGCGGTCGCCGATCAGAATCACTTTGATGTTGATTTCGACTGCCTCGGGCTTCAGAGCGCTGCCGCCAAACGGAAAAAACATGTCAATCGGCTGAATTTCGAGGCGGCCGTGGTTGAGGGTGCGCTTGAGCGTGCGCCACACGCCGGTTTCCGACAGCGCCTCGACGGCGTACATGATCAGGAAGCCGCCGTCAGCGCGGAGGAGCGAGCCCGCGCGCAAATCCATAAAGTCGCTGTTCCAGCCGCCGCGGTTGTCGTAGGCGCGCTGCACGGTGCCGAACAGGTTGGCGTAAGTCGGAGTGGTCTCGAAGATGACCGGCGAAGCGTTCTCCTCGTTGTGGGCCAGAAGCACGTTCACGCCATAAACGCGAAATGGATCGCGCTCCGGGCCGGGCGGTTTCATCAAGCCTTCCGGGCCAGGCTCTTCGCCATGCTCCTGTTCCCCTTCGCGCTCCTTGAACGGATCGAGGTTGTCCAGCAGGTGATGCCGGACCTCCTCGAGATACTCCTCGCCGCTCGCGCCGGAATACTTCTCCTTCAATTCCCCGATGACGCCATCCACAAGGACCGAGGCCGCTTCCTGTTCCAGGTAACTCAGCTCGCTGGCTAGTTCGCGAGAAAGGGTGAGCGTCTTGCGGTACACGACGGTGAATTCCTGCCGGAACTGCTCGTACTTGCGCTCAATGTCCTCCGCAGTGGGAGATTCGAGCTTGCCCTCATGCACCATCTTCGAAATGTCCTCGATCGGCACCATCTGGCCCTCGAGGACCGGGAAAATCTCCGGCAGCGCGACGGCGCCCACTTGCATATGGCCGAGCGCGAACTGTTCGCGCGCGATCCGCCGCGTAAAGTCGTCCATCAAATCCTTCTCGCGCGCCGTAAACCGCTCGACGATGCGCCCCTTTTGTCTCTGAAAAGGCTCGCCCTCGAACACTTGCGGAATCCGCCGCCGCAGAAAATCAATGCCCGCTTGCATGTCCTTCTTGAAAGCGTTGGCTTGCCCGCGCGGCAAGGTGAGCAGCCTCGGGCGGTCCGTGTTCTTGAAATTGTTGACGTAGCAACGGTCCGGTGACGGCTTGGTCTGCGGATGGACTTCGCGAATCATGTGCGCGATCGTGCCGCCCCGGCTGGTACCGGCCAGGCCGCAGACGAAGACGTTGTAGCCGGGCGCGGTCAGCTCCACGCCCATTTTCAGCGCGCGCAGTGCGCGCTCCTGCCCGATGAAGCCTTCGCGCGGCTCCGCCTGCGCCGTGGTCTCGAAGGGAATGCGCGAGGTCTCACAGCGCCAGCGCAGCCTCTCCAGCGGGAGTTCCGGATGCTGCGGAGCGGGTTTAGGAGTCGAGGGAGGCATCCGACCGGGGACTCTAACACAGGCGCACCGGGAGATATGGAATTTTGCGAGAGAGTGTTACGCAGCAGTAGAGGCGCGCGGCTCGCGGTGCTGCATGTACACGCGGAAGAGCCCCATGGCCGCCGCCACAATCGTCGGGCCCGCCACCAGACCCAGAATGCCGAAGACATGCAGCCCGCCAAGAACGCTCACGAAAAGGAGAAAGCTATTCAACTGGGTGCGATTTCGCAAGAGTAGTGGTCTGATGATATTGTCGGCTACTCCCGCCACCCCGCCGCAGATGGCCACCACAATGAGTCCCTTGCCCCAGTGCCCCGTCAGCATCAGCCAGCCGGCCGCAGGCAGCCAAACCAAAGCCGACCCAACCATGGGAACAAAAGACAAGAAAGCCAGAAGCACACCCCAGAAGAAGGGCGTCGGCAGTCCCACCACGGCAAACGCGATTCCGCCGAGTGCTCCCTGCACCGCCGCGATGACCAAGCTGACCGCGACACTCGCAAAGATGAGGTCGCGCGATTCCGTCACCATGTCCTCCTGGATGGCGGCGTCGAACGGCAGCAGGTGGCGCAAGGTGCGCACAATGGCATCGCCGTCGCGAAACATGAAGAACAGCGCGAAAAGGAGCAGAAAGAGATCGAACAGGAACGTTACCAAGTTGCTCAGCAGGCCCGCTACCTTGCCCGCGAGAAACTTTGCAGCCGTCTCCGCCGCCTGGCGAAGCGACTGGGAAAAATCAGTGTCCTGCCACGCGGGAGGCAACTGGTGCCGCAGCCATTCCATAGCCCGCGCCGGCAATTGCGCGTGGGGATCGAGAAGCGACTTTTGAAGCGCCGCGGAGGCATCCAGACCCTGTCGCGCCGCAAGCAAAAGCATGAAGAGCGCCGGAACAATCAGGACAAAGGTCACGACGAGAGTGCTGACAAGCGATGCAGAGCCGGAAGACAAGCGCCGAGCCAGACGCGTGTGCATCGGATAGAAAAAGATGGCCAGCACAGCGGACCAGGCGAGCGGCACCAGGAACGGCTGCGCAATCTGGAAAACGAAATAGCCGAGCAGGAGCAGCGCCCCGTAGGAGAGCACGTTAGCAAGGCGGTCACTCGTCGTGGGGCCAGGATGCCCGGGGGTCGTCATGGCAGCTATATAATCACAAAACGGCGCAGCCGGGCAGCTCGCCGCCCACGACGCCTGTCAGAATGAAAGTGAAGGCCAATTCGCTCACGGGCTACCAAGTCCGCCTCCTCGCTGTACTCGCCCTGATTAATTTTGTCAACTTTGCCGACCGGGAAGTGATTGTGCCGCTGGTGCCGCTGCTGCGGCAGCATCTCGGTGTAACGGACGCACAACTCGGCTCCTTGCAAACCTGGCTGCTGGTCGTGCTCGCCGTGGCCAGCGTGCCATTCGGCCTGTTCGCCGACCGGTTCAGCCGCGCACGGATTATTGCGGGCGGGGTGGTGTTCTGGAGTCTGGCGACCGTGGCAAGCGGGTTTGCTCCGACGTTTCGGCTGCTCCTGCTCGTTCGGGCACTCATCGGAGTCGGAGAGGCGGCCTACGCGCCCGCCGCGCAATCCATGATTTCCGGAGCTTTCGCGCCAGAACGGCGCGCGCAAGCACAAGCGATTTTCGCAGCGGGAATGATTCTTGGAGGTGCTTCGGGACTTGCACTCGGCGGCATTTTTGGCGAGCTGCACGGATGGCAGCACGCTTTTGTTCTCGTGGGCCTTCTGGGGCTGATCCCCGGGCTGGCCGTGTTGAAACTCGAAGAACCTCCCCGTGGACCGCGCTCGGAGGTTGTGCCGCTGACGCATCTCCTGCGGGTTCCGGCTTTTCTCGCGATGATCGGAGCTGGGATTTTCATCACGTTTTCGAGCGTCTCCCTCCTGACCTGGGGCGTGGATTTCGCGGTGAACTATAAAGAGTTCAGCCTCAAGGAGGCTGCCTTCACGCTGTCGGTAATTGCCGTCTCTTCTCTTGTCCTTGGCGTGCTGATGGGAGGCTTCGTCGCCGACCGTCTGCAAAAAAGATTTGCCTACGGCCGGCTCATCGCCATCGCAGGAGCATTCTTGCTGGCAGCGCCGTTCCTGCTTATGGCGATTCTCGCGGACGAGAAATGGACCGTGCTGACCGGCCTTTTTATTGCCGGGTTTTTCATGTCCTGGTACCACGGCCCCGTGACCGCCGTGATTCACGACATGATGCCGCGGCGAGCGCACGCCACTTCCGTCGGCGTGTACATGTTCGTGACGCAGCTCGTCGGTGCGCTCGGACCGCAGCTGGTGGGGAAAATCTCCGATTTGCGCGACCTGCAACTGGGCCTGGAAATAGCCGTGGGCGTGATGGTCGGCGGCGCCCTGTTGATGTTCCTGGTGATGTACTTTATCCATCGTGACGGCCTCGAGCATCCACATCTCGACCGTTATCGAACGGAGACTGGCGGCTGAGCAACGTCATGGAACCCGAGAAGAAGTGCCCGCACAAACGCACGCGGCTGATCGCCAAGGACGATGCCGCGGAATACGTCGAATGCCTCGATTGCGGCGCCATTCTCGAAAGCAGCGAGATGACGGACGCGCCGGAATTTCCCGAATCGCTCTCCGACGCGTGATTCCCGCCCCAGTCAATCGAAAAAGCCGGGCTATTCGCCGGAGCTCCCCGCGCGAAGCGTGTACGAGCTGAGGACGCGCATATAGTTTCCGCGCTCGAAGGCCGCGGGATCCGGCACCGACCGGCGGCTCATGCTCCCGCACATCTGGCCGATCGATTCGTACTCATGCTCTTCCATCCAGCGGCGCAGATCGGCCAGAACCGTTGTGGCGTGCGGGATGCCTTTTTGCAGAAGGGCGGAGGTCATCATGGCCACACGCGCGCCGGCCATTACGGATTTGATCACGTCCGTCGCCTGGTGCACGCCCCCGGTGATTGCCAGATCGGCCTTTACGTGGCCGTAGAGGATCGAAACCCAATGCAGGCGCAACAGGAGCTCCTCCGGCCGGCTGAGCGTCAAACTCGGAATGACGTCGAGCGATTCGATGTCGAAATCGGGCTGGTAGAAGCGATTGAACAGGACAATCGCATTGGCGCCCGTCGCGTCGAGCTGCTTGCCCAGATTGGCCGGGGCGCTGATGAATTGCGAGAGCTTCACGGCGACCGGAATGCGAACGTTTGACTTTACCTGGTGAACCAGCTCGCAGTAGGTCTTTTCCACATCCGCGCTGGTGCGATTGGGATCCGTGGGTATGGCGTAGATGTTGAGCTCGATGGCATCGGCGCCGGCACCTTCCATCAGCCGCGCATAGTGCGCCCAACCGCCGGGGGACACTCCGTTCAGACTGGCGATGACAGGGATGGAGACGCTTAACTTCGCCTGCTGGATCAACTCGAGATAGCGGTCCGGACCCATGTTGTAGGTCATCAGTTCCGGGAAATAGTCCAGCGACTCCGCAAAGCTCTCCGAGCCGCGTGAGAGATCGGAATCAACGGCGAAGCTTTCGCGCTCGATTTGTTCCTCAAAGAGCGAGGGCAAAACGACGGCGGCAATCCCGCATTCCTCCATTTGGCAAATGCTTGCGATCGATTCGCACAGCGGTGAAGCGGAGGCGACGAGTGGCGACTTGAGCGTGAGGCCCAGGTAGCGCGTGGTTAGGTCACTCATTCCTCTTCCCCTCCCTTCTTAACCGGCTCGGACGAAGATTCGGGCTCCCTAGGCGCGATGCCCGGCGATTCCGAGCGGCCGGGCATGCTCGCGCGGTTCGAATAAACGCGCCACTGGCGCTCGACATCGTCCTGCGCCATGTGCAGAAGCGCGCGGGCGGCTTCCGGATTGCTCCGCGCCAGCATCGTGTAGCGGGCCTCCTGATAAGCGTATTGCTTCAGCGGGATGCTGGGCGCCTTCGAATCCAGCTGGAAGGGATTCTTGCCCTCCAGGCGCAACGCCGGATTGTATCGCATCAGCGGCCAATAGCCGGAGTTTACCGCGGCCTTTTGCTGTTCCAGGCCAAACGCCATGTCGTAGCCGTGCGCGATGCAATGGCTATAGGCAATGATGAGTGAAGGCCCGTCATGCGCTTCGGCTTCGGTGAACGCTTTCACCGTGTGCGTGTCGCCTCCGCCCATCGCCACGCGCGCCACGTAAACGTAACCGTAGCTCACCGCTTCCATGGCCAGGTCTTTCTTGGCGGTCAGCTTGCCGCCGGCGGCAAATTTAGCCACAGCGCCGCGCGGCGTCGCCTTGGACATTTGCCCGCCCGTATTCGAATACACCTCGGTATCGAGAACCAGGACGTTCACGTTCATGCCCGAGCCGAGCACATGGTCCAAACCGCCGGCGCCGATGTCGTACGCCCAGCCGTCTCCGCCAACCAGCCAGACGCTCTTGCGCGCCAGCGTATCCGCAACCTTCAGCAGATCGCGCGCTTCGAGCGAATCGACGGCGGCGATTTTCTTTTTCAATTCGGCTATGCGCCGGCGCTGGGCCGCGATGCCCTGCTCTTTCTTCTGGTCGGCCTCAAGAATCTCCTTCACCAGAGTATCGCCGAGTGTCCCGGAAAGCAGTTTGACAAGCTCGCGAGCGTAATCAGCTTGCTTATCCACCGCCAGCCGCATTCCCAGACCGAACTCGGCGTTGTCTTCGAAAAGTGAATTGGACCACGCCGGCCCGCGGCCCTCTCGGTTCACCGTGTAAGGCGTCGTGGGCAAGTTCCCGCCGTAAATCGAGGAGCAACCCGTGGCGTTGGCAATCAGCAAGCGGTCGCCGAAGAGTTGCGTCAGCAGCTTGATGTAAGGAGTCTCGCCGCAGCCGGAGCAGGCGCCGGAGAATTCGAACAGCGGTTCCAGAAGCTGCGCGTCCTTGACCTGCGTGTGCGAGAGGCGATCGCGATCGAAGTCGGGCAGCTTAACGAAGAAATCCCAATTCGAATTCTCCACCTGCCGCAGAGGCGCCTGCGCCTCCATGTTGATGGCTTTGTGCTTGACCTCGCTCTTGCTCTTTGCCGGGCAGATTTCCACGCACAGCCGGCATCCCGTGCAATCATCGGGCGACACCTGCAGCGTGTAGCGCAGGCTCTCGAATTCGCGCCACCGCGGCTTGGCGGACTTGAAGGCCGTTGGAGCGCCGGAGAGTTGCGTGGAGTCATACACTTTTGCGCGAATGACGGCGTGCGGGCAGACCAAAACGCACTTGCCGCACTGGATGCAGAGTTCCTCGTCCCATACGGGAATCTGCTGGGCGATATTGCGCTTTTCCCACATCGCCGTGCCCGTGGGAAACGTGCCATCAATCGGCATCGCGCTGACGGGCAGATCATCGCCCCTTCCGGCCACGATCGTGCCGAGCACGTCGCGGACAAACGCAGGCGCCTGAGGCGAAATTGACGGCAAAACGTCAAAGACGCTCGTCACCTTCTCGGGCACCTTGACCTGATGCAAATGCGCGATCGTCTGGTCCACGGCCGCGAAGTTCTTCTGCACCACGGCGTCCCCGCGCTTTCCATACGTCTCTTGGATCGCCTTCTTGATCGCTTCAATCGCTTTCTCGCGCGGCAATACGCCGCTGATGGCGAAAAAACAGGTCTGCATAATCGTGTTGATGCGGCTGCCCATGCCTGCTTCGCGCGCCACCTTGTATCCGTCAATGACGTAAAATTGCAGCTTTTTCTCGATGATGGTTTTCTGCACCTGGCGTGGCAGATGATTCCAAACATCGTCCCGCTCGAAGGGGGCATTGAGCAGAAACACCGCGCCGGGCTCGGCGGCGCCGAGGACGTCCGTGCGTTCCAGAAATTGGAACTGATGGCAGGCAACGAAACTGGCCCGGCTGATCAGGTATGTCGAGCGAATGGGGTCCGGCCCGAAGCGGAGATGCGAAACCGTGGTGGAGCCCGATTTCTTCGAGTCGTACACAAAATAGGCTTGCGCGTTGTTGCCTGTTTCCTTCCCGATGATCTTGATCGAATTCTTGTTCGCCCCCACCGTCCCATCCGAACCCAGTCCGTAGAACAAAGCGCGAACCGTGCGCGGATCCTCGGTCGAAAACTCCGCATCGTAAGCCAGGCTGGTGTGCGTGACGTCATCCTGAATGCCCACCGTAAAGTGATTCTTCGGCGCGGGCTTCTTCATCTCGTCGAAGACGGCTTTGACCATCGCCGGCGTAAATTCCTTGGAGGAGAGGCCGTAGCGGCCACCGATGATCTTCGGCATCGGCTGCACGAGAGCGTTTGCGGCTACTGCTTCGCTGAACGCCGTGATGACGTCCATGTACAGAGGCTCGCCGAGCGCGCCCGGCTCTTTCGTGCGGTCCAGAACGGCAATCGAGCGAACTGTCTTTGGAAGCGCCCCAAAGAAAGCGTCCGCGTCGAACGGGCGGAAGAGCCGCACTTTCAACAGGCCGATCTTCTCGCCTTTTTTCTGTAGCGCCTCGACCGCTTCCTCGGCCGCACCGACGCCCGAGCCCATCAGGATGACCACGCGCTCGGCATCCGGCGCGCCCAGGTAATCGAACAAATGATAGCTGCGCCCGGTGCGCTTCGCAAAACGGTCCATCACGTCCTGCACGATGGTCGGGCAGGCGCGGTAAAAGGGATTGATGGCTTCGCGCGCCTGGAAGAAGACGTCGGGGTTTTGCGCCGTCCCGCGGAGGACCGGACGGTCCGGCGACAGCCCCCGCTCCCGGTGCGCTTGCACGAACTTCTCGTCAATCAGCGCGCGCAAATCATCGTCGGAGAGCGGAACAATCGTGTTGACTTCATGCGACGTGCGAAAGCCGTCGAAAAAGTGGAGCACGGGAATCCGCGATTCGAGCGCGGCGGCCTGCGCGATCAGCGCGAAATCGCTCGTTTCCTGAACGGAATTCGAGGCCAACAGCGTAAAACCCGTTTGCCGCGTGGCCATCACGTCGCTGTGATCGCCGAAAATCGAGAGCGCATGCGTGGCTAGCGTGCGCGCGGCCACGTGGATCACTGCCGCGGTCAGCTCGCCCGCGATCTTGTACATGTTCGGAATCATCAGCAGCAGGCCCTGTGAGGCTGTGAAGGTCGTTCCCAGCGCTCCGGCCTGCAACGCGCCGTGCAGGGCTCCGGCCGCCCCGCCTTCGCTTTGCATCTCGACCACCGTGGGCACCGTGCCCCAGATGTTCGTGCGGCCCTCTTCTTTCCATTGGTCGGACCACTCCCCCATCGGCGATGACGGCGTGATGGGGTAGATGGCGATGACTTCGTTCAGGCGATAAGCGACCGCCGCGGCGGCTTCGTTGCCGTCGAGAATAACCGTCGAATGTGGCATTAAGAAGCTCCAGGAGGGGGTCTAGTATTATTTTAAGCCCGCTCGCAAACAGAGTCAACGATTCGAGGAGAAAATGGAACTGTTTTTTGCGGAAGAGGAACGATTCCGAGCGAATTCGGCACGCAAAACGCATGAACTCAGACCGGAATCGTCCGCGATGACCACAAAAGAACCACTTTATGGCACAAAAAACAAGACCTGGGGAGTCCTCATTCGGCGGGCGCTCCGCTCCTGGATTGAGTCCAGGAAATCAGAACTTGCGTGTCTCCTGCTTCGACCATCGCTCGATGACAACCTTGGATTCCGTGTAAAACTCGACGGCGTCGCGGCCTTGCCCGTGAAGAATGCCGAAGAAGCTGTCTTTCCAGCCGCTGAACGGAAAGCTGGCCATCGGCGCGGCGACCCCGATATTGATGCCGATATTCCCCGCGGGCGCTTCATAACGGAAGCGCCGGGCGGCGGCGCCGCTCGTGGTGAAGATGGATGCTTGATTGCCGTAGGGGCTGCGGCGGAGAAATTCCATGGCCTCGTCCATCGAGTCCGCGTGAACCAGACTCAAGACGGGGCCGAAAATTTCCGTATGCGCCAGCTTGCTGGCCGCCGGAAGGCCGTCGAGAATCGTGGGCTTCAGAAAATTGCCGTTCTCATATCCAGCCACGTTGGCGGCCCGTCCATCGAGAAGCGGCTTGGCCCCCTCCCCCATACCAGCGGCAACGAGCGCCTCGATTCGCTGTTTACTCTCGCGCGTGATTACCGGCCCCATCTGCACGCCCGCGTCGAGCCCGTTGCCAACCTTGATGGAAGACGCTGCCCTCGTGATCGCCTCGCGAAAGGTCTTCTGCGCTTCGCCAATCGTGACAGCCACCGAAACAGCCAGGCATCGCTGCCCCGCGCAGCCAAACGCGCTATCACTGATCACTTGCGTGGCCAGCTCCATATCCGCGTCCGGGAGAATGATCACGTGGTTCTTGGCGCCGCCCTGGCACTGCATCCGCTTGCCACTGGCGGCCGCGCGAGCATACACGTGTTTCGCCACGGGCGTGGACCCGACAAAGCTGATGGCGCGCACCTGCGGATGGTCGAGCAGCGCATCCACAACGGCGCGCCCGCCGTTCACCAAATTGACGACGCCCTTCGGCAGCCCGGTCTTCTCAATCAATTCCACGGCGCGGCGCATCGTCAGCGGCACGCGCTCGGAAGGTTTCAAGACCAGCGTATTCCCGCAGGCGATGGCGTATGGGAGAAACCAGAACGGGATCATCGCCGGAAAATTGAACGGCGTAACCGCCGCGACAACGCCGAGTGGCTGACGAATCAGCGTTTCGTCAATTCCGGGCGCGACGTCCTCGAGATTGTAGCCCTGCATCAAGATGGGAATGCCGCAGGCAACTTCAACGTTGTCAATCGCGCGGCGTAGCTCTGCCTTGGACTCGGCAAGCGTCTTTCCGTTCTCCAGCGTGATCAGGTGCGAAAGCTCGTCGAGATGCTCTTCGAGCAAAGTCTTCAGCTTGAAGAGATACTGAATGCGCTCGCCGGGTGGTGTGCAGCGCCAGGTGGGAAACGCTTCCGCCGCCGCCCGTACTGCCAAGTCAACATCGGCAGGCGTCGAGAGCGGAACGCGCGCGAGCTGCTCCGCCGTGGCGGGATTTGTGACGCTGAGATATTCGCTGGCAGTGGAGCGCCGCCAGCTCCCCGCAACGTAGTTTTCAAGCTCCGGCACTTGGGAGCTTCCGGCGCTGCTCATGATTGCTTCTCCTCGGCCACGAAATCCGCCGGTCAATCATATGATGATTCGCGGCCAGCAGCGACGCCCCATGGAACTTTCCAATCCAGCGAACGTTTAAATTGCGGATTACCACTGGCAGGCTGCGGAAGAAGTCGGTGGCACAGCCATTCCTGGCTGTGCGCGAAAGACAGGGCACTGTAGAATCGGTTGGTTGCTAACCTGGTTGCGCCCAAATCGGCCAATTCTTGACTTTTTCCGCAGCCGGCTAGAAAAAGGAAAACGAACACCATGCCGCCCATTGCCATTCATCCCGGCGAACATCTCGCCGAGGAACTCCACATGAGCGCCGCCGCACTGGCGCGCCACCTCAAGGTTCCCACCAATCGCATCACCCAAATCCTGAACGGAACCCGCGACATCACGGCGGACATGGCCTTGCGCCTGGCTCATTTCTTCGGTACCAACGCCGAATTCTGGGTCAACCTGCAAAGCCTCCACGATCTGCGCATCGCCCAGCAGGAAACCGGAAAAGCCATCAAGGCCCTCCCCACCCTCAAACGCGTCTCCGCCCC
>JBGPGF010000028.1:0-21213 GCA_041483755.1 Terriglobia bacterium | reverse complement strand
GGACTTGCCGGACATGGCGATCTGCACGTCGCCCGGCTTTTGCGCGCGGCCCCCGGGCATGTTTTCCACCGAGGGGATGACGGCAATCACTTTGATCGCGGGTTTCAGTTGCGCCAGCACGCGCATCACGCCAAGCATGGCCGCGCCGCCGGCCATGTCGTATTTCATTTTTTCCATGCCGTCGGATGCCTTGATGGAAATTCCGCCGGTATCGAACGTGACGGCCTTGCCAACCAAAGCGAGTACCGGGGCGTTCGAATTCACCTGCGGCGGCGTGTAGGTGAGAACAATCACGCGGGGCGGCTCGATGCTTCCCTGCGCCACGCTGAGAAGCGCGCCCATTTTCAATTGGGAAATCTTGCGTTCATCGAGCACGTCGCAGGCCAGCCCGGCTTCTTTGGCCATGGCCTGCGCGCGCTCGGCGAGTATGCGCGGGGTGAGGCGGTTCGAAGGTTCATTGACCAAATCGCGGGCGAAGTTCTGCGCGTCCCCGATGATGCGGCCGCGTTCGAACCCTCGCTCGCCCGCGGCGCGCTCCGCCTTGCTCCAGCCGGCCAGCAGAACGGTCTCGATGTCTTTGCCGTTTTTCTTTTCCGTTTTGTACTTGTCCGATTCGAAATTGGCGGTCTGCAAGGCTTCCGTCACGGCCTGCGCGGCTTCTTCGGTCGCATCGCCCTCGCGGACCAGGAAAGAAAACTGTTTCACCGAGCGCGTCTTCAAGAACCGCAGCGCAGCGCCCGCCACTTTTCGGAGCACGGGACCGCCAAAGGCCGCGCGCTTCCCCGCCCCAACGAGCAACAGCCGCTGCGCGCGCAAGCCCGCGGGCGAATGCACGAGCGTCATCTCCAGCGTCTTGCCCGTCAGTTCGCCGCTCTGCGCCAGCTTTTTTAGCAGGCCACCTGCCGCTTGATCCAATTCGGCGATGCGGCCCTGGACGAGATCGCCATTTTCGAACACATAGCATACGAGCGCATCGGTTTCGAGTTCTGTAAACAGCCGAACGTCAATTTTGACTTGCATGTTTTCCTATCGCCTCCGCGAACGATACAGTGCGTCTTCTGTCTCCCGGCGTGCTTCCTTTTCGCGTTCATCCTGACGGCGGTCGTACTGCTTTTTACCCTTCGCCAGCGCAATTTCGCACTTGGCGATGCCGTTGCGGAAGTAAATCCGCAGGGGGATGACGGTTAGTCCTTTGGCCTGCGCGCGTACAGCCAACTTGGACAGCTCAAGCTTGTGAAGAAGCAGCTTGCGCGAGCCCAGCGGCTCATGGTTCCAGGGGCCTCCGGGCATGTATTGCGCAATGTGAGCATTGGCGAGCCACGCGCCGTCTTTCTTGAATTCGACGAAGGCGTCGCGGATATTTGCCTTTCCTTCGCGCAGGGCCTTAACCTCGGTGCCGTGGAGGACCATGCCGGCCTCGTATTTCTCGATGAGGTGGTAGTTGTAAGAAGCCGCGCGGTTCTGGGCCACGAGGCGATCCCCGCCGCTTTCCGCCTTCTTTGCCGACTTGGGTGCCTTGGCCACAAACCGCTATATTAACATCCCCCTCCAGTCTTGTTACTTGTACAGAGACAACCCCTGGAGCCTTTCTTGTTTCTGTAACATAGCGGGTGCTAGACTGACTTGGCACTGCGTCAAAGTACCGGAGAGTTCATGCGCCGCTGGGGGAGCCTATTTCTGTGCGTCTGCTTCGGGTTGCTGGTTGCCGGCTGCCCGAAAGGGAACGATGATTTTAAGCAAGGCCGCCGCGCGGAAGCGCTCCAGGACTACGATTCCGCCCTCGAACACTATCAGAAGGCCCTCAAGTCCGACCCGCTCAATGTTGAATACAAGCTTAAGAACAATCAGATTCATTTCGATGCCGCGCAATTTCACGTTCGCCAAGGACAGAAGGCCCGGGACAAGGGGGATTTGCAGCTGGCCATCGGGGAATTTCAGAGGGCCTCGGTGATTGATCCCGCGAGCGCCATTGCCGAGCAGGAGTTGAAGACCACGCTGGATCTTCTGACGGCCCGCGAAAAGTCCGCCGAGGCAGCCGCCGCACCGCTACAGCCCGAAAAGACCGATCGGCCCCTCGCGTCCGAGCCACCCGAGCTGAAGCCGCTGTCCCACGCGCCGATCAACCTGAAGGCCTCCAACGATGCGCGCATTATCTACGAAACGCTCGGGAAGCTGGCGGGACTCACAGTAATTTTCGATCCAGATTTTCCTTCCCGGCGGATCACGACAGAGCTAACCAACGTGACGCTAGAGCAGGCGCTGGACATCGTTTCGCTGCAGAGCAAGGCGTTCTGGAAACCAGTGACGGAAAATATCATTCTCGTGGTTCCCGACCAGCCGCAAAAACGACGGGATTATGAGGAGCAGCTTGTTAAGACGTTTTACCTCTCGAACACGGTTCAGCCGCAGGACCTTACGGAAATCGTGACCGGACTTCGGCAGCTTCTAAACTTGACGAAGGTACAGCAACTGAATGCGCAGAATGCCATCATCATCCGAGACACGGCCGATAAGCTGGCGCTGGCCGAGAAGATCATCCGGGATGTGGACAAGGCTAAGCCGGAGGTAGTGATTCAGGTGGAAGTACTCCAGGTGCGGCTCGACCATGTGCGCAACCTGGGGATTCTGCCAGGCTCGAGTGCGGCAATTGCCTACGCGCCGGGGGGCGCCGCGACGAGCGGCACCAGCACCTCCTCGCTTTCCCTCAATCAGCTAAAACACTTGAGCAGCAGAGACTACGCCGTCACGCTACCCGGCGCCACGGTGACGGCGCTGCTCACGGACAATCAGACGAGAATCATTCAGAATCCGGAATTAAGAGCCACCGATGGCCAGCCGGCGAAGCTCACGATCGGCGATCGGGTGCCCATAGCCACGGGCAGCTTCCAGGCGGGGGTGGGCGTTGGAGCCACCGGCGTCAATCCCCTCGTGAACACGCAATTTCAGTACATTGACACCGGCGTGGTGATGAACATTACGCCGCGCGTCCATCCCAATCGCGAAGTCAGCATGAAACTAAGCATGGAAGTCTCTTCCGTCACGGGCCATCAATCCATCGGCGGAATCGACCAGCCGGTTATCAGTTCGCGCAAAATCGAGCACGACATTCGCCTGAAGGAAGGCGAAGTAAACATCCTCGGCGGGATGATTGATCGCACAAACACAAAGGCGCTGAAGGGCTGGCCCGGCTTCGCCAGCGTTCCCCTGTTGAACTGGATCACCGCGGAACACGACAGCGAGGTCCAGGAAAATGAAATTCTGATCGTGCTGATCCCGCGCATCGTGCGCATGCCGGTTTGGACGAAAGACAATCTGCGGTCGCTCAGCTCCGGGACGGAAACCAATATTCAGGTGCGGCGCGAGAGTGACATTCAGACGCCCGCCGCGCAGCCGCTTGCACCCCAACAACAGCAGCCTCAATCGCCGCAGATGCCGGCGCCGGGCATGGCGCCCGCAATTGGCACGCAGCCCGCACGGTTGCGGTTCGAACCGCAGACGCAGGCCATCAAGACCGGCGAAACCGTGACCCTCGGAGTGGTCGTTGAAAACGTTAACGACCTTTTCTCGGTTCCGCTGCTTTTGCAATACAACCCGGCCGTGATCAGCGTGGAAGAAGTACGCCTGGGAGGATTCCTCTCCGGAGGCACGCAGGAGATCGCCATCGTGCAGCGCGTGGACAAGGAGCACGGACAGGCTATCGTCTCCGCCACGCGGCAGCCGAACACACCGGGTGTGAGCGGCAGCGGAACGCTGATGGGCATCGTGGTGCGCGGGCTTGCGCCTGGCACGTCCAGCCTGTCCATTGTCCAAGTGAACGCGCGGGACTCGCAGCAGAAAGTGATTCCCCTGGTCACAGGCGAGGCAGCCCTTACAGTTGGGCCATAGGAGGCTGCGGAAAAATGGGAAAAGCGCCCGCTTCGGAAAGCGGCCGCTACAAGTGCACAACCATTCTGATGCGAGCACGAAGCACAATCCGAGAGAATTATTTCCGCCAACCAAGCGTCCGGCGCGGGCGTCAATTGGGAATGACGCTCATCGAGTTGATCATCGCTACTTCGATTCTGATGATCCTCTCCGGCGCCGCGCTGCCGATTGCCCGCTACCGAATCGTGCACAGTAAAGAATCCGAGCTGCGGCGCGATCTGCGCGAGATGAGGGACGCCATTGACCGCTACAAGGACCTCACCGACCGCAACCTAATCCGCGTCGAAGTCGGCAGCGAGGGATATCCGCCGGATATGGAAACGCTCGTCAAGGGCGTCCAGCTTGGGGCCGGGAACGACCGGAGGGTTCGCTTCCTTCGCAAAATCCCGGTCGATCCCATGACGGGCCGCAGCGATTGGGGTCTGCGCGCGGTGCAGGATGATCCCGACTCGAGGTCCTGGGGCGGGAAGAATGTGTTCGACGTCTATTCCCAGTCCTACGGTACGGCGCTCGACGGAACGAAGTATTCCGATTGGTGAGGACCTGAGCGTGGGCACAGGAATTCAAGCCTATTTCCCTGGTTCGAAGATGGCGCGGCGGAGCGCTGGCTCACGCGGACGGCGGATGGCCGGGTTTACGCTGATTGAACTGATGATCGTCAGCGCGATCATCCTCATTCTGATCGGAATGGCGGTCATGAAGTACGACCGCGTCGTGCTACGGTCGAGGGAGGCGGTGCTCAAGAACGACCTGGTTGAAATGCGGAAAGCGATCGACAGTTACACGCTCGACCGGCAGGCCGCCCCGCAGTCTCTCCAGGACCTTGCTTCCCCGCCGCACCAGTATCTTCATGAGATCCCGATCGACCCCATCACGCACCAGAAAGACTGGCAGGAAGTGATTGAAGATGTCGCCCTGGGTCCCGACCAGGCCAGCGGCGCGGGCATTACCGACGTGCATTCCAGCTCCAGCCAAACCTCCAGCGAAGGCACGGCGTACAACACCTGGTAATCCCGCAGCTCACTTTCTTTCCCCCCGTTGCGACCCAGCACGTTGCTGAAAAGATCAAGAGAAAGATGGCCGATGTGGGCGTCACGAAGATTGGCACCAGCTGATCAGACGTTGCCTTGTCATCAGTGCACAGCCAGGATTGGCTGTGCCACGGGGTTGTTGGCGTTTGTACAGCACGGTTTACGGGCCGGCTTGACTGGCCCGGACGCGTCCGCTAGCGTCAAAGGCTGCGGAGAGCACAGTGTCCAACCCAATCATTACATTGACGACGGATTACGGAACGAACGACCACCTCGTGGGGACGCTCAAGGGCGTCATCCTGAAGATCAATCCCGACGCGACGATCGTGGATATCACGCACCACGTGGCACACTACGACGTGCTCGACGGGGCGCTGGCCATCGGGTCCGCCTACAAGTATTTCCCGCCCCGAACGATTCACATCGTCGTGGTGGACCCCGGCGTGGGCACGGACCGCCGGCCGCTGCTGGTGAGCGGCGAAACGCAGTACTTCATCGCGCCGGACAACGGAGTGCTCTCGATGGTGTACGAACAGGAGGAGAGCCTCACGGTGAGACAAGTAAACGCGGAGCACTATTTTCTCCAGCCCGTGAGCATGACGTTTCACGGCCGCGACATCTTTGCGCCCGTGGCCGCGTGGCTTTCCAAAGGCGGGCAGACCGGGAGCATGGGCGAGGAGATCACCGATTACAAGCGCTTCTCGCTGCCGAAGCCGAAGGCCGCTGACGGACTTGTAACGGGGACCGTCCTGCGCGTGGATCATTTCGGCAATTTGCTGACAAACTTCCGGTCCGCCGATCTGTCCGAGGGCATCTTGAAGTCGGGCGCGATGCACATGCAGCTGAACGGCAAGGAGGTTACGCGGCTGGTGGAGACGTTTGCGAAGGGCGAGCCCAACGAGGCGGTTGCGGTGATCGGTTCGAACGGGTACATCGAGATCGCAGTGAACAAAGGGAGCGCCGCGCGAGTGACCGGGGCGGGTCGCGGGGCCGCGGTTACGCTCGTGACGGGGTAACCAACTCCCCGACGGAGATCGAAGAGAGATTCCTCGCTTCGCTCGGAATGACGAGCTGCAGCGAATACAAGCCTTTCGTTTTGACACGGCAGTAGCGCCGTGCCCCTACCGGATAACATCCAAAGCCTGGAGCTGGGAGCGGGTACGCGGATCGAGCCAGTCGCGCCAGGCATCACCGAGAAGGTTGAAAGCGAGGACGGCGGTCATGACGGCGAGCGCGGGAAAAACGACGAGGTGGGGCGCGTCGAAGAGATGGCCGCGAGCGTCGTTTAACATCGCCCCCCAGCTCGGGACCGGAGCGAGTACGCCGAGGCCGAGAAAACTCAGCGTGGATTCGGCGAGAATGGCGCCCGCCATGCCGATGGTGGCCTGAATCAGCAATGGCTGGAGAATGTTTGGAAGCAAGTGGCGCGTCATGATGCGGAGATGCGATGCGCCAAGTGAACGCGCCGCGAGAACAAACTCGAGTTCTTTCACCTTGAGCACCTGCGCGCGCGCCAGACGTGCATAGCCTGCCCAGCCCGTGATAATCAGCGCGAGAATCACCTTGCCAATGCCAGGCCCCAAAAATGCTGCGAATGCGATCGCCAAGAGCACGCCGGGAAACGACAAGAATGTATTGATCGCGACGACGTTTACAAGGCGATCGAACCAGCCGCCCGCATAGCCGGAGAGCAGGCCAATGGCCAGGCCCGTCAGGCCACAGCCGAAAACAACGGAGATCGAGACGGAAAGCGAGACGCGAGCACCGTAGAGAACGCGCGTCAGGGTGTCGCGGCCCAGCTCGTCGGTGCCCATCCAGTGCGCGCGGCTCGGCGGGGAAAGCCGCGCCGGAAGATTTTGCGCCGCCGGGTCGGCGGGAGCGATCACGGGCGCCAGAAGCGCTGCGAGAATCAGCAGAGATGCGGCGGCAAGGCCCACGCGGGCAAGAATGCTGTGACGCAAGAACGACCGCAGCGTGTTCGCGCCATTCATTGCAGACGCACCCGCGGGTCCACGACGGCATAAAGCACGTCGGTGAACAGGTTCACGAAAACGTAGGAGACGGCAATCACCAGAATGCAGCCCTGGAGGAGCGGATAATCGCGCGCGGAAATGGCCTGAATGGTGAGACGGCCGATGCCGGGCCAGGCGAAGATGGACTCGGTCACAATCGCGCCGGCCAGCAACGTGCCGAATTGCAGGCCAAGAATGGTGATGATGGGAATGAGCGCATTGCGGAAGGCATGGCGAAACAGAACCGCGCGGGTTGAGAGACCCTTGGCGCGCGCGGTGCGCACATAGTCGCTCGACAATTCTTCAAGCATCGCGCCGCGCACCATGCGCGTGAGGATGGCCGCCAGCGCAGCGCCCATCGTGAAAGCAGGCAAAATGAACGACAGCGGGCCGCCGCGGCCGGAGACGGGCAGAAGCCCCAGGCCAATCGAAAACAGGAGAATGAGAAGAGGGCCCAAGGCGAAATTCGGCAACGCCAGGCCGAGCAGCGTGAAAAAGCTGACGGCACGGTCGGCGGCGTGGCCGCGGCGGTGCGCGGCGAGCACGCCCGCGGGAATGCCGATGCCGGCGCAAACGAATAAAGCGATGAGCGCCAGCTCGAGCGTGGCCGGATAATATTCAAAGATGATGCGGCGCACGGGCGATTTGAATTTGATGGACTGGCCCAGATCGCCGTGCACGATGTGGCGTAAATAGCGGGCGTATTGAACGCCGAGCGGAAGATCGAGACCCAAATCGTGACGCAGATGGGCGGCTTCGACCAGCGGCGTGCCTTCGCCAAGCATCTGCTCGACGGGATCTCCGGGGACGATATGGATTAGAAGAAAGACAAGCGTCAGAACGAGCCAAAGCGCGGGAAGGGCGAGCGCGAGGCGGCGGAAAAGGTGGCGTATCATCGGCGAGTCAGGTGGAGACGCCGGCACGCGAGCGTTTGGGCCGCGCGCCGGACGGCGAAGCGTCTGGGGACGGGATTTCCGCGGGCCGCTCCATCTTCTCGTTGCCCGGCACCGGCTCCACGTGGTTCTCGGGTTCGGGCGCGAGCAGCCGCTGAATCTTCACGCGGGCCACGCGGCGATTGTCCATTTCCACGACATTGAAGCGAAAGCCGCCGTACTCGAAGCCTTCGCCGCCACGCGGGATAAAACCAAGCTGCGCGAGAACGAATCCGCCCACGGTGGCATACGCGGGATCTTCCGGCAGGGTGATGTTGTACTGCGAGTCGAGATCGCGGACGTTTAGCGCGCCGTCGAAGATCACGGCGCCGTCGGCGAGCGTTTGCGGGCGCTCGACAACGTCGAACTCGTCATGAATTTCGCCGACCATCTGCTCGAGGATGTCTTCGAGCGTGATAAGGCCCAGGATGCTTCCGAATTCGTCCACGACCATGGCCAGGCCGGTCCGCCGCGCGCGCAGGTCGAAGAGCAGCTCGCTGGCGGGTTTTGTCTCCGGCACGATCAGAACTTCGCGCAAGACGTGGCCCAGATCGAACTCCGGCGGGGCGATGCCTTCCTCGAGCCTGCGTTCGCGGTCGAGCAAGACCCAAATCATGTCCTTGATGTGCACAAAACCGGCGACGTGATCTTCGACGCCACGAAAAACGGGCAGGCGTGAGCGCTGCGTGGTGGCAAATGCGCGCATCACTTGGTCGAGCGTAGCCTCGACGGGAAGCATATGCATGTCCGGGCGGGGCACCATGAGCTCGCGGACCTGCACCTGTCCCAGCTCAATGGCGCTGAGGATGAAACGCTCTTCACCGGGAGCCAGCAGCCCTCGCTCGCGCGCCTGCTGAATCTGGATTTGCAGCTCTTCGGTCGAGTGGGCCACGGTGTGGCTCTGGAGCACGGCCACGCCCATCGCTTGCACGACGCGGCGGGAAACGCCATCGAGAAGGTCAATCACAAAGCGGAAAGTATGGAGGAAGGTGTGGAACGGCCGCGCGACGAGCAGCGCGATGCGCTCCGCACGCGCCAGGCTGACGGTCTTGGGCACAAGCTCACCAAGGACCACGTGGAGTACGCTGAGCAGAAGGAATGAAAGTGTGAGGGCAAGGCCGTGGGCGACGAATGTCCAGCGCGTGCCAGCCGCGCCGGGCCAAATCTGCAAGAAGGCGTGCGCCAGCGTCGCCTCACCGAGGGCACCCAGCGCCAGGCTGCAAAAGGTGATTCCCACTTGCACGCCCGAGACGACGCGGTGCAAATCAGCCAGCAGCCCCTGGACGATTCGGGCACGCGCATCGCCTTGCGCTACGAGCTGGCGCACGCGGGAAAGCCGCACGGCCACGAGCGAAAACTCCGCCGCGGCGAAGAAGCCGTTCAGAGCGACCAGCGCAAGCACACCCAGAAGCCGTACCGCAAACATGGTTGTAGCGGGTCCCTCCGATCTTGCATTGTAGCGCACCCCGCGCAGGTTGCGCTGAAGGAGGGCCTCCTCTACACTCGATTTTTGCTCTTACCTTCCGGGAGCTTACTTGCGCCGATTCGTTCGACTTTTCCTTTGGACCACTGCGGTTCTGATCGTCGCTGCAGGCACGCTCGCGTGGTGGTTTGTGTATCGTGCGCTGCCACAAATTGACGGCGCGGTGACCCTCGCGGGTTTGCAGGAACCCGTCACCGTGGACCGAGACGAGTGGGGCGTTCCGCATCTGCGTGCCGCCTCGCTGAATGACCTGCTCGAAGCGCAGGGCTACGTGGTGGCCCAGGACCGGCTTTGGCAACTGGACCTGATGCGGCGAGTGGCGAGCGGTGAACTGGCGGAGATTTTTGGCCCGGTGGCGCTGGGCACGGACCGGCGCTATCGGACGCTGGGATTGAAGCGCGCAGCCGAACGCGATGCGGCTACGGTGGACGCGGAAACCCGCGCAGGCCTTGAGGCGTATGCGCGCGGCGTAAACCTCTTCATCGAGCAACATCGCAAGCGCCTGCCGCTCGAATTTTCTATTCTACGATACGAGCCGCGCCCCTGGAAGGCAGCGGATTCGCTGGTGATCGCCGGCTACATGTATCAAACGCTGACCAACACGTGGGAAGCGGAGCTGAATCGAGGGAAAGTGACCGAGCGCGCCGGAGCGGAGCGAGCCAGGGAGCTTTTCTCGCAGGAATCGGAGATGGACCATTTCGTTGTCGGTGGAGACGAGAGCGGGGATTCGCATCCGCCGGCCGATGACGAGGGTGATGACAAGGCTGATTCGGACTCGCTGATGAAGACGGAGCTGCGCGGGATGCCACTTACCGCAGCACCGCAGCCGGCGCCGGACATCGCGGAAGCGATGTGGCCCTTGGTCGAAGGATGGATCGAGGGCGCCGCGGCGGAGATTCACCGCGGATTGGGGAGCAACAACTGGGTGGTCAGCGGCGCCCATACGGCCACTGGCAAGCCGCTTCTCGCCAACGACACGCATCTGGAACTGACGATTCCGCCCATCTGGTATGAACTTCATCTCACCGCTCCGGGATGGAACGTAAAGGGATTTACGCTGCCCGGCGCGCCGCTGGTGATCATCGGGCACAATGACCGGATTGCCTGGGGATTTACGAACAACGGCGCTGACGTGCAGGACCTTTATATCGAAACGTTCAACCCGGCCCATCCGGATGAATACCGCGTGCGAGGAAGCTGGCAGAAGGCGCAGATCGTCGAGGAGGTCATTCACGTAAAGGGAAAAGCGGACGAAAGGCTCGCCGTGACCGTGACGCGTCACGGCCCGATCGTGCACCGCGAAGGCGGCAACGCCTACGCGCTGCGATGGACGGCGCTCGAGCCGGGCGGGCTGGCGTATTCCTATGATTGGCTCGGCCGCGCGCAGAATTGGGAAGACTTTCGCAACGAAATGAGGCGCGTCTGGGGGCCGGGACAAAATGCCGTTTATGCGGACGTGGAGGGAAATATCGGATACATCATGGCCGCACGCGTGCCGGTGCGAAAAAAGGGGCACGGGGAAGTTCCGGTGCCCGGCGACAGCGATGAATATGAGTGGACCGGATACATTCCGTTCGATCGGCTACCGCAGATTGTGAATCCCGATGGCGGGCTGATCGCCACGGCCAATGCGCGCGTGGTCGGACCGAATTACAAGCCGTACCTCACCGACCGCTGGGAAGCGCCCTATCGGACCGCACGCATATACGATTTACTGTCCGACAAGCGGGAGCTGAGTGCCGCGGACATGCTCAAGGCCGAGACCGACGTGTACAGCTACCCGCACCTATTCCTGGCGCAGCAGTTCGTAGCCGCCGCCAGAATCGCTCCGCCGCACGATCCGCGCGCACTGGAGATAATCGCCCGATTGAAGGATTGGAGCGGCCAGGCGGGCGCGGAGGAGCCCGAAGTCACTTTCCTCGAAACTGCGCGGCATGAACTCCTGCAAATCCTCCTCGAACCGTACCTGGGAGCTGATTCGCAACTGTACCAATGGCGAAGCACGGTTTTTTTGCAGCACGTTTTGCGGGATCGTCCCGCGCGCTGGCTTCCGGCGCAGTTCAAGAGCTACGACGAGCTGCTTGCCGCGGCCGGGGACCGCGCCGCCGTGACGCTGGCGAAGCGCACCCGCAGCGAACGCGTTTCGGGGTGGAGATGGAGCCGCGTCAATTCCCTGGACATGCTTCATCCACTGGGGCGCAGCGGCATCCTGCGCTGGCTGCTGAGTATTGCGGGCAAGCCGCAGGCCGGCGCGGTTTACAGCCTGCGCGCCGCAAGCGCGCATCACGGCCCCGCCATGCGCTTTACGGCCGACCTCGCCAACTGGGACGATTCGTTGATGCAGCTCCCTGCCGGGGAGTCCGGACAACTGGGAAGCGCGCATTACAAGGATCAGTTTCCGTATTGGTATGAAGGCAGGGCGATTCAGTCGCCGTTCAGCGATGACGCGGAAGAGAAGGCAAGGCGGCACCGGCTGACGTTGATGCCGGCTCCGTAAAGCAAGCGCAAGCGTACAAAGCGATTGTGCCGGTTCGCCACCGTGCCTTAGAATGCAGCAAGCACACGTTTCGCACACGCGGCCGGGAAGGCCGGTAGGAGCGAATGAACCGGCGGAGCGAAGCTAAGGCGGCATAGAGTGAATTCACCGGCGGCGAAAAAAATCGAACCTGTCAAGAAGGCGGACTTCGAGCGCTCCCTTGCGCGACTCGAAGAGGTTGTGAAACGACTGGAGAGCCCGCAGCTTTCGCTCGATGACGCCATGAAATTGTTCGAGGAGGGTGTGGCGCTTTCCCGCGAATGCCAGAAGCAACTCGAAGAGGCCGAGGGCCGCGTGGAAATCCTTCTCAAGAAGGCTGACGGCAAAATCGCCGCGGAGCCCTTCGAGCCGGAAGGCGAAGAGACGCCGTGACCCACCCCGGTGGTCCGGGCTGCCACAATTTTCATTCACAATGAAACTCCCCGACTTTTTTGAAGAAGACAGGCAAGCCGTCGAGCAAGCGCTGGACCGGCTACTCCCTTCCGAAGCGGCCGCGCCGCCCTCGATTCACCGGGCGATGCGCTACAGCGTATTTGCCGGGGGCAAGCGCATCCGGCCGATTCTGTGCCTGGAATCGGCGCGCATTTTCACCTCCGACGTGACGGCGGCGCTTTATCCCGCGTGCGCGCTCGAATTCATCCACACCTATTCGCTGATTCATGATGACCTTCCGGCGCTCGACAACGACGACCTGCGCCGCGGCAAGCCCACGTGCCACAAGAAATTCAATGAAGCCACCGCCATCCTCGCCGGCGATGCTCTGCTCACGCTGGCCTTTCAGTCCATCAGCGAGGCTCCCGTGGCCGCGGAGCGCCGCGTCGCCATCCTCGCCGAGGTTTCCACGGCGGCAGGCACGGTGGAGGGGATGGTGGGCGGGCAAGTGGCCGACATTGAAGCCGAAGGAAAGGGCGCCGACGCGAAGATGCTCGAATATATCCACCGTTCAAAAACGGCTGCGCTCATCCGCGCTTCCGTCGTCTCCGGGGCGCTGTGCGCAGGCGCCGCAGTGGACGATGTTGCGCGGCTGCGGCGATTCGGCCAGACGATTGGACTGGCATTTCAGGTGACGGACGATATTCTCGATGTCGAGGAGTCTTCGGCCGCGCTGGGCAAGACCGCCGGAAAGGACGCCGCGCAACAGAAAGCGACGTATCCGGCCCTTTTCGGCCTGGAGCGGTCACATAGCATTGCGACGGAGCTGGCTTCCAAGGCGATCGGCGAGCTCGCTCCCTATGCCGACCGCGCCGCGCACGTGCGCGAGCTTGCAGAGTTCCTCGTATTACGCCGTGCGTGATGTGTGCCGTCCTGCGATGAACGCCAGACCCGAACGCAAGCGCCTCGATCTTCTCCTGTTCGAGCGCGGCTTGGCGGAATCACAGCAGAAGGCGCAGGCCATGATCCTGGCCGGCGAAGTACAGGTGAACGGCGCCCGGGCCGACAAGGCCGGGGAATCCATTCCGGAAGATGCACGCATCGAGGTGCATTCCCGCGCACAGAAATACGCGAGCCGGGGAGGATTAAAACTCGAAGGCGCGCTGGAGGAATTCCAGATCAGTCCCGCGGCCCGCGTTTGCCTGGATGTGGGCGCCTCGAACGGCGGATTTACGGACTGCCTGCTACAGCACGGGGCGATCCGCGTCTATGCCGTGGACGTGACCGTGAGCCAGCTTGCTTGGAAGCTGCAGCAGGATTCGCGCGTGGTAAAAATCGAGAAAAATGCGCGCGAACTGGCGGCGGGGGATCTGCCCGAGCCTGTGGCCCTGGTCACCGTAGACGTCTCCTTCATTTCCGCGGCGAAGGTGCTCGAGCCCGTCTGCGCACTGCTGCGCCCCGGCACGGAATTACTCATTCTGATCAAACCTCAGTTTGAGCTGCGCCGGGAGGACATTGGCCCAGGCGGCATTGTGAAAGATGCGAAACTGCATGAACATGCGGTAGCGCGAGTGCGCCGGGCCGTTGAGACCGGAAGATGCGAGGCGCTCGGCCACCGGGCAAGCTGCTTGACAGGCGCAGAAGGCAATCAGGAGTATTTTCTGCACGCGCGGAAACGGCCCGTAGAGTAAGATTCAGCGCGAGAGTTTTTAAATATGTTTCAAACCATCGGAATTTTAGCCCGTCCGCGCCGCGATGACCTCGCAGGGGTCGTGCCCGGACTGCTTCAATGGCTGGAGCAGCGCGGCGTCCGTGTGCTATGTGATGCGGAGACAGCAAGCTGCCTGGCGCCCTCGGACCGGATTCGCACACGCCAGCAACTGGCGGAGGAAGCGCAACTCCTGCTTGTCCTCGGAGGGGACGGAACCTTGCTCGCGGCGGCGCGGCTTGCGGCGGTCCGCGGTATTCCCGTCCTCCCGATAAACCTCGGCAGCCTGGGCTTTCTGACGAGCTTCACGCTCGAGGAACTTTACCCCGCGCTGGAGGAAACGCTGGCCGGGCGGCATGCCGTGAGCGAGCGCGTGTTTCTCCAGGCGCAGTTTCCGCGGCTAGGCGCGGTCGTGGAAACACAAATCGCGCTGAACGAAGCGGTCATCAACAAGACCGCGATGTCGCGCATGATTGAGCTGGAACTGGCGATTGACGGAGCGTTCGTGTGCCGTTACCGCTCGGACGGCTTGATCGTGGCGACGCCCACGGGCTCGACGGCCTACTCGCTTTCCGCCGGCGGACCCATTGTCCATCCCAGCGTCGAAGCGTTCCTGATCACGCCGATCTGCCCGCATACGCTCACGGATCGCCCCGTCGTGGTGCAAGACTCCTCGATCATCGAGGTCACCGTGCAGGGCCACACGGAAAAGGTTTTCCTGACACTGGACGGGCAAACGGGGATCGAGTTGCAGCCAGGTGACCGCGTGCGAATCACCAAGGCCGCGGCGCGCTTGAAGCTCATCCAGCCGCCGCGCAAGAGTTACTTCGAGATTTTGCGGAATAAATTAAAGTGGGGCGATACGTAGGCAAACTGGTTTCACGAAACGACGAGACGCACTCAGCCGACGACCTCGTTTCGGAGCATGTCGGCCGATGATTCACGGCGCCGGATCAAGCGGCAGCGGCGGCCTTCGATGAGAACTTCCGCCGGACGGGGGCGCGCGTTGTAGTTTGATGCCTGCACGGAGCCGTAAGCGCCCGCGCTCCAGATGGCCAGCACGTCGCCCGGCGCAACCTCTTCCAGCGGCCAGCCGTGGGCAAAACAGTCGCCGCTCTCGCAGACCGGTCCAACAATGTCCACCGGCTTGCGTCCCGCGGCGCTTCCCGGTCCGTTGCGGGTCACGCGCGTGATGGGATGGACCGCGTCGTAAAGGACCGGGCGGATCAGGTCATTCATGGCCGCGTCCACTACGACAAAGGTCTTTCCGCGGTTTTCTTTGGTATAGAGAACTCGGGTGAGGAGCACGCCGGCCCGCGCGACAATCGAGCGCCCGGGCTCGAGCAGGAGATGGCACCCGAGCGGGCGGACAATCTCACGCACGGCGCGCGCGTAGGCCGCGCGGGGCGGCGGTTGCTGATCCGTGTAACGCACACCGAGCCCGCCACCGCAATCGAGATAGCGCAATTCGATTCCGGCGCGGCGCAGCTCGACGAAATAACTCGCCAGCCGCCGCAGGGCCCGGCGGAAGGGATCGAGCGAAAGCACTTGGGAACCGATGTGCGCGCTGATGCCCTGCCAATGGATCCAGCGGGATTCCCGGTGCGCCAAATACAAGCGCAGGGCCGCGGGCCAGTCCAGCCCGAATTTGTGCTGGTGGAGACCCGTGGCAATGTGCGGATGCCCTCCGGCCTGTACATCGGGATTGACGCGCACCGAGACCGCCGGCGGCTCGCCTCCGCGGGTCACGAGGCGCGCGGCCTCTTCGACCAATATGTCCAGCTCGGCGGCGGACTCCACGTTGAAGAGAAGAATTCCGCCGCGGCCGCCGCGACGCGGAGCGGGATAGCGCAGCGCCTCGCGGATGTCTTCGCGCGACTTGCCAACTCCCGAAAAGACGATTCGGTCACCACGAACCCCGGTGCAGCGCAAACGCTCGAGTTCGCCGCCCGAGACAATATCGAACCCGCTTCCCAGCCGCGCGAGAAGCCGCAAAAGCGCCAAATTGCCATTGGCCTTCACCGCGTAGCAGATGGAATGCGGGAGTCCTGAGAGTCCACGGTCGAATTCCCGAAACGCGCTTTCGATGGCCGCCCGGCTATACGCATAGGTGGGCGTGTCCACTTCTTTGGCGATGCGAGCAAGCGGCACGTCCTCGCAGAAGACCTCAGCGCCGCTCAAAGAGCCCCTGCGCAGCGGCCGCCAGGCAAACTGCGGCGTAAACGCGGCCGGGTCCACGTAGCGAAGCCTGCGCGCTCCGTTTGTTGAATGTGCGCTCATCGTACTTTGAGGACGACAAGGGTTCGGTCGTCAGCCGGCGCCGCGCTGGACGAGAAGATATCCACATCCCGCACGATTTTTTCGGCGATCTCGCCTGCCGAGAGCGCCGCGTGCTCTTCCACCAGCTTGCGCAGGCGCTCGGTGCCGAAAAATTGGCCTTCGGCGTTGGCTGTTTCCGCGATGCCGTCGGAGTGAAACACGAGGATGTTTCCTTGATCGAGCGTGACGCCCCATTCGTCGTAGGTCACGTCCTCGAAGATTCCCAAGGGAAAGCCGGTGAGGCGGATCTTGTCGCAGCGCCCGTCCTTGTAGAGAAGCGGCTGCGATTGGCCGGCGTTCGCCACGCGCAGCTTCTGCCGGCCCCTCTGCCAGGTTGCAAAGCACATGGTCATGAAGCGGCCTTCAATCTTACGCTCGCCCACGATTTGGTTGATTTGGCTGAGCAGGGCGGCGGGCTGCAACTTCTGTGGAGCAAGGCTCCGAAGGATGCCGATGGCCACCGAGCCGTAGAGTGCCGCCGCGGTGCCCTTACCGCTGACGTCGCCCAGGGCGATGCCGAGCTGTTGCGCTCCGTAGCGCAAGAACTCGTAGAGGTCGCCACCGACTTCGCGCGCCGAAATGTAACGCGCGGCCAAATCCAGGCCGTAGTCTTCCGTGGGAACCGGGCGGAAGAGCGCGCCTTGAATGCGCTTGGCCGCCAGAAGATCGCGCTCGAGCCGGGCTTCCGCGCGCGCCACTTGTTCATAGAGTCGCGCGTTTTCGAGGGAAACGGCGAGATTCGCGGCGAGGATCGAAAGCGTCTGCACGTGGTCATCGGTAAAGTAATGCGGCTGCGGGCTCTCGAGGTCGAGAATGCCGACGACGCGGCCCTTATGAATCATGGGAATGGCGAGTTCGGAGCGCGTTTCAGGATTGACCATGATGTAGCGGGGATCGGTGGTCACGTCGGGCACGAGCACCGGCTCACGGAGCGTGGCCGCGGCACCGACGATGCCCTCGGTGATTGTCGCGCGGAATTTTCCCTGGACGTGCTGGCCGTGCTTCACGTCAAGCCGGTGGCGGAAAACCTTTTGTGTCTCGTCGTAGAGCAAAATACTGAGAATATGATAATCAATCACGCGCTTGGTTTGTTCGGCGGCGCGCCGCAAGAGGGCTTCGAGATCGAGGATCGAGCTCATCTCCCGGCTTACTTCATTGAGAAGCAGCAGCGTGTCCGCCTGTGAGCGCACGCGTTCAAACAGGCGCGCGTTTTCGATGGCCACGGCCAGACGGCTGGCAAGAAGAGTCAAGATGCTTTGCTGATCGCGCGTGAAATAATCGAGATGCTGGCTTTGAATGTCGAGCACGCCGATGCACTTTCCGCTCACCATCAGAGGCACGGCAAGTTCCGAACGGACGCTTTCGATGGCGTTGATGTAGCGCGGATCTTTGGAGGTGTCCGTAACGCGCACGGCATGTCCCGTGGCCGCCGCGGTTCCCGTGATTCCCTGCCCCATCGGAATGCGCAAGTTATCGGCGAGCTCGCGCGAATACCCGATGGCAAAGCGGTGCTGGAGAAAGCCGCCGGTTGCCTCGACCATCAACACACCAAAGATTTCGTAGTCAATGACGCGCTTGATGAGCGCCGCCGTGCGCGCAAGCACCTCGTCGAGGTCGAGGGAGGCGTTGACCTCCTCGCC
The DNA here is from genome assembly GCA_041483755.1 of Terriglobia bacterium. GTDB lineage: Bacteria > Acidobacteriota > Terriglobia > Acidiferrales > UBA7541 > Acidiferrum. Next base: position 3,256 of record JBGPGF010000028.1, on the reverse strand, counting down.
GATTTCGACGAGCGTGGCGAGCACCTCAGCGGGAAGTTGCGGCTCGGCGAAGGTCGCGGCTGGCTGCCTGGATGTGCCTGTCGGATTCATTGCGTCCATTTATTATAGCAGGTGGAAGTGGTGCGCCGGACACGGCTGGAAGGTATTCATTTCACGGGAGTTCGGCGCATGGAGGCCTCCATGGATTACCAGAGCGCAGCACGCTCGCGAGTGATATGCATAGCAATCCTTATTTGCGGGTCTTGCTCTTTTTCGTGCCGTGCGCATGCCGCAAGACGCACACATCCGGCAGATTGCGGTAGCGCTCGGCATAGTCCAGGCCATAACCGACCACAAATTCATCGGGGATGCGGAAACCAACGTAGTCGGCTTGTACAGCCACTTTGCGGCGATCGAATTTATCGAGGAGCACGGCAACGCGCAGGCGTTTCGGGCGCCGCTGTTCCAAGACGCGGAGAAGATATTGAAGCGTGCGTCCGGAATCGAGAATGTCTTCGACAAGCAAAACGTTTTGCCCCTCGATGCTGGCGTCCAGGTCTTTCGTCAGCTTCACCTGGCCGGTGGAGCGCGACTTCGTTCCGTAACTGGATACGGAGATGAAATCAATGGTCACCTGGCCGGGAATCCGCCGGGCCAAGTCCGCCACAAACAGCATTGCGCCCTTCAATACTCCGACCAGGTGCACGGGCTCGCCGGCAAAATCTCGGGCGATCTCCTTCGCCATTTTAGAAATACGGCGCTGGAGGCGCTCGCGGCGCACAAGCACCCAAAGATCTTTGCTCGTTTTCAGCCTAGCCTGTGTGGTTTTCTTCATGGAGGCGGCAAGCAGGAAGATTATACCCTGCCGAATTGGCCGAAGAGGATGTGGCTGGATTGTTCGCCCCAGCACGCCTGTTTAGTGGCGTGTGAATTTATCAAAGACGGTAATAACAGGAAGCGCGTTTCCGTTGCCATCGAAGAAGGATCGCGAGCCGAGCGGTCCGCCGGCCGTGGGTTCCCACCAAAAGACGCCCTTGCCGAGGCCGTCCGGAGTTTCTTGCACAATGCGATTCACTTCTTCGAGAAACTGCTTCTGTCCTTCCGGGGATTCCGGAAAGGGTCCTGGCTTGTTTTTGTACTCTGTCGGAAGCCAGCAATAGGCGGCCTCCACCACGATGATGTCCTTCTTGTATTCCTGGGCCATGAAAATCATGTTTTCGCGAAGATCGTTCAGACTCCCATGCCACCAGGGATAATACGATTGCCCGATGACGTCATGCGCCACACGATAGGAATTGAGCTTGTCGAAGAAAGCCTTTGTATGGAGCTTGTCGCCACCGCGGTCAATGTGGATCATGATCCGGGGAGGAGGTCCCTCTCCCCTTCCCGCTTCCACGCCAGCGATGCCGGCTTTCATCAGATCGGCGAAATTGTCCCAATTGCCGGGCAGGCGGCCATCCGGCCAGAGCATTCCGTTCGCAATCTCGTTGCCGATCTGCACCATATCGGGGAGCACGCCAGCGTTTCGGAAAGCGACGATCGTGTCTCTGGTGTATTCGAATACCGCCTTCACGAGCTGGGCATGCGACATGCCTTCCCAGGCCTTTGGAATGATCTGCTTCCCCGGATCGGCCCACGTATCGGAGTAGTGGTAATCCAGCAGGAAATGAAACCCCAGTTTTTTGGCGGCCTTGGCGAGCGCAATCGTGTATTCCAAATTGTTGGGGAGTTCCGAGGGCGTATGGAAGAGCCGCAGACGAATCCAGTTATAGCCGTGATCTTTGAACATCTCCAAACCCGGCTTGGCTTGCCCGTTATCGCTGAAAACTTTTCCGTGGTCCTCGGCCTGCTTTAGGAAGGACAAGTCCGCGCCGACCGCGTAATCGGATGCGCGAAGACTGGCGGAGGAAAAGAGCAGGGCGAGCGCTAGGGCCACCACCGCGCGTGCTCTTGGCATGATCGATCCTCCTTCATTGGCATAGTCTGGTGGCCTAGTGGCTGCCCAGCGCATCCAGCGCTGGGAGCGGGGTTGCGGCCGCATTGTCGAAGATCGTCAGGCCGGTCCAACTGTAAATGGAATCCGGCTGACTGCCACCGTTGAAAAGCCCTCCGCCCGGCCTGGAAATGTCCACACCGGTCGCATCCCAGTAGACCAGGCCCATGGCCAGATTGCTCGGCAAAGCCGCAAGTACACCCCGCAGATCAACAATGAATTGATTTTGGCCCGCCGTCGTCTGTGGATACCACGGATCGTTACTCAGGAAGCCACTTTGATAGTGTTCGCCGGTTTCGAGGATCAGAATCGGCTTGGCGATGCTCGCCGCTGCCGTATTGAGCACGGTCTCCTCGACGGGCTGACCACCGACGTTGGGTTGGGTCGCCAGCAAGGGGCCGTGGAAAAGCGGGTGGTAGCTCCGGCAGATCACGTCGTACGGAACGGCGCTGGCGCGCGTGAAAAAATCGGTCATAGGCCATTGTGGCGTGATGTGTATGCAGGTGAGAGGAGCCGGTAGCGGGGGGCCATACAACCCAGGATTCGAATTATCGGCCGCGGCTTCACTGACCGCTTGCATGGCCTGTTGTTGCAAGGCTACAAACGTAGAAAAATTAGCGCCCATCACATTGCCCGGAGGCCCAAGGAATCCGTTATTCACTTCGTTGCCGATCGCCACCATGTCGGGCATGACTCCGTTCCGGCGATACAGCAAGATTTCGGCTTTGACATAATCGTGGACGTCAATCAGGAGTTGAGCGGGCGTATGCGTTGCCCACGCGGATGGAACGTTGCCGCCGGATCCGGCGCCATCGAAGAGCAGAGACAAGTGCAGGCTCATTCCAAGATTCTTGGTTCGCTTGGCGAGGGACAGGGACCGCGTTTCGCTCTCCGCGGTGCAGGCGCCGCCGCTGCACCCAGCCACGGACACATTCGTATAGGGCGGCACGGAGGCTGGCCTTACGCGAATCATGTTCACGCCGTGGTCCTTGAGAATCTGGAGGATGTCTTTTGCCGGACCGACCGTATCCTTCCACCAGGGCGCGTTCGTGGAAGCGAGCGCGGCCTCCTGCTTCCCCAATAATGCATTGTCCACGCCGCGGAAGTATGCCGGGCGCAGCAGCCACTGCTGGCTCTGTGTAGCGCTGCCGCCAACAAGGGCCCTTTCAACGAGAAACGCACCCGCAGTCGCGAACGGAACATCCACCAAGAGGGGGCTAGACCGATTTGTGATGGTGTAGTAGCCGTTGGACGCCGGTGTGAGGGTCCACTGCTGTGCGTTGC
>JBGPGF010000027.1:0-21257 GCA_041483755.1 Terriglobia bacterium | reverse complement strand
TGTACTTTCCCTGCTGCGCGTGCAACGCATCTTCTTCCTGTATGTGCGCCGAATCCCGCAGCAGGATTTCAGTCAGCTCGATCGTCGCGGCATTCGCAAAGATCGGCCCGTGATATCCGTCGCGCACCAGCCGAGGTAGCCAGCCGGTGTGGTCGAGGTGCGCGTGCGTTAGCACCAAGTAGTTGATTGTCTTCGCGTCCACGGGCAGGGGATTCCAGTTGCGCTCCTTCAGCTCGCGCCCTCCCTGGAAAAGCCCGCAATCCACCAGCAGGCGTTTCCCCGCCGCTTCCACAAGGTACTTCGATCCGGTGACGCATCCCGCCGCGCCCAGAAAAGTGAGTTTCGCCATAGGCTCCGTATTCTAGACGAACCGAATGCCCTGTTATAGTATGAAGATAGTTGCTCCGGTGGGGCCGTGGCGCAGTTGGGAGCGCGCCTCGATGGCATCGAGGAGGCCGTGGGTTCGAATCCCATCGGCTCCACCAATCGCTTTCGGAAGTATATTTTCGCTTCAAAATCACTCAATGAGGTCCCCTATGATCCGCGCTTCATACCGACTCCTTTTGCCCTGCGTTTGCCTCGCAGTCTCCCTTCTCGCGGGCATCCCCGTTTCAGGACAGCAGGCCGCGCAGTCGCCGGCTCCGGGCGCGCCCGCTCCGCAGGAGGGCGACTTCGTCATCCACAATTTCGCGTTTCGCTCCGGCGAAGCTCTCCCCGAGCTGCGCCTGCACTACACAACTCTCGGCAAGCCCGCGCGCGACGCCCAGGGCCGCGTCACCAACGCCGTTCTCATCCTCCATGGCACGGGCGGTTCCGGCCAGAGCTTTTTCGCGCCACAATTCGCCGGCGTGCTTTTCGGCCCCGGCCAGCTTCTCGACGCCAACCGTTACTTCATCATTCTTCCGGACGGCATCGGCCACGGAAAATCCAGCAAGCCCAGCGACGGCCTCCACGCGCGCTTCCCGCAGTACGACTACGACGACATGGTTGCCGCGCAATACCGCCTCGTCACCGAAGGCCTCGGAATCAGCCATCTCCGCCTCGTCCTGGGCACTTCGATGGGCTGCATGCACTCCTGGGTGTGGGCCGAAACCTATCCGGACGCCATGGACGCGCTCATGCCTCTCGCCTGCCTCACCGTGCCAATCGCCGGGCGCAACCGCCTCTGGCGCAAGATGGTCATGGATGCCATTCGCAACGATCCCGAATGGAAGGGCGGCGAGTACGCTGCCCAGCCTGCCGCCGCTCTCCGCACAGCCGTGGACATCCTGCTCATCGCCGGCAGCGCGCCGCTCCAAATGCTGAAGAATTACCCCACGCGAGATGCCGCCGACAAATATCTCGACGGCTACATGTCCAGCCGCGCCCGCGGCCTCGATGCCAACGATCTCCTCTATCAAGTCAACGCCTCGCGCAACTATGACCCTTCGCCGCTGCTCGAAAAAATCAAGGCGCCGGTGATGTACATCAATTCCGCCGACGATTTCATCAATCCGCCTGAGATGGGCATCGCCGAACACGAAATCCAAAAGGTCAAAGGTGGCCGCTTCGTTCTGCTACCGGTCAGCGAGCAGACCCACGGACACGGCACCCACACCTGGGCCGCTGTCTGGCAGCAGTATTTGAAGGAATTGCTCGAGTCCTCACAACACTAGGGTCCGCCCCGGTTATGCGTCGCGGAAAACCGATTGCGCCGCCAGCCCTGAACCCGGAATCTCGCTCTCCCACAATCACATTCTTGAAAAATAAGGGCACCCCACCCGTTACTTGCGGGACAAATCGCGGCATTCGGCGTGGACAAGCGCCGCCGCGGTCCGCTACCGTGGAGGAGGCGTCGGTCTTTTCGTGGGGGATAGCCACGCCTGTTCCTGCTTGCGGGGAACGTTTGTCGTCGTCAAGACGCCCCCTAGGGGAGCGGCAATGAATAAGGGCCAGGTATTCGCCATAGCCGTCTTGGGAGTTTTGGGAGTAGCGCCGGGAATCCGCGCCCAGCAGATCACCGAAGAGAGTTCCGCGGCGGCCAGCACCGCGCTGAACTCCACCGCAGCCACATCCGCACGTCGAGATTTTGTAGGGTTTATGTACGCGCCCGCGCTGTCATCTGCTTCATCGCTGGCCAAAACGAGCTTCGCGCCTCTGGCCACTCCCGCGGCGCCGCATGCCGCGCCCGATCCCGGCCTGCTGTATGGCTCGCGCGACGACTACCGCCTCCAGCTTGCTCTGTCGTATACCTACGTGCGTTTCCGCGGGGCGCCGCTTCTGGCGGACCTCCACGGGCTCGACACCACCGTCGTCTGGTATACCAACGAATGGCTCGGTGTCGAAGGCGACGTCTCTGCGGCCTTCGGAATCAGGAGCGGGGCTGGTCGCTTCAAGTATCTGATGTACGGTGGTGGAATTCGCATGGCTTGGCGTCAGCGCCACTGGGAGCCGTGGCTACACGTGATTGCGGGCGGTGCTTATGTGCAGCCGCAGTTAGCCGGACTTACCAAGGCCGGATTCGCGTACAAGGGTGGCGGGGGCATAGACTGGCGCGTGCTGCCGCGTTTCTCCTGGCGTTTGCAGGGCGATTGGGTTCGCTCGCAGCTCTACAGCCAGACGCAGAACAACATTCAAATCGTGTCCGGTGTCGTTCTCCACTTCTGATCGTCGCAGTGGTCGCGGAGCCGCCTTCGAACCATCTCCCCGCTGCCAGCGCACTCCCGCGAAAAAACAGTAGCTACTCGTTTTCCGTCCGCCTACACTGTTGCGCGTGAGCGAAGCGCGCAGTAGCCACCTCTTCCGCGTACTCGGCGTGGACCCCGCCGTTGCCGGCCCCACGGGCTACGGCATCATCGAAAGCGACGGTCGCCGCTGCCGCATGGTCCATTACGGTGCCTTGCGCGTGCCGCCCAAGCGCCGCCGCGAATCGGCCGGCGCGGCTCTCGAGGATGTGCACGCGCTCCTCGGGCGCCTCATCGAGGAGTATGCGCCCGATGCCATGGCCGTCGAGTCGGTCTTCACCGCGCTGAATATGGGAACGGCGTTGCGCCTCGCGGAAGTGCGCGGAGTTGTCTTGCTCGTTGCCGCACAGCATGGCATCGCGGTGCACAGCTACTCCCCGCGCGAGGTAAAGGCCGCGGTGGCGGGCTACGGCCAAGCCACTAAAGAGCAGATCCAAATCATGGTGCGCGCGCTGCTCGCCATGGCGGAAACGCCGGAGCCGGCCGATGCTGCCGATGCCCTGGCCGTCGCCCTGTGTCATCTGCAGACCGAGCAGGCGCGGCGGCGCTTCGGATTGCCATCGGAGCAAGCTGCCATGCGCTCGCCGCGCCTGACGGGAAGCACGCCCCGGGTGCGCGCCGCCAGAGTCGGAACTTTGCGATGAAGCATATGCGCCTGCGCCACCTTCTCCTTTTGTGTCTCAGCGCGTTGCTTTTTGCGCTGCTGGCCGATGCGGCGGCTGCCCCCGCGGGCGCCGCACTATCCTATCGCCGCGTCTTCAAATCCAGCTCGCCGGAATTCATCGAGATCAAAGTCTGGGAAGATTCGGACGCCGCAACCTACGAAGTACGGCAGCTCGATGATGAATCCGGCGCTCTGACGTTTGAGGTCAGCGCGGCGCTGCGCGCAAAAATGTTTGCGCTGGCCGGCCAGCTAAAGCTTTTTGACGGGATTGATCTCGACGTGCACCGCAAGATTGCTTATCTCGGCGAGAAATCCTTCCGCTGGGAACGCGGGAAGGAAGCGCACGAGACGAAGTTCAACTATACGCTGGATGCCACCGCCGGCCAGTTGATGCAGATCTTCGAAGGGCTCGCGCGGCAGCAGGAAAACCTCGAAGTGCTGATGCGGCGCATGAAATACGACCGCCTGGGCGTGAATGATGCTCTTCTGGAATTTGAGGCGGACCTGAATCGCAACCTCCTCCCCGAACCCCAGCGCGCGCTGCCCGCCCTGGACCAGATTGCGGCCGACTCGCACTTTGTCGAGATTGCCCGGCAGCGCGCGCGGTCCCTGGCGGAGAAAATCCGCCACATGGGCTGAACGCCGAGTACCCGACCCCGTTCTTGCGAAAATCCACGCAATATCCCGCGTAAATCCTCCTTTTTACTGCGAATGCTGAAATTCCGGGCGCTCTCGGCGCGTATGTTAGGATGGGGTTACCTCATACTCTGCTATGGCGCGTCGTTCCACAATGAATCTCGGCGAGGCGGTGGAGATTGCCACCTCCAGCCTCTGGGCGCACAAACTCCGCAGCCTGCTGACCCTCCTGGGGGTCGTCATCGGCGTTGCCGCGGTGATCGCCGTCGTCAGCCTCATCAATGGCGCCAATCAGTACGTGACCACCAAAGTCTTTAACCTCGGCGCGGACGTTTTCGGTTTGTCCAAGCAGCCCTCCATCATCACCAACGTGGACGAGTTCGTCGAATTCCAGAAGCGCAAGCGCATCCTCTGGGACGATTACGAAGCGGTGCGCGATCTTTGCAAATCCTGCAAGGAAGTGGGCGCGGCGCAGGGCGGGCGCGCCGAAACAAAGTCAGGACTCAACTCCCTCAAGGACACCAATCTGCGCGCGTGGACCCCGGAGATGGCCCACCTCTACGATGTGGATCTCGTCGCCGGCCGGCATCTGACGCAGTCCGATCTCCAGGGCGCCTCCTCGGTTTGCGTGATCGGCTGGGATCTGGTCGAAAACCTCCTGCCCGGCGTGGACCCCATGGAGAAAGAAATTCGCTGGAACAACATTCCCTGCACGGTCGTCGGCGTCGGAAAAAAGCAAGGTTCAACTCTGGGCACTTCGCAAGACAACTGGATCATCCTCCCGTTGACGACCTATCGGAACAACTTTGGCACGCAGCGGGATTCGCTGCGGGTGGCGGTGCGGGCGGAATCCGCAGCGCGAATTCAGGATTCCGTGGACGAAGTCCGGCAGATTATGCGCGGTCGCCATCATCTCCCTTTCAACGCGAAAGATGATTTCGCCCTGGAGACCAGCGATTCCTTCCTGGAGCTGTGGAAGAACATCAGTTCGAGCCTCTTCTTCCTCGTCACCGCGGTCGCCTCCATTTCCCTCGTCGTCGGCGGCATCGTCATCATGAACATCATGTTGGTGTCGGTCACCGAGCGGACGCGGGAGATCGGGCTGCGCAAGTCGCTGGGGGCCAGGCGAAAAGATATCCTGCTGCAATTCTTGATTGAATCTTCCACCATGGCGCTCATCGGAGGCGCCATTGGCGTAACGTGTGGTGTCCTCGTGGCCCAGTTTGTTTCCTGGGTGACGCCGCTGCCCAGCGCCGTGCAGCTCTGGTCGGTGTTGAGCGGCTTAGGAATGGCTCTGGGCGTCGGCCTGTTTTTCGGGACCTATCCGGCCTCCAAGGCTGCTAGGCTGGATCCCGTGGATGCATTGCGTTCGGAGTGAATGAGGAGTTGACCGCTTCGCGGTCACAAGTGAGTAGGCCGCTTCGCGGCTTCGGGTGGAATGATGGCCAGCGCGGAAAACATTCTCGCTCGCCCGGCGGCGCGGTCGCTCCGGGGCATGATGCATACCGGCCGCGTGCAGGAAGTGCGCGAAGCCGTGTCCCTGGCCCTGGATGCCCTGCGCAGCAATCCTCTGCGCTCGGCGCTCACGATTCTCGGTATCGTCATCGGCATCTCCTCGATCATCACCGTCAGCACCATCATCAACGCGGTGAACGACAACGTATTGGGAGGTATCCGCGACCTGGGGACGGACGTCATCATCTGTTTCAGGTTTCCTTTCGCTTCGCTCTCGCGGCCGCCCAGCGATTGGTTCACGCGCAAGGAATTGCAGGCGGAATGGGCGGAAGATCTCGCCCGGTTGCCGGCCGTGGCTGCGGCCTCGCCTTCTCTCCGTATTTTCATGCCGCAATTCGGCTCCGGCAGCACGGACGCTCGCCGCGGCGCGTATCGCGCGAAGAACGTGATCCTGCAGGGCAACTCCCCGGAAATCGAAAAGATCTTTGAAATCAAGCTGGAGCGCGGTCGCTGGTTCAATCAGACGGATATGGAGCACCGCTTGCCCGTCGTCATCTTGGGCAACGACACCGCGCGCACTCTCTTTCCCGTCCTCAATGAAGACCCGGTCGGCCAGGAAGTCACCATTGTCGGTCAGCTTTTCACTGTCGTAGGAGTCGCCGAGAAGCGCAAGCAGGGCATCTCCGGCGGCAAGAATCCCGAGGACAACATCGTCCTCATGCCCATCACGACGCTGCGAAAACTGTTCCCGAATAACAAGGACTACGTGATTTTTGTGAAGGCCAAAGACCCCAACAACGTCGCGGAAGCCCTCGAGGAAGTTCGCGACACGCTGCGTCGCAAACGCCGGTTGACCAGCGACAAACCCGACAACTTTGCCTTGTTCACTTCGCAGTATTTTCTGGACTTGTGGGACCAAATCAGCAAGCTCGTCTTCATCTTGTTGTTCGCCGTGGCCTCGGTAACGCTGCTCATCGGTGGGATCGGCGTGATGAACATCATGCTGGTCAGCGTCACGGAACGCACCCGGGAGATCGGCGTGCGCAAAGCCATCGGCGCCAAGCGGCGCAACATCCTCTTGCAGTTTCTGCTCGAGGCCGTCACGCTCTGCGCCGTCGGCGGCGCTATCGGAGTATTCTTCGGCTCGGCGCTGGGCCTCTCGACCCGCTTCATTTTTACTTCGCTGAACACCAAGATTTCTCTGTTCTGGATCGTCTTCTCGTTCACGATTTGCGCCACCATCGGGATTATTTTCGGCATCTATCCCGCCTGGAAGGCCTCCAAGCTCGACCCCGTCGAAGCCCTCCGCTACGAGTAGCCCCGCTTGTCAATTTCCCGTTCCTTGTCTGACTCCGCAAAGCAAGCGGCGATTCGTTCGGGAGAAAAGGGATGCCTTCACCGAAGCGGAAGCCTTCCCATGCCAACCGTAGTGTGGGAGAATTTCACCTTTCCCTTAGGAGGGGACAATGAAAAAACTGATGATTGCCCTGTTGTTGATTGCCGGCGTCGCCGTGGCCGCCGATAGCCCAACGCTCACGCAAGCCGATCGCGACAAGGCTGTGGCAGAGCTGAAAGGCTCACAGAGAGTGTTCCTCGACGCCACTAAAGGATTGTCTCCGGCGCAGTGGAATTTCAAGTCCGCCCCGGACCGCTGGTCGGTCGCGGAGTGTGCCGAACACATTGCCCTGGCCGAGGGTTTCATTTTCGGAGTGATCAGCGAAAAAGTCATGAAAGCCCCGGCGACTCCCGAGAAGCGCGACGCCGTGAAGGGCAAGGACGAGCTGATCGTGCCGATGCTGCAGGACCGCAGCCACAAGGCTACCGCTCCGGAGCCGATTGACCCGGTCAAACGCCCCATGTCCCCGGAAGATTCCCTAAAGCTTTTCCAGGACAGCCGCGCGCGCACCATCAACTACGTCACGACCACGCAGGATGATTTGCGCAACCATTTCTCCGACCATCCCGCTCCGGCCATCGGCACGCTGGATGGCTATCAGTGGATCTTGTTCATTTCCGGCCACACGCGCCGCCACACCCTGCAAATTCTGGAAGTGAAGGCCGACCCGAACTTCCCCAAGCAGTAGCCGCCGTACGCTGCGTTAGTGATGGGGGGAAGCTCCGGCCGGCTTCCCTTCGGCGGCGAGGGCGCGCAGCGATTGCTCGTACGGCGGCTTGGCCACCCCGCGCTCCGTGAAGATGGCGGCGATGTAGCGCGCCGGAGTAACATCGAACGCGGGATGCGCCGCCGGCACATCCGGCGCGATGCGCACGCCTTGAATGTGGGTGACTTCTTCCGCGGAGCGATATTCAATGGGGATGAAATCGCCCGTCGGTATCGAGAGGTCCAGCGTCGAAATTGGCGCTGCAATGTAGAACGGCACACTGTTCTCTTTTGCCAGCACCGCCATTTGATACGTGCCAATCTTGTTCGCGGTATCGCCATTGGCCGCGACGCGGTCCGCGCCGGTGACAATCGCTCCCACCTTCGAGGTTTTCAGGAAGTGCCCCACCATGTTGTCCGTGATCAGCGTCAGCGGAATCCCCCCGCGGTGGAGCTCCCAGGCCGTGAGCCGTGCGCCCTGTAGATACGGCCGTGTCTCAGGCACAAGGACGTGCAGCCTCCGCCCCTGCTCGATAGCGACGCGGATGACGCCGAGCGCCGTGCCAATCCCCGCTGTGGCCAGCGCCCCCGCGTTGCATTGCGTCATAACTTGCCCTTCTTGCGGCATGAACGCTGCGCCGTACCGCCCAATGGCTTCGTCGGTGGCCCGCTTTTCGGCGTGAACCTGCTTCGCCTCTTCCACCATGGCTCGGCGGATCGCATCCAAATCGGCGTGTTCGCCAACGAGCGCGGCGAAGCGCCGCTTCATTCGTTCGATCGCCCAGAAGAGATCCACGGCCGTGGGGCGCGTGTTGGCCAGCGTGTCGCAAATCTCCGCGAACTCCGCGCGCAACGCCTCGGGCGTATTGGCTCGAGATTTTTCCACGCCCAGCGCCACACCCATCGCGGCAGCCACTCCAATCGCCGGCGCGCCGCGGATGACCATCTCCTGAATTGCGCGAGCCACTTCGCGATAATCGGTGTACGTGTGGTGAATTTCCTCGCCAGGCAAGCGGCGCTGGTCGAGCATCACCACGCCGCGCTCGGTCCATTCAATGGGTTGTGCGATGTACATGATTTTTCGGGCTGCCAGCCGTTCCATTGTAAAGCCTCGGTGGCGAATCTTGGAAACGCGGCACGCCTGCCGCGTCGGAATGCGGACAAGAATCGGTCGCGGCCCTCAATGGCCTCGGTGAATGTGCGGCAGCAGAAACGTTGGCAGAGCGAGAGTCAAGTTGTAGCCGAAATGCACCAGGTAGCTGGCCAGGACCGTGCCCGTGCGCGCGCGAACGTAAGTGAGAATCAGGCCGACGACGGTGAGCAGCGCAACGAGTCCGAACGTCCAGCCCAGTTGCGAGCCGTGCATCAATCCGAAGAGCACTCCCGTGACGGCGATTCCCGTCCCCACACCGAACTTGCGCGCGAAGAGCGGATAAAGATAGCCGCGGAAGAGCGTCTCCTCAACCACCGGCGCGACCAGGACGGCAAGCAGCATGAAGAGAACCGCGTTGTGGGGATCTTTCAGCAATTCCTGGATGGGTATTTTCTCTTTGGGCTCCAGCCCGGAGCCGCCCAGTCCGACAATGATCGCCAGCCCGCATCCTGCAAATAAATAGCCCCACACCCGCGCCCCGGCCGACGAATCCGTAATGCGAAAGCGCCGCCATCCCAACGTGCTCCAAAAGGGGGCGTTGCGTAGAACACCGAGCGTCATGTACAGAAAAAGCACCACGAGGGCAAACCACACGATTTGAATGGCCACGAGGAGGGGCGCCTGCGTGGGAAGCGTCCGCTCCAGCTCCTTAAGCGGAATTTGACGATACGATACGAAGTAGAAGACCAACACCACTTGCACAAGAAAAAGGCTGCCCGCGCTGAAAATCAGAAAAACGATCAGATGCGCCCAGGACCAGGAGATGCGCAAATCTTCGGGGACGCCCTCATCCGCATGCGCTTCCTGGATGGCCGGAGACGAAGCCGTCTGGCTCAACTCCGGCATGGCTGGATTCGCGGTGGAAGAAAGCGGCGCATCCTCCGGCGTCCCTCCGTTCGGCGGGGCCGTCTGGTTCGGAATGTCGTCGTCGAAGACGTTCATCGTTTCCCCGGCCAGCCGCGGGCCAGCGCCGCTGCTACAAGAGGCAACAGAAGTTCGTGATGACCTGTGAACGCGTAGCCGTGTGATTCCGGGCCTCGGCGCCCGCGCTCGGGGGCCGTGGGACGCTTCACTACATTCTGCAACGGGCGGTAGTGCTGGATAAAGTCGAAATTTGCCGTCGTGATCGGTCGCAGCGGTGTGCCCAGATTGCGCGCCACCGAGACCGCCTTCAGAAAAACCTCCGGCAGCAGCACCGCCGAGCCCCAGTTCAGATACGCGCCGCCTGGCTGCATGCGCTTTACAAGCGCGCAAAAAAGCCGGAAGTCGTGGTGCGTGGCTGCGCCCAGCGCCGCTCCATCCGCCGCGGGATGCATGTGCGGAATGTCCGTGCCGATAGCGAGGTGAATTGTCACCGGGATGCGCCGCCGATAGGCCGCGATCAGCACGCTGGAATCCGCGTGCTTGGCTTTCAATCGCCCGCTGGAAAGAAGTTTGCCCGCGGCTTCGCCCAGCCCGATCCCCCCGCGCGCCGCGCCCACGGCCATTTCGTTGATGTACAACCCGGTTTCTGCCGCCATCCCAAATTTCCCCGCGCCGAGATTCGCTTCCACGTCCTCGGAAGTATTGCCCGCCAGCGCAATCTCGAAATCGTGGATCAGCGCCGCGCCGTTCATGGCCATCCCGGAGACGAACCCGCGCCGCATCAGATCAATCAGCACGGGTCCGAGGCCAACCTTGATCACATGTCCGCCCAGGCCCCACAGGATCGCCCGGCGCTCCCGCCGCGCCCGGTGCATCGCGGCAAGCAGATCCCGAAGGTCTTCTCCGGCGAGTATGCGCGGCAGCGAATCAAGAAAGTGTTTCAGGGAACCCGCCTGCTTCGGCGGTTTCGCGAATTCGCGCACGCTCACCTTGCTCTTCCGCGCAGCCAGCGGGTACGTGCGAATCCCATCCAGCCGTAGCGGCGCAATGTCGTAAATGCTCATCGGCGTTTCAGCACTGTAAGGGCAAGCGCCCCCCGGCGCAAGCCTCCTTCTTTCTGGCGCCTTCTTTCTAGCGAGAGCTCGGCGCCCTTCATCAGGTATCATCCTCCACGTATGGCCGCGAAGCGGTCAACAATCCGCGCCTGTGAGGTGAACATGTTCCCAGACGGTTTTACGTCTCTCGTAACCGGGGCGAGCCGCGGCATCGGGAAAGAAATTGCTCTGGAACTGGCGCGTGGCGGTAGCCGCGTCGCGGTGAACTATTTCAACGACCCAGCCACCCTCGTTGACGCCACCGTCGCCGAGATTCGCGCTCTCGGCGTGGACGTGCTCCCCGTCGAGTGCGACATTCGGGTGAGTTCCCGGGTCGCCGCCATGTTCGCGCAAGTACTCACCCGCTTCGGCCGCCTCGACCTCCTCGTCAATAATGCCGGCGTGCAAACCTGGAAGCCGTTGCTCGAGGTCACCGAGGAGGAATGGGATCTCGTCATCGATACGAACCTGAAAGGCTGCTTCTTGTGCACGCAGCAAGCCGCCCGGTACATGAAGGACCACGGCGGAGGCGCCATCGTGAACATCGGGTCTGGCTGCAACAAGCTCGCCTTTCCCGGTCTGGTCGCTTACACCGCCAGCAAGGGCGGAATCGAGATGTTCACCAAGGAAGCCGCCGTCGAGTTGGGCCCGTACAACATTCGCGTCAATTGTCTCGCGCCGGGCTCCATCGAATCCGAACGCACCAAGCTCGAAGATCCCGACTATGCCGGCACATGGTCCAAGCTCACTCCGCTAGGACGCGTGGGCACTGCCGCGGACATTGCCCCCACCGTCGCTTTTCTCGCCAGCAAGGAAGCCTCTTTCATCAGCGGCCAAACCATCTGGATCGACGGCGCCCTCTTCACCAAAGCCCCCTGGCCCTACAAGCGCTGAACACCCCATACCGCTTTTTTTCGTCTTCATACGGGCACGGTATGCCGTGTCCTTCTCGCTCCCGGTGCACCCGTTGACAGATATACCACAATGTGGTATATCCTACGTTGTGGTATTCATCGAATCGAGGGAGTTCACGCGCCGGATGCAGGCTCTTGCTCGCGATCGTGCCGGCGAAGTCCTCCAGCGAATTCAAAATGACCTACTCGCCTTGCCGGAGCGGGGAGCCTTGGTGCAGGGGCTCGGCGGCATTCGAAAAGCGAGGGTGGCAAACCCTGGACGGCAGAAGGGGAAGCGCGGCGGTTACCGCTACCTGTACCTCTTTCTGGAGCACAAAGGGCATGTCCACTTGCTCTACCTCCTGGACAAGGATGAACAAGAAGACCTGTCTTCGGAAGAACGCACGGCATTGCGGAAGATGGTCGCGGCCCTGAAGGGAAGCTGAGGAAACCAAAATGGCCAAGAAAAAGAAGATTCGGGTAAGTGATTTCAAGAGAAGGGGAATCTTCGGTGAACTGAAGGAATCGCTGGAATTCGCGCTGGCCTATGAACGAGGGCAGCCCGTGGACCTGCGTGTCACTAAGCTGCCCGCGCCCCCGCGGCGGTTGATGCCGCGCGAAATCCGCAAAATCCGCCGCGCCCTAAACGCTAGTCAGTCTCTCTTCGCGTCCTTGCTCAACGTCAGCGCCAAGGCTGTCCAGAGCTGGGAGCAGGGCGGCCGCCGTCCGCGCAGCGCCGCACTCAAGCTCCTCGCCATTGCCAGCAAGAATCCTCGCGTCCTTCTCCATCACTGATCCGGGCGGGTGGCGCAGACCTCAGCCACTGAAACGAATCTGGGTGCCGCATACGCCGGTTTTGCGTGTGCGGGTTTAGAGTCAACTTAGTGCAACGTGCCTGCCCGCCGAAGCCCGCGGCAGGCGTAGGAGGGTCACTCCCGTCGGCGTTCGCATTGCGGGAAGGATGGCAAGGCTCGACCGAAAGAGGTATGCAGCGATGTCGAGGGAAGCGTTTCAGCCTTTCGAGTTCTCTATCGCCGATCCAACCCCGCGAACTGCTCCAAATGATTGTCAGGCTGGGTAGGATTGGGCGAGTACTCCTCTCTTCGCTAGCATCGGGATAGCCCGCGCAACGGACAATTGAGGAGACTCAAAGATGCGATTATTCTGAGATACCTTGCTTGCCTTCCAGATACCTCGATGGGATAATCCCGCCATGATTATTGGCGACCGCCTCCGCGAAATGCGCGAGGCAAAGGAACTCTCCCAAGGTGACATCGAAAAGCGTACGGGTCTGCTTCGCTGCTACATTTCCCGTGTAGAGAATGGTCATACTGTCCCGGCCATCGAAACACTGGAGAAAATGGCTCGCGCTTTGGAAGTCCCACTCTATCAACTCTTCTACGACGGCGAAGAGCCGCCCAAGTTGCCGAATTTGCTCAAGCGGAAGTCGTCTGCCGAAATTGCTTGGGGTAGCGTAGGCAAAGATGCTCGATTTCTGAGCAAGCTTCGCCGTCTGTTGGGCAAGACCACGGTCGAAGATCGCAAGATTATTCTGCTTATGGCCCAGAAGATGGCCCTTCGGTGACATCCTCCTCCACCTGAAGGGACGGGTGGCCCGGACATGAAGTGAGGAGACGATTTGGGTGCCCAACACGTCGGGTTTACGTGTGGGGCTTTTTTCTCGGCCCTTCCTCCGCAGGCGGGTGGGCCAGCCTTTGGTTTGAGGAGTGGGTCTTGTTCCGCGGGTGCCGCAGCCCTTTGCGCCGTCCCCAGCAAAGGGTGCGGATTTTGACTAAACTTCATCACGGAACTCAGCCGCTTTGCTCCCGTTTCTCTTTCCCTTCCTCCGCAGCCCCCAATTCATTCGACCACGTTTTCCACACTCCGTTCGAACGTCCATCAAGCATACTATTGACAGTAAGTAATTATACTGCTACCCTAAGCCGTGCAATCGCGCTTTCCATCCCGTTCTCTCCCACTCGCCCGTCACTCGCCTGCCCGCCGCAGCCCGCCGCAGCCCGCCGCAGGCGGGCGTAGGAGGGTCTATCTCCTGCAAAGACCGTCGAATCAACAGGCATGTGCCCAGCGACTCCCGGATCAAACTGAGAACACGTCCGCAACTCCCGCAGAATGAACAGATGCAAACAAGGCGTCCGCAAGTCGTGTGGAATGAACAGATGCACAAAACCAGGGGGGTGGGGGAAGGGGAGGGATCCCTCTTCGCATCAGGCACAGTGCCGTCACGTACCATTGCAGGTGGGGCCGCGCGGTGCGAAAATGGGCTAGAAGCCGAGGAACATTCGGCAGGCTTCCGGCGTCTAAGTAAGTGAAGCGGACACCGGGTGTTGTTGATTGGTTTCGGCAGGAATGACCCGGTAAGGCATGAAGGTCCCACCCCCGCGACGGGGATCAGTAGTTGGGACCGGAAAGGCCGGCAGTGTCCGATTGGGCGAGCGTCCTATCCTGGGCCCAGGACGAAGCGGAGCTGGTCACTGAGCTCCAGTCGGGCTCGGAGACTGCCTTCAACTGGCTCGTCACCCACTACCACGGGCCTGTCTACAACCTCATCCTCGGCATGCTCGGGGACACATCCGACGCCGCCGACGCTACGCAGGAAGTTTTTTTGAAAGCCTTCCGCGGGATTCGCGGATTCCGCCAGGGCAGCTCCCTGAAGACGTGGCTTTATCGCATCGGGATTCGCGAGGCGCTGAACCACAAGCGCTGGTTCAAGCGGCATCGCCGCAACGAGCTGTCACTCGATGCCCAGCCGCGGGAAGGGCAGAGCCCGCTGGAAG
Organism: Terriglobia bacterium; assembly: GCA_041483755.1. GTDB lineage: Bacteria > Acidobacteriota > Terriglobia > Acidiferrales > UBA7541 > Acidiferrum. The sequence continues at coordinate 6,879 of JBGPGF010000027.1, read as the reverse complement.
TGCCGGACCTGGCCGCCACTCCTTATGAGGAGTGCGCCGCGCGCGAGATTCAATCCGCCGTGCAGGGCGCGCTCGATCAGGTGCAGGAAGTATTTCGCACGACCGTGATATTGCGCGACCTCGAAGGGCTTTCCTACGAGGAGATCGCCGAAGTCCTGGATTGCAGTGTTGGCACGGTGAAGTCGCGCATCTTGCGCGGGCGCCGCGCCCTCAAAGATCTTCTCGAACCGCTCCTGACCGGGCGGCAAGCTCCGCGGCGCGCAAGACCGGAGCACGGCAATGCCAGTGCTCCGTGTTCGACGCGAGCCACCGCGTGCCCGGCTTTGCATTCGAGATCGGTTTCTTCGCCCAGCAGTGCCCTGCGGCAACATTCCGCAGGAGAGGGTGGTTTATGAAGTGCCGCACAGTTCGTAAAGGACTTCCCGGATACCTGGATGGCGCGCTGGCTTCTTCCGAGCATGCGCGGTTGCAGGAGCATCTTTCCGGTTGCCATGCCTGCCGCGCGGACCTTGAGCAGTACCGGAAGCTGGCCGTGCTGCTTTCCAGCAAACCCGTGGCGATTCCTCCAGCCGATCTGGCGGTCAATATCCGCGTGGCTGCGGCAGAGGCGCGCGCGGCGCAAGAAATGAGCGGGTGGCTGCGGCTGCGCGTATGGCGCCAGCATCTCGGCGTCGTTTTGGAAAATGCCTTTCGCCCGCTGGCGCTTCCGGCGACGGGCGGACTTTTCTCCGCGCTGCTCGTGTTTCTTGTTGTGCTTCAGTTGATCGCGCCGGGCATCACCGTGCGCGCGGTCCAGAACGATGTGCCGTTGAATTTGCTCCGCCCGGCCACGCTGCTTTCGCTCTCCGAATATCCTGCGTCGCTCGGTTCCGACCTCAATGGAGAAGACCTGGCGCTGCCCCACGGCCTCCTGGTGGACGTGACCGTGGACGCGCATGGACAGATGATTGACTATCAGATTATTTCGGGGCCCAAGGATCGCGCCCTGCGGCGCCAGCTCGACCAGATGCTTCTTTTCTCGCGCTTCCGTCCGATGATGAGCTTTGGCCGGCCTACTTCCGGCGGGCACGTCGTCATCAGCTTCAGCGAAGTTCGCGTGCACGGTTAAGCGCCGCTTTTGCGGTCGCTGCTATTCACCTATTTCACGGTAGTTTGCTTGACCGAGGCTGCCAGATTGAAAACAAGCACCTGGCCGCTGGAATGGAAGCTGCCGCCGGTGGCGGTCCTGGCTTCGGTGAGGGCTTTGTCGGGCTTGAAATGAGTTTTTTCGGCGACCAGGCCGGTGGCGCTCAGCGTTTTTTCCACGTAGCCGCGCTCCTGATCAATGTCAGGATCAATTTTGTGGGTGACGCCGTTGTTGCGATTGTCGCGTTCGAATCCGATGTCGTGCGTGGCGGCGCCGACCCACAGCGTCTGGCCATTTGCCTGGAACGGCGCTTTCCAGACGCGCAGATGGTGCCGCGTCTTAACCACGGTGACGGGTTCGGCGTGGGCGAAGCCGTAATCCTGGCGGCGGCCGAAGAGATATAGCTCGCTCATGGGCATGGCGACGTAGGATTCCTTGGAAAGGCTTTCGATCAACCCGTGGAGAACGGCATCTTTGGGTGTGCTGTCCACTTTGACCCAGCCGGCGGCTTCAAAGGTCTTGCACATGTCTTCTTCCGAGCCGAGGATCAGGAAATTGACCATGTCGCCGGGATTGCCAGCCTTGTCGGAAATGCGGCGGGGAATTTTTGCGAAGAGCTTCGCGTCCACGCCGGAGATTTGCGAGACGTCGCGCGCGGCGGTCAGGATGGCTGCGCCTTCGGCGGCTGCGTAGATCTCAATCCGCGCGGTGAGCGTGCCGTCGGCCGTGTCGTCGCCGGGCTGATTGATGCCGAGAAAGAGGCGGCCACCGGCGGGCGTTGCGGAATCGTGCTTCGCGCCGATCAGGAATGGCTGTGCGGTGTCGGCATCGCCGATGCGGCCGATGAGCGCGCCGCGGCCGCCGTCTTTCACGGGCAGAATTCGCAGCAGGTCTTTCCACCCGCGCTTTTGTCCCTCGGGGCCGCCATCAGATTGCGCGTCCGCGTAGTGAAGTTTTCCAGAGCCAGTGACGACGACGCGCTCGCCGGGCTTGACGTCAATTCCCGTGTCGCTCCAATGCTGATCGCCCGTAAGCGGAATCTCCTGCGCGAGCCGAAGCGCGCCAGGAGCGGCATTTGCTTGCGCGGGAGTCTGCGGAGCGGTTTTCGCGGGTTCCGCCGCAGCCGGTGGGGCAGCGTTATCGGGAACGAGCTGCGCGCGAAGCGGCGGAGAAGCCATCCCCGCAAGGAAAAGAGCTGAGAGCGTGAGAAACAAGAATTCTTTTCGAATTATCCTGCGCATGGGAAGCAATCCATCCTGCCAATAATACAAAGGCACATTCAGAGTAGACGGATGCGCCGCAAACACGCAAGAGTTGCCCGGAGGGCAGTCAAAAGTTTCGAGGCGCGATACCGGCGCTCGGGGCACCCCCGTGCTCTCTTGTTATCGGTTTGCGTTAGATGTATAACAGCAGCGCAATGCCCATAACGCAAGCCATTTCTTCCGGGCCACCCTGGCTCTTGCTGGTCTTCAGCCTGCCCAGGAAAGGGGCGAGCTTGCGCGTCGCGGTGTGGAGAAAGCTGCAGCGCTATGGGGCATTGCCGCTCGGGAACTCCGGATATCTGCTTCCAAACAATCCCGACAATCGCGAGCGATTTGAGTGGCTGGCAACAACGATTCGAACACAGCGGGGGGAGGCTTCCGTTGTGGAAGTGCAGTCCATCGACAATCTATCGGGCCCCCAACTCGGAAGGCGATTCAGCGACGCACGGGGGCAGGACTACAGGGAGCTGCAGAATGAGATTCGCGAGAGCCTTGCAGGTTTGCCAGCGAAGCGCTCGATGGCCCGGATCGCGCGCCTTCGGCGGCGATTCCAGGAGATTATCAGCATCGATTTCTTTGGAAACGTTTTGCGAGATCAAGTGGAACGCCAGCTCAATAGGATGCAAAGCCCCGACCACCGCGTGGAGCCGAGTTCAGAAATTCGAAAGGTGTCTCCCGTAGCTTATAGGAATCGTCTCTGGGTGACTCGGCCGCGTCCAGGCGTAGACCGCGTGGCTTCTGCGTGGCTCATCCGCCGATTCATTGATCCCAAGGCGCGCTTCGCATTTGTCAGCGAGGACAAAAAGCCTGCCCACGCCGTCCCTTTCGATATGTACGAAGGCGGATTCGGGCATCGCGGCGAGGATTGCACGTTCGAGACGTTGCAGAAGACTTTCCGCATCCGAGACCAAAAAGTGAGTTTGATGGCTCAAGTCATCCACGACGCGGATCTGTTCGATGAAAAATTCGGGCGCCGGGAAGGATTTGGAATTGACGAGGTGATGAAAGGCTGGGCGCGTCAAAACCTGAGCGACAGGGAGCTATTGGAACGCGGGATGGAACTTGCCGAAGGGCTTTATTACTCACTGCGTTGAGAGATAGCTGGAGGCTTTCTGGAATGACTTCATCGAACGCACGGCTCTCATCGGCCAGCCGAATCGAAACTTGACGTAAACATCCCCGGCCCGGGCCGGGAACAAATGGAGGGAGTCCAATGAAAAGGCTGGTTACGCTCACAGTAGTCGTCGGCATTTTACTGGTGCTCTGTGCGAATGCGATTCCTGTTCGGGCCCAGGAAATGCCAAGCGACTATCAGGACGTTCTGAAGTTTCTCGATCGCAAAGGCGATTACAAGGCCAGCGTTCTCAAGGTCAACATTCCACGCAGCGATCTAAAAATGACGATTCAGGGCGTTGCTACACCTACGCCTTTTGGCTTCGGAGGCTGGGTTGCCATGGCCAAAGCCTCGGACGGCACAGAAGTGATGATGGGCGATCTAGTGTTGCTCCAAGAAGAAGTCAATCCGGTCATGTCTGCGCTGCTCGACAACGGGATCGAACCCACCGCTCTCCATAACCATTTTTTCTGGGATGACCCGCACGTCTTCTACATGCACGTCCACGCCATGGGCAAAGCGGCTGACCTGGCACGCCGCGTCAAACCAGCTTTGGACCTCATCGGCCACGTCACGCCACCGGCTGTCACGCCACTCTCAGCCACTGGCACCGCGCTGGACACGGAAAAGCTGGCGAAGATTGTTGGACATGCAGGCGAGCAATCCGGCGCGGTGTACAAGATCACCGTGGGAAGAGACGACTTGGGGATGAAGGACCACGGCGCGGTCATCAATGCCCGCATGGGACTGAATACATGGGCCGCGTTTTTCGGCACGCAAGAGGATGCTGTGGTCGCCGGGAATGTGGCCATGCTGGAGAATGAGGTCACGCCTGTTCTGAAGACGCTGCGCAGGAACGGCCTGGGTGTTGTGGCCATCCATCACCACATGATTGAGGATCGGCCCGTTGTGATTTTCCTTCACTACTGGGGCAGAGGGCCGGCGGAAAAACTCGCCACTGCATTCAAAGCCGCTCTCGATGAATTGGGAAGCGGCACGCACTCAGGGATGGCGTCACATTCCGAACCGTCGTCAACGGAGGCAACCGACATCGTGACCGCCGTAAAGGAAGCGGCCAAGAAGGACTGCGGATGCGGCCAGTGCGCAGCAAAGGGCTGCGATCCATGCCATGGGAAGAACTGCCATTATTGTGTAGCGAAGGCTCTCGTTGTGAAGGATTGCGGCTGTGGTGGGTGTGACGCGAAGGGCTGCTCGATGTGCGGGCCGGGGTGCGACGTATGCAAATTCCATCTGGCTCCAGTTGCAACCATAGCTCCGGCCGGGGCTGAGCCAACGAAACAACCTTGACCAGAGGCGTATGAGCCGCGACGACATTCCATCAGTAAGGGAAGAAACGGCTGTGCGCTGTAGCCTGCGGGAATTCTTGTCCTATTTCCTGCGTCTGGGCACGCTTGGGTTTGGCGGGCCGATTGCCCTGGCGGGCCATATGCAAAAGGACTTGGTGGAAGAGCGGAAGTGGGTATCCAGCGAGGATTACGTTGAAGGGCTGGCGTTTTCTCAGCTTTCGCCGGGGCCGCTTGCCGCACAACTCGCCATGTATCTTGGCTGGCTTCGGGCGGGCGCTCTTGGCGCCACGCTGACGGGAGCTGTTTTCGTTCTTCCCTCATTCCTCATGGTCATGGTGTTGGCGGGGCTCTACGTTCATTACGGGCGACTGCCGTGGATTCAGGGAGTTTTCTATGGAATCGGAGCCGCGGTCATTGCGATTATCGCGAGAAGCGCTTACAAACTCATTCGCTCGACTTTGAAGAAGGATTGGCTGCTCTGGGCTCTCTTCACCGCGCTGGCGATCACCACCGCGTGGAAGGAATCCGAGATCGTCTGGCTCTTCCTTCTCTGCGGACTCGTTTCGATGTTCGTCAAGGCACGGCCGCAATTCCGCGTGGCGCCCAACGCGATACCCATGCTCGCCGGCTTCGGGAATCTTGTCACCGGCGCGCACGGCGCGGCCGCGGCGGCTACTGTTGGCACCCTTTTTCTGTTTTTTCTAAAGGCGGGGGCCTTCGTGTTCGGGAGTGGTCTGGCGATCGTGCCTTTTCTCTACGGCGGAGTGGTGGGCCAGTTTCACTGGCTTACAGAAAGGCAGTTCGTGGATGCCGTTGCTGTAGCGATGATCACACCGGGGCCGGTAGTCATCACGGCTGGATTCATCGGATACTTGGTGGCAGGACCCATTGGGGCCACGCTGGCAGCGCTTGCTGTTTTTGTCCCGCCCTACCTGATTGTGATTACTGGCGCACCGTATTATCGGCGTTTCGCAAAAAACCTTCAGGTGAAGGCTTTTGTTCAAGGGGTTACGGCGGCGGCTGTCGGGGCGATTGCTGGAGCGGCCTTCATCCTGGGAAGGCGGTCCTTGATTGATCTGCCCACAATTTCAATTGCCGTCGTGACCTTCGGGCTACTCGGATTCAAGAAAATCCCCGAACCGGTGCTTATTATCGCGGCTGGTGTCGCCGGTCTGGTGATTCACCATGCCTCGATGTAACTGTTTTGGGACATCGTGATGCAAACAGGACTCTTTCTTTGTATTTCTGAATTGTCTGAAAGGAGAATTCGTCATGAAAAACACAACTAGGCTTGCGGCCGCCCTTTTCCTGGGTTCGGTTAGCTTCGCTCCAGCAGTTCCACTGAGCGCACAAACAGGCGATCGCATTTGGAACTTCGACCGCGACGCGGCGGGAGCGCCTCCCGGAGGATTTACCTCGGCGCTGACGGGGCAAGGCACGATTGGCCAGTGGGTGGTGATGAAAGAGGCGAGCGCGCCGTCTCAGCCCAACGTCTTGGCGCAAACTTCTCTGGACCAGACCGACAACCGCTTTCCCATTGCCATCGCCGAGGGCACCAACTTCAAAGACCTTGCGCTGAGCGTGAGGTTCAAAGCCATCTCAGGCCGGGTGGACCAGGGAGCCGGGCTCATCTTCCGGCTCAAGGACAAAGGCAATTACTACGTCGTGCGCGCCAACGCACTGGAAAACAACCTGCGCCTCTACCACGTCCTCGGCGGGCGGCGGATTCAGTTTGCGGGCGCCAATTTCAAGGTGGCCTCGCAAGAATGGCATGAGATCAAAGTCGAAGCGCGGGGCGACGAATTCAAGTGCTACTACGACGGGCAGCTCAAAATCAGCGCGAAGGACAGCACGTTCAAGGACGCAGGAAAGGTTGGACTGTGGACGAAAGCCGATTCGGTGATCTACTTTGACGATCTGACGGCGAAGGACCTGAACGGCTCCGCCGCCGCATCTCCGGCGGGGAAGATTTACGCGCAGCGGCTGGTGGATGATCTGGCGGCAAGTCATCCGGAAATTGTGCGTATCGGCATCCATGTAACGCCGCCGAACAAGGCCGACAACCTGATC
>JBGPGF010000026.1:0-21980 GCA_041483755.1 Terriglobia bacterium | reverse complement strand
GTTCCGGCGGCGCTTGCACCGGGCTCGGCGTCGCGCCCACGCGCATTACCGGCGTCATGGGCATCACCAAGGCGTACACCACGCGCGTCGGCAGCGGCCCGTTTCCCACGGAAATGCCCGACCTCGAAGCGAAGGACATTCGCGAGCGCGGCCAGGAGTTTGGCGCGGTGACGGGGCGTCCGCGGCGCTGCGGCTGGCTGGACTTGATGGTTTTGAAATACGCCAAGATGATTAACGGAATGGATTCGCTGGTGATCACCAAGCTGGATGTATTCGACGCGCAGCGCGAAATTCAGGTTTGCACCGGCTACAAATACAAGGGCACGCCACTGCGGGAATTTCCGGCGCTGGCGGAAGAGCTCGAGCGCGTCACGCCCGAATACAAGACGCTCCCGGGCTGGTGCCAATCCACCTACGGAGCGCGTGAAGCGAAGCAGTTGCCGCAGGCGGCGCTTGACTACCTGCGCTTCATCTCCGACGCGCTGGAAGCCGAGATCGGGATGATTTCGACGGGGCCCGAGCGCGGCGCGTCCGTCATCCCCGCTGGGACGCTGTTCGCCTCCTGGCTCTGAGGCCACGGCTTTGCCCGCCATGCTGTCCTACGAACACGCCCGGCAAATCGTCATCCGCGAGGTCGCGGCGCTTGCAAAAGTGACTGCGGCGGAAACCCTGGCGCTGCGCGATGCGCTGGGCCACGTGCTCGCCGAATCCGTCCTTGCCGACCGCGACTATCCGCCGTTTGATCGTTCCACGCGCGATGGCTATGCCGTACGCGCCGCGGATGCACAATCCGGCGCGACGCTTCCATGCAGCGGCGAGATCAAGGCTGGCGATGCGGTCACCAAACCGCTCGCGGCGGGGACGTGCGTGGCCATCATGACCGGTGCGGCGGTGCCGCCGAATGCAGACGCCGTCGTAATGATTGAGCATACAAAGCGCGAGGGCGACCGCGTCACATTCGAACGGACCGTGCGAACGGGGCAGAACGTTGTGCGGCGCGGCAGTGAATCCAAAGCCGGCGCTGTGCTGTCGCAAGCGGGGCAGCGGCTGGGCTTCGCCGAAACGGCCATCGCGGCGCAGGTCGGCAAGCGCACGCTCGCCACACGCGCCAAGCCTCGCGTGGCGATACTTTCCACTGGCGACGAAGTTGTGGCGATGGAGATGGCGCCCGGGCCATTCCAAATCCGCAACAGCAACAATTACTCCCTGTCGGCGCAGGCGCGGCTTGCAGGCGGCGACGCCTTGGAACTGGGCAACGCGCGCGATGTGGCAGCCGAAATTCGCGCCAAGGTCGAAGAGGGTCTGCGCTGCGACGCGCTGGTTCTTTCCGGCGGCGTCTCGATGGGGAAGTACGACCTGGCCGAGACGGTCCTGCGCGATCTGGGGACCACGTTTTTCTTCGACGCCGTCGCGATTCGTCCCGGACGTCCGGCGGTTTTCGGAATTTGCCGCGGTGTGCCCGTTTTCGGATTGCCCGGCAATCCCGTTTCGACGATGGTGACGTTTGAGCTGTTCGTGGTGCCCGCGCTCGATATTCTCAGCGGCGCCGATCCGCGCCCGCTGCCGCTGCTCTACGCGCGCCTCGCCGAGCCTGTGCGGCAAAAGGGCGGCCTCACGCACTTCATCCCCGCGCGACTGGATTGGGAGGGTGGTGAGCCGCGCGTTCGTGAGCTGCGCTGGCAAGGCTCGGGTGACATTGTCGCGCTCGCCCACGCGAACTGTTTTTTGGTGATTGCCGCCGACAAGCCCGAGCAGGAGGCAGGCGTGTGGGCGCCCGTGTTGCCCCGGCGCGACCTGCTCTGAGACGATGATCGGACGGCCAATGGCGAAGCTCAGTCATTACGGGAAGCGCGGAGAGGTCCACATGGTGGACGTCTCGGCCAAGCCCGTCACGACGCGTTCCGCGAAGGCGCGGGCCTTTGTTCGCATGGCCCCGGCCATTGTCCGGCGCCTGCGCCGCATGGAGAATCCCAAGGGTGATCCCCTCGAAGTAGCGCGCATCGCGGGCATTTCGGCAGCCAAGCGCACCGCGGAGTGGATACCTCTTTGTCATCCTCTCCCGCTCACGCACATTGATGTGACCCCGCGCCTGTGCCAAAATGGCGTGGAAATACTCGCTCACGTGACGGCGGCTGCCCAGACAGGCGTTGAGATGGAGGCGCTGGTGGCCGTCACTGCCGCAGCCCTCACGGTTTACGACATGTGCAAAGCCCTCGATAAAGGCATCGAAATTACCGGCATCGTCCTCCTGGAGAAAACAGGCGGGAAGAGCGGCGATTATCGCCGTGCCGCGCGCTCAGGGATGCGGAGCGCGAAGAAATGACCGCCGCGGGGAGCAAATCCGTCAGGCTGCTGCTCGCCGAGGACAATCCGCTCGTCCTTCACCTCATCGCCAAGGGGCTTGAGCCGCACTGCGAAGTGATCACCGCCGTGGACGGCGCGGACGCGCTGCTGAAAATCGTGGATGACCCGCCCGACGTGATTCTTTGCGACTACAAAATGCCTGGGCTCGACGGCCGCCAGCTTTATGAGAAACTCCGCAGCCGCGAGCCGACGCGGCACATTCCGTTTCTTTTTATCGCCAGCCGCGGCGACATCGAGGAGCGCCTGCGCCCGATGGTGGACGGCGTCGAGGAATTTTTTACCAAGCCGTTTTTGCTGAAGGACCTGGTGCGCATCACCAAGAAAGTCATTGACCGCATTCACCTGGAAAAACTGCAAAAGCTCGCCTCGCGACCAGGGGTGATCCAGGGCCGCCTCGAGGAGATGAGCATCACCGACCTGATGCAGTCGCTGGAAATGGGGCAGAAGTCGTGCCGCCTGCAAGTGCACCGCGGCGGCGAGCAGGCCGAGCTGTTTTTTGTGAGCGGACAGTGCCGCGACGCCAAGTCCGGAAACCTCGAAGGCGATGACGCCGTCTATCGCTTGATCGGGTGGCCCGACGGTGAATTCGAGATTGATTTCAACGCCTCCGTCGCTTCCGCGCGCACCACGACCACGAAATCCACGACCGGCCTGTTGATGGAAGCGATGCGCTTGATGGACGAAGCCAGCCGCGACGCGGTCGAAGCGCGATAGCCGCACCATGCGCGTCGCCGTGCTCACCGTCAGCGATTCCGTATCCCGCGGTACTTACGAAGACCTCTCCGGCCCCGCCGTCACCGAAGCCTGCCGCGCCCAGCAGTGGGAAGTAGCCGCCACCGCCGTTCTTCCCGACGAGCGAGACAATATTTCGGCGCAGCTGATTGCTTGGGCGGACGCGGGAACGTTCGACGCGATCCTGACGACGGGCGGCACGGGCATCAGCCCGCGCGACGTCACGCCGGAAGCGACAATAGCAGTGTGCGACAAATTGGTCCCAGGTCTCGCCGAAGAAATGCGCCGCAAAGGTGCCGAATCTACGCCCCGGGCGTTGCTCTCGCGCTCTGTAGCCGGCGTGCGCGGCACCACTCTGATCGTCAATCTGCCCGGCAGCCCGCGCGGCGCCGCCGAATCGCTCGCTGCCATCGCCGCGCTCCTGCCCCACGCCTCGAAGATTGTCCGCGGCGCCCGCCACGAGTAGCCGGTTCTCCAAATCGCTTCAAGGCAACACTCAGCGGTTGACGATGGGAGCAGAGTCGTCAACAATGCAAGCATCATGACACGCAAACTCTCTGACCGGAGGCTGGCCGTCCTGGGCGCGGGCAAGCTGGGCGGCATTCTCCTTCGCGCCTATCTCAAGCAGGAGCTGTTCGCGCCGAAGCGCGTGACGGCCACCGTGCATCACGCAGAGAAGGCCGTTGCGCTCGGCAAAGAGCTGGGCGTCGCGGTCACCACGGAAAACCGCACGGCCGTGGCCGGCGCGGACATCGTGGTGCTGGCGGTGAAGCCGCAGGTGATTCGCGAGGTGTTGGAAGAGATTCGCGGCGAGTTGAGCGAAAAATCGCTGGTGATTTCCGTCGCCGCGTCGGTGCCCACAAGCTATATCGAGCAGCACCTCGCCAAGAAAATTCCTGTCGTCCGCGCCATGCCCAATACGCCCGCGGCCATCGGCTGCGGGATGACGGGCATTTGCCGCGGCGCGCACGCCTCCGCCGAGCATCTCGATATCGCCCGCGCGATGTTTGACGCCGTGGGCCGCACCGTCGTCGTGGACGAGAAGCACATGGACGCCGTAACGGGCCTTTCGGCCAGCGGCCCGGCGTTCATCTACATCATTCTTGAATCGCTCGCTGAAGCCGGCGTGAAAGTCGGTCTGCCGCGCGATATTTCTACGCTGCTGGCGGCGCAGACGATGAAAGGCTCCGCCAGCGTAGTCCTTGAAACCGGGGACCATCCGGCTTTGCTGAAAGACGCGGTCACGACGCCCGCCGGCTGCACGATTGATGGCATCATGGAGCTCGAGGAAGGGAAGCTCCGCGTGACGCTCATCAAAGCCGTGGTGAAAGCCACGCAACGCGCGGGAGAGTTGTTGTTCGAGAAGTGATGGCGTAGGATACCGACCATGCCGAGCGCGTACATTCCGGTTCTGATCTTTGCCGTGCTGGTGGCGGCGTTTCCGGCCGTCACGCTGGTCATCATGAAGTTTATCCGCCCCACGCCGCGGCCGGTGGGCGCGAAGTTGAAGCCTTATGAGTGCGGCGTGCCGGCCGAAGGCGACGCCCGTGGGCGCTACTCCGTGCGCTTTTACATCATCGCCATGCTGTTCGTGATCTTCGACGTGGAGACGATGTTTCTCTTCCCCTGGGCCATCCAGTTCAAGACCTTCGGCCTGCTCGGCCTTGTCTCCATGTTCGTCTTCCTGGGCATCCTGCTGGTGGGCTACGTCTGGCTGTACAAGAAAGGCGCGCTCGACTGGGCGTAGCGCTGTAGCGCGGGGCGCCAGCTCCGCGAGTCTTCTCTTCCAGGTCCTAATCGCGAATTTCTAACTTCTATTTATGCGTCATGACGTAAACGCCGTCCCAGTTGGCGGGGGGCTCGTCAATGAGAAACTCCTGGCAGCGTTTCCAGTACATGCGTGAGGGGCCGTCCTCCGGCCATTTTTCGAGCACGGTCTGAAACGTCGTTTGCGCCTCCGCCCATTTGCGATTTTTGTAGAGATCGCGCGCCCGGGCAAATAACTCCATCCGCGCCGAACCATCCGCTTCGCCGCCGTCCTCCGCGTGCCCCACGAGTTCATACAGCACAATCGGCTCGAGCTTGCCTTTCACTTGGATCAAGTCCAGCTCACGAAAGACAAAGCCGGCGTCTTTCGCCTCCGTGTACGTCGTCTCATTTACCAAAATGTGCGTGCCGTATTCCTTGTTCAATCCTTCGATGCGTGACGAGAGATTGACCGTATCTCCCAGCGCCGTGTAGCCGTAGCGCAGCGCCGAGCCCATGTTTCCGACGCTGGCAAGGCCGGTATTCAGTCCAATGCCGATGTCCAGCGGCGGCTTGCCTTCCTTTTTCCATAGTTCCTGCAATTCGCGGACGCGCCTCATCATCGCCAGCGCCGTGCGGCACGCCTTCACCGCGTGCCCCGGCTCCTCGAACGGCGCGCCCCAGAAAGCCATCACCGCGTCGCCGATATATTTGTCGAGCGTCCCGCTGTGCTCAAAGACGAGGCGCGTCATATCCGAAAGGTAGTGATTTAAGAACAGCGCCAGCTCCTGCGCGTCGAGTTTCTCGGAAATGGTCGTGAAACCGCGAATGTCGCTGAACATCACGGTGATTTCCGTTTTGCGCGGCTCGACAAACTGCGGATTCACCAGCAGCCGCCGGATCACCTCCGGGCTCAGGTATTGCCCGAAAGCGCTGCGCACGCGCCGCTTTTCTTTTTCCTCCGTCAGCGCGCGGAAGAGCGCCACGAGCAGCACGTTGCTGGTCAGCGTCATGGCGGGCACCATGAAATTCAGCCACCAGCCGTGCAGAAACGCCCAGAAATTCACGGCCACAAACGGCGCGAGCAACCCCAGCCCGAACCACATCCATCGCGGCGAGACCAGCGCCATCCAGATCCCCACGGGAATCCCGAAGGCGAAAATGAAAAGTACGTCCGTCAGCGCCTGCTTCGGTCCGCTCTTCAAGAACCCCTGGTTCAAGATGTTGTCAATCACGTTGGCGTGAATCTCGACGCCGGGATAATCCGTTCCCCCAAAGGGAGTGGTCTTGAGGTCGCCAATGCCTGTCGCCGTCGCTCCAATCAGCACAATCTTGTCCCGGAACGCGCCAGGAGCAATTTTTTGGGTCACCACGTCGGCCATCGAGTAGTGCGCAAAACTCCCCACCGGCCCCTGAAAATTGACTTGAATCTGGCCGCGTGCATCCGTCTTTACGTGCAGCTGTGGGCCCAGCTGGATCTCGGCGATCCCTGTCGGCCCGTACAGCAGCACCGTCTGATCGGACTTCAACCCCAGGAACGCGCGGACCGTCATCACGTCGAGCGAGCCGTATAGATCCCATTCCTCCAGATTTTGCGATCGTCCGTAGGGCAGAATCAGTGTCGCCCGCCGCACCACGCCGTCCGCATCCGGCGGCGAGTTGAAAAAACCTGTCCACGATGCGTCGCCTCCAAGCGCGCCGGTGAGGGCGTCAATATTCGCCTCGGCGCCTTTCGGGAGAAGCCCGGCGCCGGCAAACTCCTCGATCAGGTGGACGCGGTCTTCTTTCTGAAAACCTTGCCGCGTGCCGATCACCTGCGGAAACGCAAAAAACGCAATCTGGTTGGCGTACGTATCGAGCGTTGCGTCTTCGATGCCGCGCAGGTCGGCGTCCGTATAAAGGAAGAAATTCCCCAGCACGACGGGTCCGAAGCGGTGGATGGCCTCCGCAAATTGCTTATCCGCGTTGTAGCGCGCCGCGAGTCTTTGCACCTCTTCGGCGAGTTTCGGATCAACCAGCTCGCCGCTTTTCTTGCGTGCTTCGAGCTCCGCCCACAACGCGTGAATCGGCGCCGCAGTCTGATCCGGTTTACTGAAAGTCACATCGAACGCCGCAACCTTCGCGCCGTCTTCGTGCAGCGCGTCGAGCAACTTGGCGAACTGCGTTCGTGAAAACGGCCACTTGCCCAGCACCTCCTGCGAGTGCTGGTCAATGTCCACGACGACAATACGGGGGTCCGGGTGCGTGAAACGCCGGGGGCGATAGCGGAAGCGCGTGTCGAGCGTGTTCAGCTCCAGCCGCTGGGCAAATTCCGAAATCGGCGTCCTGGTTTCTTGGAGAAATACGGTGTAATAGACGGCCAGCGCAAACGCCGTGATCGCCAGGCTGAGCAGGAACGAAATCCGCCGCTTCCACCACGATTGCAGCAGCTCGTACAGGACGAAGCCGCTCCGCCGAAGCCAAAACTTCTCCGACGAAGCGGAAGGAGCGGGCATCGGAGATTCCGCGCTACTCGCGGATGAGGAAATTCAAGCGCACGCCGCAGACCTCGATCAGGTCGCCGTCGTTCAGCCGGACGGGGCCGGAAATGGCTAAGCCGTTGACGCTGGGCGTCTTCGTGCCGGGACCCAGGTAGTAGCCGTCGTCGCGCTGGTTGATTTGCGCGGCCACCTGGGGCTTGAACCAGCCTCTGAGGTGAACCGTAGCCATCACCGATTTGCCGATCACCGTCAGCCGGTTGGTCAGCACGTATTCCTTGTGGTCCACTCTTCCGCCAAGCACCACGAGCGTCGCCATTTTCATGCGTCCGGCGGCAAATTGCATGCGCTCGCCGAGCGCGGAGGCCTGCTGCAGCATCTCGCGGCGCACTTTCGTGTCCAGCACCATCGTCTCATTGATCCGCGGGGTGGCCTGCTTCCGCCCGGTATCCACGGGCACGGGGGCGTCGGCGAAGGTGTCCACCTTCACGTGGTGCTTGCCGATCGAGATGGAGTCGTTGTCGTGAAGCGTCGCGCGCTCGACGCGCATTTCGTTTACGAACGTGCCATTGAGGCTGTCCAAATCTTCGATCACCAGCTTCCCGGCTTCGTAGTAGATTCGGGCGTGATAGTTCGACACGGCCGGATTGTCCACCGGCAAGTCGTTGTCCGGCGCGCGCCCGATGCTGATCGGCTTGTTGCCGACGGGCACCTCCTTCACGACCTTATCTTCGAACTTCAGGCTGAGCTTTGCCATTTCCCAATCCTCCCGCTTCCCCCGCGCTACGTTCCGTTTTTCGAGTGCGGACGCGCCTTGCGGCGCATCCAGGAAAACCATCCTCTGGATTGCGGCTCCATGCGGATCACGATGACCGTCACGTTATCCGCGCCGCCATTCTCGTTCGCCAGCTTCACCAACTGCTCCGCCGCCTTCTGCGGATCCGTCTCCACCTGCAGCGTTCCGGCAATTTCCGGCTCGGTCACCATCCGCGTCAGCCCGTCGGAGCAGAGCAGAAGCACGTCGCGCACCAGCAGCAGTTGCTCCTCCGTATCCACTTCCACGTCGGGTTGCGAACCCAGCGCGCGGATCAGCACGCTCTGCATGGTGCTCTGTTCCGCTTCGGCCGGCGTCAGCACTCCGCGCCGCACCTGCTCGGCCACCAGCGAATGATCGCTCGTAAGTTGCTGCAATCCTCCGGCGCGCAGCAAATAGGCCCGGCTGTCGCCCACATGCGCCACGCTCATGCGCTCGCCGTCAATCCATAGCGCCGTCAGGGTTGCTCCCATGCCGCGCTGGTCCTCGTCGGCTTCGGCAGCGGCATGGATTTTCCGATTGGCCAGTTGCACCGCGCTCGCGAGTCTCTTGGTATGCTCGCTCCAGCCCGGCTGAACGTCGCCACACAGCGGCGCCGCATGGTTTTTCTCCGCCTCCAGGCAATGGTCCGCGATTGTTTCGACGGCCAGCGCGCTGGCTACTTCGCCGTGCGCTTCGCCGCCCATCCCGTCGGACAGCACAAACAGTTTGAGCGGCGCAACGATCCGGTAACTATCTTCGTTGTTTGACCGCACGCGCCCAACGTCGCTCGACCCGCCACTTGCAATCCGCACTGCTGCTCCCTGGTTCGGCGCAGGCCCGGCGAACAGAGGCCTCCCCGCACACTGAACTTGCCCCATTTTACCTTTGCGCAACTGGCTGGCCCCCGGCTCGGCGAGACAGTGGATTCAACTAGTTACTCGCTTTTTGGCTACTTTTCCCCGCTTCGCCCGGCCTAGCAAAGCGGTTAGGTCCTTACTTCCGAACCGGGCAGCGCTCATCTACAATCAAGCCGTGCATTCCTTCCGTCCAGCGCTCTCGGTTCTGTGTCTCTGTGCTTCTGTGCCTTTCTGCTCTGCTTCCGCCGCGCAGGAGGCGCTTCCGCCGCCGGCACCCTCTGCCGCGCGCATCCTGCTGCTGCCGCGGCGCATTCCCGCCGCCGAGCGCGCCACGCTTGCCGTACTGGACGTGAACGGGCGGCTCACTCCCGGCGTCACGGTTTCTTTTTCCGATGCTTCGCAGGTGACCACCGACTCGACCGGCCGCGCGGCCTTTCTAGCGCCGCCAACACCCGGCCCCTTCTTCGGCTCGATCGCGGGACGCCCCGGCCGCGTGCAGACGACAATCCTCGCTCCTCCCTCGAGCCCGGCTGCCGCCGAGCAGCAATCCAGCCAGCTCGTGGTTCGGGCAGCGCCGCGCGTGGCCGCGCTCGCGGACCGCTTCGAGATCTCCGGCACGGGATTCTCCGGCGATGCCGACGCCAACCACGTCATGATTGCGGGACGCCCCGCGCTGGTTCTAGCGGCATCGGCCACTTCGCTGCTTGTTCTTCCGCCGGACGACCTCGTGCCGGGTGATGCCAGCGTCAGCGTCGAATCGGGCCGCCGCACCGCACCCTTTTTCCTGGTGGTTTTTGTCGCGCTTGAACTTGATGCTTCCTCCGCGCCGATGGCGCCCGGTGCGCGCCGCACTCTTCTGGTCCGCATCCGCGGCGCCAGCAGCCGCGTCGTCCTTGAAGCGCGCAATCTAGCGCCCGATGTCGCCGAGCTCTCCGGAGGCAATCCCGTTCGCGTCACGTCCACGGGCGGCTCCGAAAACGCCGCGCGCTTCGAGCTTCTCGGCCGAAGCAAAGGCAGCTTCCTCATCAGCATCCGCCTGCTCTCCCCACTCTCCCCTCCGCGTCCTTGACAGGCCGCAAGAATCAAGGCGCTGGCCTGCAGGCCGCCGCTGCATTTCGTGTTACATTCCTTCTTCCTCAAGTTCCAATAAAGGAGACCCGCCGGCTCGATGACCGCCCCCATCATCCTTGCAGTATCTGCCGCTGCCGTACTCGGTCTGCTTGTCGGCTGGCTACTCGCGTCCTCCCGCGCCAACCGTCTTCAGTCTGACCTGTCCGGGAATGCCGCACAGCTCACCGACGCACAGAAGCAGCTCGAAACAGCCCGCGGTGAAACAGAGCGCTTGCGGCGCGATCTTGCAAACGAGCAGAGCCTGCGCACGCGAGCGCAGGCCGATCTCGAGAACCAACGCGCCAACCTAGAAGAGCAGAGGCGCATTCTTGCCGAGGCGGAAACCAAGCTGCGCGAGGTGTTTGACGCTCTCGCGGCCAAAGCTCTGCATCAGAGCAGCGAACAATTCCTCCAACTTGCGCAGCAACGCTTCGGTACTCTTCAGCAGGAAGCCTCCGGTGACCTTTCCCGCCGACAGGAGTCCATCAAGGTGCTTGTAGAGCCGCTTCAGCAGCGCCTCTCGGACCTCCAGGTTCATTTGAGCCAGCTTGAATCCAAGCGCGAATCCGCTTATGGCGACCTTCGCGGCCAGGTGCAACTGCTGGCCTCCACGAGCCGCGACCTGCAGAAGGAAACGGGAGCGCTCGTTAATACGCTCCGCCAGCCCCAGGTCAAAGGCCGATGGGGCGAACTCACGCTTCGCAGGACCGTTGAACTCACTGGCATGACGGCCCACTGTGACTTCTACGAACAGGTTTCAACGGACACGCCCGCAGGTCGCATGCGACCCGACATGATAATCCATCTTCCGAGAAATGCTCAGGTCGTCGTGGATGCCAAGGTGCCTCTGCACGGAATGCTTAGGGTTGCGGCGGCGCAGACCGATGCCGAGCGTGAAGCAGGCTTGGCAGAACATGTTCGCCTCGTTCGAGAACACGTTAGTCAGCTCTCTTCGAAGGAATACTGGAAACAATTCGAACCGAGCCCCGGGTTTGTACTGATGTTTCTTCCGGGTGAGTCCTTTTTCCAGGCGGCGCTCGAAAAGGATCCAACCCTCTACGAGGAAGCCATCGAGCACAACGTCATACTTGCGTCACCCGGAAACCTTATCGCATTTCTCAAGTCCGCGGCGTACGGTTGGCACCAGGAGATGATCGCGGAAAACGCCCAGGAGATAAGCGACCTGGGGCGTGACCTTTACGATCGCGTGGTCACGTTCCTGGAGCACATGCAGAAGCTGCGCGGCAGTCTGCAGAACTCCAGCGATTCGTTTAATCAGGCATTAGGTTCACTTGAAAGCCGCCTGATCCCGGGAGCGCGCAAGCTCAAGGAGAAGGGAATTCAATCCTCGAGCGATCTTCCAGAAATCGAGCCGCTCGACACTGGCCTGCGCGCCATAAATCCCGCCCTGACCGACGGAGAGACCTGACCGTCAGTTTTCTCTCCTGGTTTCTAACCGCCACTTCTCGCTACCAGAGTGCGCCTGGAGAACTGTTACATCCCAGTAGCACAGAATTCATTCTGTGCGCTTTCCCCGCAAGATTTACAGCATCTATCTCGCTCTTCTACCAGCTCACTTTCAGCGCGACCTGGATTTGCCGTTGGTCGAGCGCTGCCGACGGCTGGCCGGCAGTGCAGCCGGCGTTGCCGCCGGCGGGGTTGCACAACGGGCTCACGTCCGCCACGTTGAAGTGGTTGAACAGGTTGAATGCGTCGGCAATGGCGTCGAGCTTGAAGCGCTCCCCCAGCGCGAATCGCCGCGCCAGCCGCAGGTCCCATTGGAAGAAGCCCGGCCGATAGAAGGCATTGCGTCCGAGATTGCCCGTGCAGCCCGCCCCCGTCGTTGTGATCGGTGGAATGCTGAACGTGGCGCCGCTGTTGGTGAGGCACACATTGGGGAGCGTGAAGGTCACGCCGGGGATGAATGGCGAGGTTGCTGTTACGGCGCCGGTGCCGACCGACGGGCGACCCTGCGCCGCGCCCAGATCGAGCCGATAGTCCGTGCCGGTAATCACGGTGAAGGGCCGCCCGGAGGCCACCTCGATGATCGGAGCAAGCGTAAAGCCGCCGATGAAGTGTTTCCAGGCGCCCTCGCCGCTCTTTGCCGAGCTCGCCTGAAACACCGCGCTGGTGACCCAGCGGTGGCGCTGGTCGAAACTGGAATTTCCGCGCTCATTATTCGGGAAGCGGCCGTCCTGCGGCTCGAGCAGCGTCTGCAAGTCGGTCGAGTCGTCAATGGCGTGCGACCATGTATAACTCGAAAGCATCTCAAACGAATGCGAAAACCGCTTCGAGACGTTCACGGTGAGCCCGTGATACACAGAGTTCCCGCTGGACTCCTGCACGTCCACGCTGTTGTAGGGAATGGGAATTCCGTAGCCCAGCGGATAGTTTGCCATGGCCGCAAAGAAGAGCTGGCTCCCAGGCACCGTGGCCGGTCCGTATCCCCCCGGCACCAGGCCCGCGAACGAAGGATTCGGTCCCGACGGCCGAAAGTAATTGAAAAATGCGGGCGTGCCGATATAGCTGCCGTTGAGCGGCGCCAGCGGCCCCGGACAGCCGGTCAGCACGCCCAGGACTCTCGGCGCAATCACGTTCACGCCGCAGTTGGAGCCTGCTGCAGCGAAGGATGCCGACGGCGCGACCACCGTGAGCGGGCTTGAAAAGCTGAGCCCGGCAACGCCGGCATTGAAGAGATTGTTGTCGAGCAATTGCGGGTCGGTCGAATTGGTATCGCGCGGGCGGTTGAGTTTCAGTCCATGCGTGTATTGATAGCCGGCGCTGAGCCTCCAAGACCCGGCGAGCTGGCGCTCGATCGTCAGATTGGCCTGCTGCGCGTAACCGTAGCGGAAATTCGCCGCCACCGGCAGCGTGAAGGGCAGAATCGGGATCGGGAATCCCGGCGAACCGCCCGATGGCAGGAAATTCTGATTGGTGAAAAGAGAATTCGGGAACTTGGGATTAAACCGCTGCTCGTCCGGGCGATAGTCCATCGAGGGCAGCGCATTTAGCACACCTTGAAAGATGGACGCGGCGTTCAGATTTGTGGGGCTATCTCCAGCGCCACATCCCCCGGGTATTCCGGGTGCCAGAAAACACCCGGATGGCGTTCCACCTGCCGAGAGCAACTGCGAGGAAAGTGCGCCTTCCGCCGTAAACGCGTTGAACGCCACCGCCAGCAGCGGATGGTCAAAGAAAATCCCGTAACCCGCGCGGATGACTGTCTTGCCGTTACCCCGGGGATCCCACGCCAGACCGAAACGCGGCGACACGTTGTTGTAGTCGCGCGGAATGCCTTCCACAACTTTCAGGATCTGCTCCGCCTGCTGGTTAATGGTTGTCGCCGCAGGCAAGAGAGGTGTTATCTCCACATCGTATCGCAATCCGTAGTTCAGCGTCAGTTTCCGGTTCATCCGCCAGCTATCCTGGAAAAAGAAGGCAATCGGGATATTGTCAAACGTGCGGTTGGAGTTGCCGATGCCCTGAATGAACGTGGTCGGCAATCCGAGCCCGTAGGATTGCGCACCCGTCGTGCCCGGCAGGGCAATGGTGGTGAGTCCCACCGTCACCGAGTTCGGGAACGCGCCGCCGCTCACTTGGGAAGCGGAAAGTCCGCCGAAGTTGCTGATTCCGCCGAAGTTCAATTCGAAAATCTGAGCCTTGCCCGTGCGCAACGAGACGATGTTAAAGTCGCCGCCCATTTTGAACGTGTGGTTCCCGTGGATCACGCCGACGTGGTCGGTCCATTCAAGGCGCCGTTCGATGCGATCCACGGTCGAAAACGGCTCCCTCCCGAAAAACGCGAAACCCGGAATGTTCACGGCCAGGCCGCTGCCGCCCGGCAATTGCGAGTAGCCGTAGTGCAGGCCGCGCCGTGCGTACTGAAAGCGAAGCTGGTTGACCGCCGCATTGCTCAGCACCGAATCCAGCTGGTAAACCGCGGAAAAATCGCGCGACTGGTTTAGCGAAGTTCGCGAGCCCGCGTTCTGTCCGAAGTTTTGATTCTGCGCGTTCACCTGAATGCCGGTAACCAGCGACGGCGACACGCCCACCCGCAGAAAGGAATTGTTCGTATTGTTCCAGCGGTAGTCCAGCCGCGCGGACCACAGACTTGTTTTTTCCGTAATCGGATAGTTTCCTCGAAGCGAATTCAGCGGCACAAACGACGCCGGCAATGGCGCCAAGCCGAATCCTGTCGGTCCGCACTGGAGACCATTCACCAGCAGACCCGCGGGGCAGGGTACAGGAAGCGGAAATCGCGCGCCGGGACCCGGATTCGGAAATCCGAATCCGGTCGCAACCGCACCGTAGTCTATTCCGTTCAGGGCAACGTTGGAGGCCGACCCCATCAGCACGCCGTACTGCACCGCTAGGTTCTGCAGCGCCGGGACGCCTGTCGCGAGCAACTGATTGACGGCCGCTCCCTGCGCCGGCGTGAGCTGAACCGGGAACGGACCGCCCGGCGTGGGAAGTGTGAAGGATTGCAACCCGAAATTACCCACGCCAATGCTGGAAAAGCCTGTCTCCTCGCGCTGCGTGTGCTCATACGAGATGAAATAGAATGCTTTATCCTTTTTGATCGGCCCGCCCAGGGTCGCGCCCGCCTGCAAGCGCGTGTACGCCTGTTTCACCGGGTCGAGCGCGCCTGTCACCGGGTTGATCTGCCCGGAAAAGGGGTTGCGCGCCTGCAATTTCTTGTGCCGGAAATAACCGAACACGTTTCCGTGAACGTCGTTCGCTCCGCTCTTCGTCACGATGTTGACCACGCCGCCCATCGCCCGCCCATACTCCGCATTGTAGTTGCTCAAAATAAGTTGAAATTCCTGCACGGCTTCTTGCGAAACCGTCGTGCGGATTCCGTTGGTCGAGTTGTCTACCGCGTCCGCTCCGTCCACCGACACCTCATTCGAACGCGCCCGCTGCCCGCCGAAATTCAGTCCGCTGGTCGGCGCAGCTCCGATGGAGGGCGCGGCATCGCGGCTCGTTTGCGAATTGGTGAGCGTGAAGTTGATGTAGTTGCGGCCGTTAATGGGTAGATTGTCGATACGCCGCGCATCCACGGTCTGGGAAACCTCGGTCTTTTGCGTTTCGACGAGCGCCGTCGTGCCGGTTACTTCCACGGCTTCCGTTTGCCCGTGCAGTCGCATTTGCGCGTCGTACGCGGCGGTCGCGCCCACCGTCAACTGCAGCTCGGGAGTTTCGAAGAGGGAGAAACTTGCGCCGGCATCCACGGTCAACTTGTAGCGGCCCGGGGGCAGTTGTACGAAGCTGTAGCGGCCGCCACTGTCCGTCGTGGCGTTGCGCGACGCCTCCGTCGAAACGTTCGTCACGGTCACCTTGGCGTCCTTCATCACCGAGCCCGAGGGGTCCGTGACAACCCCGTTCAAGTCAGCGGTGTTCCCCTGAGCCCAACTTCTTGCCGGAAATGCCAGCGTACCCGCGAGCACGAGCAAGACAAGCACACCACGGTTGAGCCTTCGCATATACATTCACCCCCAGGTGGACTGGTAACGGGCCACGCCCCACGTGTGGCCGCCGGTCTTTGCCAGAAGGACCATACCCTGAAGCGTTAACGATATCGGGTGATACTCCAACCGGGACCTACTTGGCAAGTAGATTCTGTGCGGAGGGAGAGCGCGGGGAAGACACCCCCGGCGAAGGTGCGCTCTTGATGTGAACTGTCAGCGGCAGGCGATTTTAGCGGGCATTACCAAGTTCAAGTGCATCCTGATTGCTCCGCGCTCGCATAACAACTTATCGCTTTCTGTGTAAACGGTGTGCAACGTCAGGCCAGAATTCCTGAAACGCGTTGCCCATCATCTTACCTAAAAAGCCCATAGCCGTCCGAATAAGGGCGTCATTCACGCTAGAGTCGCTTGGTACTCGCCAAGTATTGGAGAGAAAGTTGCTTCCGGATTTTGCGATATACCGGGCATAGGCAGGGGCGAGGTGGCCATCGGGACGGCGGGCCGCGAAAGTCATCACCACGATTTGTTTCATGCGTCCGCCAAGCGGTCGGCCACTCGCTCGAAAATAGCGAGGGTCCTCCCCCCAAAGAGCCCCTATTGTCCCCTCCATCGCATGACTCGTTACTACCCCGCTGAGGCGGATCCCGTAACGCTTTCCAAAGCCGTCCCAATGGGTCCCGTATTCGGGCGGATGATTTCCGGCAGTTCCCATTCCGGCCTTCAGTACTCCGACCCCCAGACTCTGAGGACCCACGGACGACATCACAAACCAATGCAAACGCTCTTTGCCAGTAATCGGCTGGTAGCCCGCCGATGGCGCGGCTTGACTGGTGCCTTGGCCAGAAAGCGAACCCTCCCGCATGGGAACCAGAGTGGTCATGCGCAGTTGTGTCCGCGCCTTGTCTATTCCGGATTCCGTTGACTGGGTTTCGGGTTCAGTTTGCTGGATTTCCGGCTGAGCTAAAAATTGGTTTTCGCTTGTCGAAGTAGACTGTGCTGATGCCAGCAGAGGTGCCGTCAGGAACGCCGCGACATATAGCCAACACTTTACGCTAGAACGATTCGTCATCCGAGTCGCCGCTCCTCGCGGGTTAATCCCGAATTTTCGGTTTCAACTCTGACTTTGCGCAAACCATACTTGCGCCGCCCTCTGGCGTCAACCTCAAATCGTCCTGGCCTGTCACCCGGCTCGACGCTGGCACTCCTCCCCGCGGAAGGATTCCTCAACGCTCAATTCGCTGTCTCTCCTGCTTCGCTACTCGTTCGGCAGCGGCAGCGCCGCGATCCAAAACCTTCTTCGAGCCCATCAGCCGGAAGGTCGGATCGCTTGCTAGGCGTGTGGCATCGCTCAGATCTTCATACCCAACCGATCGGCTGTAGGCGGACTGCCGGGAAAGATCCGCCAAGGGAGACTGTGTATTGCGGCCAGTGCGGGAATCCACCAGGTGATTCTGAATGAGTCCTGTCAATTCGAGGCGTTCATCGGGTTCGCGAGCGAGCAGCAGACCGCCATCCGAAGTCACCTGTGACCCTTGAAGATCTACGCGCAAAAATCTGTTGGAAGAGAGTGGAAAGGGCTAATTTTGGCTCTCACCCACTGGCTGTCCACTTACGGAAGGCTTCCGTGTGCTCGGTTCACTCATGAACACAAGCGATGAATATCCTGTGCAGCCTGAATGCCGGTTTTCAAATCGGAAATCCGGGCTTAGATCTGCAAATGCCGGTGCACGAGCCGCCGCAGCTTCTCGCGGTCGTCTTCCTTCATGTGGATAAACTCGATGCCGCCGCCGTCGGGGCCGATATTGCGGACGACAGCGGTCGAATGAATCTTGCGCAAGCCGGAGCGAATCTCCAGTTTGATCGAATCGCCTACCGCCAGCTTGCGGTTCGATTGCAGGTAAGCACCGCCCATGCTGATGGTGCGCACGCGCACGGCGGCCATCTGCGAGCCTTCGATCTGCGCCGTGAGCGGCGAATCCAGCGGGACGCGCGTGTAACGCCGCGGCACCGGAAATGGCTTGGTCATTTGTTCGAGGGTTTCATACGCCGCGCGCACCCGCGCGGACGAAGGCCGGTTCTCAATTAGCGCCAGAGCTTCTTCCGCCGCAGCTCGCAGGCCCGCGGGCTCGGCATGGGTTATGCCGTCGCGCCGTTCAACCAGCGCGCGCAGCAGCCCCGCCGCCTCATTGGCGTGCATGCGCCCCAGGGCCTCGATCGCCTTGATCCGCACGTATTGTTCGCGCAGGATGCCGTGCTCGCCCGCCGCGATCTCCATCAGCATCGGGATGGCCGTCACTTCCTGCGCCACGCCGATCTGGTCAATCATCATGGGCACCACAAACGGATGCGATTCCGCCAGTATGGCCGAGAACACAAACGCCGCGCTCGCTGCGTTCGCCGCATTCGCCGGCCGCGCCAGCTCGGACACCGCCAAATCTTGCAGGTTCCATTCCCAACTCGGCAGGGCCCGCGGCAGGGCCCGCAGCAGCCGCTCCGTGTCGGCGGCGGATAGCAGCTTGATCGCCGCGACAACGCGCTGTCGGCGCGCTTCGTACAGTCGCGTTTCCAGCAGCCCCAGCGCCGGAACTCCCATCGTGCGCAGCAGCCTCGCCATGGCCGGTACTTGTTCGCTCGACTTCGGGTCCGTGAGCAGTAGTGTCAGCCGGTCGAGCAGCCGTTCTGGATCGCGGTGCAGCAACCTCGGCAGGACGGGATCGAGCGGCCGGTTGGCCAGCGCGGCATCCACCAGCAGCAGCCAGCGGTCCTGTGCCACCAGCCGCTGCGCCAGCGCGTTCATGTGTTCGTGCCCGGCGTCGCGAGGAGCCGCCTCGAGGCCCAACAGGATGGTCTCAAAGGATGCAAAGTCGCTTCGGTTCATCGAGGCTCGGGCCAGCGTCTCCAGGAACGCGCCCAGCAGCGCCGCAATCTCCGGCAGACTCTCTCGTTCCAGCGCCTTCAGCGCGCCGTGGCCCAGCTCTTCCGGAAGCTGATTGGGCCACAAAGATTCGAGCAGCGGCGTCAGTTCACCCAGTCCGGCAGCCACTCCGCGCCGCGAAGAAGGATCCTCCAAAGCCAGGCACCGCGCGTAATTGAGCAAGATGTTACGCGCTTCCCGCCGCGGTGCGTCCGCGCCCGCGTCCGCCAGTTGCTTGAGCGTCTGGCGAATAGCCGCCACCGGCACGCACCACACCTGCGGGCCGCGCAGCGTCTGGGACTTTTCCCGCGCCGGCAAATCGCTCCAGAATTTCTCCAGGAATTGCTCGCGCCGGGTCTCCTTGGACCACTCGATCGCCAGCGAGGATAGGTGCTGCGAGGAATGCGGCCCGGAGTACCCGCCGCCGGACACGATCTCATTGCAAAATTGTTGCAGCGTCGGCCGCACCGCCGCCGCTTCCAGCGTCCCCGCCGAAAATTCCGCGCCGAGAAACTCCAGGATCAAGTTGTCCGAAAGCCGCAGCAGATATGGCTGGGGACGATCCGCGTCGCGCGGCGGATAGTGCGAGACCGTGCTCAGCAGCAAGGCCACCGTGTCCGCGCTCGTTTCTTCCAGCGCTCCGTGAATCGCGCGCGCCGCTTCCTCCGGCGACAACCCCCGCGCGGCCTCCAGCGGTGGCGTCAGCCGGCCCAGCAACCGCAAAGCCGGGATCAGTTCTTCCATCCGCGGTGCGCGGATCGGCGTGGCATCTTCGTCGTCGCGCTGCGTGCTGCCGCCATAGGCGACCAGCGCCGCGATCAGGCTGGCCAGCACCGAATCCACGGTGCGCTCCGCCGGTGCGTTGATCTCAATACCTTCCACCTGGTGCTCCGTCAGCCGTGCCGCCCACACCGCGGCTGCTCCCTCGGCACTGGACTTCCCCTCTGATCTTAGCAATGCCCCGTGCACAAGTTGCGTGAAGGTGTCCAGTTCGCCCACATGAAATCGCCGGGCAAACACCAGCGTATAAATTCCCGCCCGCCGCAGATCCTCCGCAAGCGTCGCCAATTCGCCGCGGGCATCTGGAAGCGGTGCGGGGCCCAGCCGGGGGGCAACGATTCCACCGCGCTCCAGCCGGATTCCCAGGCCGTCCATCGCGGACGTGACGCCACGCAGCATTTCGAACGCGGCGTTCAAACTCTCATTCAGTTTTGGATGTTCTTTGTGATACAGCCGTGAGGATCGCAAAAGAACTTGCAGCGCCCGCAACGCGCGGGGCACGTCGCCATTCAACGATTCGCGCCCGCGAACTTCGCCCGCCTGGAGAAGCTCGGATGCCAGCGGCCGCGCCGCTCGCCGCATCGCCGGAATCGCACCCCGTGGCGCGTCAACAGCTTCCGCGGCCACTTCCACCGGTACGTATGCCCTCAAGACCAATGGTCCCCCGATCGCTTATCGTCCAACTGGGGCCTTTACAGCTCCACGGCGCCCGAGTACTCCGCTCCTCGTACATGCCCCTACCCTCTAAACTCGTGGAGGGCTGGAGCGGCAGGGCAGAGAATTCCCCACCATGGCATAGAGCACGCACTAAACCCTTATTTCCGAGGAACAAGTTGTTTGTTTGCAGCGCTTTGTGATTATAGTCCTAGAACCACCCCTGCGGGAATGTTTCAAAATGTTACGTCTTCGGTAGCCGATTCCGTACTGGCTTGTGCTCTGAAAAACGCCGAAAAGCTCGGCCTCAACTGCCGCTGCGCTACTTCATCTTGAGGGGCAAATCCACCCGGACCGACTGCCCTTCGTCCACGAACACCTTCTGTGAAGCGATCTCGAAGCCCTTGAGATTGAGGGAGATGGCATGCGTCCCAGCGGTGATGCTGACGCGGGATGGCGTGAACTTTCCCGTCGAGGTGCCGTCGAGGAGAATCTCGGCGCCGGCCGGGCGGGAACTCACGTCTGCCCAGGCGATGTGACTCGCACGCGGCGTCAGTTCCACGTTCAGGGGCGTCTGGCTGTTGTTCTTGACCTGAATCCTGCTTACGTACGGGTCATAGCCTTCTAGCCGGATGACGAGGTTGTATTGCCCGCCTGCGAGCGGAAGGTTCAGCGGTGTCTGACCCGATTGCTTTGCCCCATCAATGAAGATGTCCGCGCCGGGCGGCTGGCTCGTAACATAGAACCCTTTGGCTAGTGATTCCAGGGCGATTTTTTGATCCAGGACGCTCCCGGACTTCACCGCGAGCGCCGTTTGCACCGGCTGGTAGCCGTCCTTGCGTACTTCCAGACTGTACTGTTGCGGGGACAGGTCGTTGAAGCTGCACGGCGTCTGGCAGGTCTGCAAGAGGCGCCCGCGCGGCGCGCGCAGCGCCGCCGTCGCGTCAATCACATCGGTCACTACATGGATCGCGCCATAACCCGGTTTCGGCTGAGGGTGATCCCCAGGCGCAGGTCCGCCCGCCAAGCTTTCGGGTACATCGTCATATTCGATGTGGTCCACGACATGAACGGCGGCAGGAGCCTGCCGCAAGAAGCTGAGCAGCTCGCTGTGCTCACGCGGGTGCAGCTTGCCCGCGACCGTCAGCGAATTCCCGCTCGCTTGGATCTTCAGACGGTCCGCGATTCCCTTCTGTTGCGAAGCCTGTTCGAGCCGCACCTTGAACGCCTCCGCCAGGACGCTCACGGCGGGCTCCGGCTTCCGCGCCGCCGGTTTTTCCACCGTACGCGCCGCAATCGGGACAGAAACGGCTTTGTCTCCCTCGTCCTCAGTTTCTGCTGCACCATGCGTCGGCGGTGAAATCGCTTCCGTGGCGCCCGTTCCCTGGTTTTCCGCTGCCACTGCGGGAGAGGTGACGGGCGGCTGGCTTGCCTTTACCCGTTCTGCCTGCCTTTGCGCCATGAGGTATTGCAGGAAAGGCCGTACCCGGTATCCGCCGAATCCGATAATCCCGAGCAAGACCAGGGAAAGAAAGAACGTCGCCACCCGGCTTTTCTTTGGCGCCTCTGCGGCCATGGGTGGAATCGCAGCGGTTCGCCGCACCGCAGGGGTTTGGTTCGGGCTGCCGGATCCCGGCCCTGCCCGCGGCCGAAGCAGGTGCGCGGCCGTCATCGCGTCTTCCGACCGCCCTGCCGAGCTATGGCTCACGTCCAATGGCGGGGCGCCCAGCGCCATGGTCGCATCCGGATTGCCCCCCAGTGAGCGGTAGCACCGCAAGTCCTCAAGCACCTCGCGGCAGCTCTGGTAACGCTCGTCCGGGTCTTTGGCCAGTGCCTTCAGGATCACGTCGTTAATCCCGGGGTGGACCGAAGGGTCCACCTGCCGCGGCGGCACCGGCTCTTCGTTCACGATCTTATAGATGACGGTCGTAATGTTCTGCCCGGGGAAGGGTTTTTCGCCCGTCACCATCTCGTACAGCATCACGCCCAGCGAAAAAATGTCCGAGCGGCCGTCCACCGCCTTGCCCTTTACCTGCTCCGGCGACATGTAGCTGGGCGTGCCCATCACGTGCGCGGTCTGCT
>JBGPGF010000025.1:0-22115 GCA_041483755.1 Terriglobia bacterium | reverse complement strand
GATCGCCACGACGATCAGAAGCTCGATAAGTGAAAAACCCTTCTGGTTCTTTCTCATTTTAGGCTGTCTCCTCGAAAAATTTTTAAGTCCCGAAGAACTTACCCCCTACTAGAGCAGGGCGGATGCCAATCGCCCGGGCTATGACCACTTTTTCAATAACGCCGTATCTCATTGATGGCAGGGATGTTATACCTGAACCCGGATGCGCTTTCCCCACCCGACCCAGAAACTAGTACTTTTCCCCCTCGCACTTGACAATTTTTGTCGCCACTATTTGTCACTTCACCACACCGTCCCAACTCCCGGAAACGAGGGGACCGCAAAGAGCATTCCTCAGACATTATGCTTCTTTGCGTAGTGGCGGAACGACCGGTAGCTGATTTTCAGCAGCTCCGCCGCCCTGGTCCTTACGCCACCCGTGGCGTCCAGCGCGGACTGCAGGTACCGGCGTTCCATCTCCGCCAACTGTTTCTCGAAGTCCAGTCCGCCGACGGGCAAAGGAGACGATCCATTCCCTGCTGTTACGACAGGTGTTTCGTACCCACCGACGCGGCCTGGCAATACTCCCACCGAGATCTCGTTGCCGCTCTCCAGCGCCATGGCGCGTTCCATCGTGTTTTCCAGCTCGCGGACGTTTCCCGGCCAGTCGTAACCCTCCAGCCGCCGCATGGCTTCCGGCGAGATTCCCCGCACGGGCTTGTCCATGGCCTTGCGAAATCGTTCCAGAAAATGACGCGCGAGCAACGGTATGTCTTCGCGGCGTTCGCGCAAGGAAGGCAGATGAATCGGAATCACGCTCAAGCGGTAGTAAAGATCCTCGCGGAACCGCCCCTCGGCAATTTCCTTCTCAAAATCCTTATTCGTCGCCGCAATCACACGCACATCCACGCTGGTCTCTTCCGTGCTTCCGATCGGACGCACTTTCCCCTCTTGCAGCACGCGATAGAGTTTCACCTGCATGGCCAAGCTCATGTTTCCGATCTCGTCCATGAACAGAGTTCCGCCGTGCGCCGCCTGGAACAATCCCCGGCGGTTTTCGTTCGCCCCCGTGAAAGCGCCCTTCACATAGCCGAAGAGCTCCGATTCGAGCAGCGTTTCGGGGAACGCGCCGCAATTGATGGTGATGAATGGCTCCTGCGCACGCGCGCTGTTCTCGTGGATGGCGCGCGCCACCAGCTCCTTGCCCGTTCCGCTCTCTCCGGTGATCAGCACGCGGCTCGATTGCGGCGCCACCGTCTGGATCAGGTCGAAGATGGCGCGCATCTTGGCACTTTGCCCAATAATATTATCCAGCCCTGTCAGCCGCCGCAGTTCGCGTTTCAGGTATCCCGCTTCGTTTTTCCACTTCAGGTTTTCGGAAGCCTCGCGCACCGCGCGGCGCAATTGATCCACCAATTCGTGGTCCTTGATGACGTAACGGTCGGCGCCCGCATTGACGGCCGCGATGGCCGTCTCCACGGTTGGAACGCCTGTCACCAGCAGGAAGACGCAATCCGGGGATACTTCCTTGGCAAACTTCAGCAGATCCACTCCGCTGGCCCCAGGCATGCGCACATCGGAAATCACGATATCGAAGATCTGCGACTCCAGCTTGCGCCGCGCGGCCTCCACCGAATGCGCCACCTCGACCCGGTGCCCTTCCTTGCGGAAAGTAATTTCCAGCAGCTCGCAGATGGACTTCTCATCATCAACAATCAGTATGAGCGCCATGGACTATCCGCTTCTCCGCACATTGCGACCGCCGCCCGGCCCCATTTCAGGCCACCCTCGGCAGCTCGACGACAAACTCCGCTCCGCGATCCTTCTCCGATTCCACTAGGATGCGCCCGCTGTGGGCCTGCACGATCTGATAGACGATGGACAAGCCGAGCCCTGTCCCGCCTTCAAATCCGGACTGCAACGGCTCGAAAAGTTTCAATCGCTGTTTGGGATCCAATCCCACGCCCGTATCGCGGAAGGCGATGCGCAGCCAAAAGGGCTGCGTGTCCAGCCGCACCGTGAGCGTTCCACCCTCGGGCATGGCCCGCATGGCGTTGTCGCACAAATTCCAAAATACTTGCTTGATGCGGCTGACATCCACCCGCGCCCGGATCGCTTCGCCGTTGAATGCCCGGACGATCCGATACTTCGATTGCATCTCGGGCTTCTTCTCCATCAGCATCAGCGTTTCATCCAGCAGGGCGCACACATCCGCTTCTTCAAACTCATAGGTCTTCTCGCGCGAGTATTTCAAAAAGTTCGTGATGATCCCGTTCAGGCGTTCCGATTCACGGCTCACAATGTTGACGAGCTGCCGCTCGTCTTCTTCCAGCGGCACCAGCCGCGCAAGTTCCTTCACCGCTCCGGCCATGGCCGTCAGCGGCTGCCGTATTTCATGCGCGATCGCGGCCGAAAGGCGCCCCAGTGCCGTCATGCGGTCCTTGGTCGCAACCTCCTGTTCCAGCCTCCGGAGGTCCGTCAAATCCTGAAAGTTGAAAACATATCCGATGTGGCCAGGGTCGCGCGCGCGCAGCGGCGACACGGATATCCCCAAGAAACGCTCTCCCCCGTCCCCGCTGTGAAAATCAATCTCTCGCCGCGCCGACACCTTTTCACCTGCGTCCGTCCGACCGGGCAGCCAGAAGTCAGGCCACATTTCGGCCAGCCTCCTCCCGCGCAGATCGTGAAACTTGTACCCAAGAATCTCTTCTCCCGAGCGGTTGAGGAGCAGAATTCGGCCTTCCAGGTCCGTGGTCAGCAGCCCGCCGCGCATCGAATGGATAATGTCTTCCGTGAATTTTTGCAGATCCAGCAGCTCTTCCCTTTTTTCCTGCAACTCCCGTCCCTGCCGGTAGAGCGACTGCGCCAGCAAGCTCGAGAGGTAGGCAACCGCGAAGAACGCCACCACGTGGCTGAGGAACCAGAACCGCAAACCCGCGGCCGTCGGAACCGTTTCGGCGGTCTGCG
Source organism: Terriglobia bacterium (assembly GCA_041483755.1). Classification (GTDB taxonomy): domain Bacteria; phylum Acidobacteriota; class Terriglobia; order Acidiferrales; family UBA7541; genus Acidiferrum. Next base: position 19,169 of record JBGPGF010000025.1, on the reverse strand, counting down.
GGATTCGCCCAAAGTACGCCAGCGCCGCAAGCCCGCCCAGCAGAGACAGACTCACCGCCGCAAGGGCCAGAGTGGCCCGCCGCGTGAAAAGCATGTTTGCCACGATGATGATCAGCAGGTACAGCGAAATAAAATGGCTCTCTTGCAGGCCGGTGACGTAGATGAGGGCTGTCAGAACAACAATGTCGCTGGCGATTTGCAGAGGCCCGTGCCACCGCGCCCCTGGAACCCATCGCACCAGCAAGGCGTACAGCACGGCCACTGTGATCCAAAAAGAGAGCAGAGGAAGGATGTACCGCGTGGCGCTGGAAGGCGGAAAATATTGCGGCCAAACAACCGCGACGCCCAGAATCAGCGCGATCATGAGCAGCCGGACGCGCGTGAGCCAGCCTAGCCAATCCCGGTTTGTGTGTGTCTGCCCCATGCGCCCGTCTGCCGAGGGTATCTCGGTTGCAATGTGACCCCGGCCAAGCGATGGAAACGGGTTGCGGTTTCCCGTGCGAGCCGGTCACGGCATGCGGAGGGCCGCCGCTTCAGCCATCGGCTCCCTGACTAGAAGCAAACTCCCCATCAGCCCCGGATACCCCGGCGATGCGCGGATACCCGCAACGCCGCGGCGCCGACCGCACGGCTTTAGTGTCCGCTCAACTTGCCGATCAGCGAGAACAGCGGCAGGTACATGGAAATAACCACGCCTCCAACGACCACGCCGAGAAACACGATCATGATGGGTTCCAGTGCCGTCAGTAAGTCCTTGACCGCGGCGTCCACTTCTTCCTCGTAGAAGTCGGCGATCTTCTGCAGCATCGCGTCCATCGCGCCCGTTTGTTCGCCTACCCCAATCATCTGCGTCACCATGCCGGGAAAGACTTCGGTTTCCCGCAGCGGGTCGGTCAGCGTCTTGCCTTCTTCGAGCGACTTCCGAACCTTCTGCAGCGCGCGTTCGACGACTGCATTGCCCGCCGTTTTCGCCGTGATATCCAAGCCTTCCAAAATTGGCACGCCGCTCGCGATCAGCGTTCCGAGTGTCCTCGTAAAGCGCGCCACACAGATCTTCCTCAACAGCATCCCCATCAACGGAAGCTTCAATAAGACGGAATCCAGCGCGTACCTTCCGCCCGGAGTCCCGTACCAGACCTTCATCCCGATCACCAGGGCGATGAATACAACGACAATCAAAAGGCCAAAGATGCTCCCCACGAAATTGCTGAGCACGATGACGATGCGCGTCGGCAGGGGCAGCTCCGCGCCCAGCCCCGCGAATAGCGTGGCGAAAATCGGCACCACCTTCCACAACAACAGGATAATGACGCCCCCCGCAATCGACAAAACGCCCACCGGATAGATCAACGCGGATTTCACAGCCCGCTTCAGCTTGACGTTTTTCTCGATATAGGTCGAAAGCCGTTGCAGAATCGTGTCCAGAATACCGCCCGTCTCGCCGGCTTCCACCATGTTCACATAAAGGGCATCGAAGACCTTTGGGTACTGCCGCATCGCAGCGGAAAGCGTCGTGCCTCCTTCGACGGAGCTCCTGGTTCCCGTCAACACCTTCTTAAACGTGGCATTTTCCTGCTGTCCGGCCAAAATCTCCAGACACTGCACCAGCGGCAGGCCCGCGTCAATCATCACCGAGAACTGCCGCGTAAAAATGGCGAGTTCCTTCGAATCCACGCCCGAGCCGAAGGTTGGGAGATTGAACTCCTTGCCCTTCTCGGACATCTTCGTCGGCGTGATTTGCTGCCGCCGCAATAGACCGGCGAGCTCCGTCTTGTTCGAAGCCGCCAGCTCTCCGCTCACGCTGCTGCCGGAGCGATTGGTTCCCTTATACGTGTAGACCGGCATCTTTACGCCCTCCTCCGTCGGTCAATTCCGCAAAACTCCCTGGCCGCGCACGGCTTCATCCCTACCGCCTTCCCGCCGGCATTTTACTGCCGGGCGTCGGCGATGTGACGCCGCGGTTGATCATGTCCTGAAGTTCATCCTGGTTCGATGAGCGCGACAGCGCCATTTCCAGCGAAATTTGCTTCTGAAAATAGGCGTTCGCCAAACTCTGGTTAAACGTCTGCATCCCAGACGTCCCTGTTCCCGTCTGCATCGCGGAATAAATCTGGTGAATCTTGTCCTCGCGGATCAGGTTGCGGATCGCGGCGTTCGGAATGAGCACTTCCATCACCATCAACCGCCCGCGCCCATCCGTGCGCGGCAACAGTGCCTGACAAAGGATGCCTTCGAGCACCATGGAGAGTTGCGCCCGGATCTGCGGCTGCTGGTGCGAAGGGAAGACGTCAATGATGCGGTTGATCGTGGACACCGCCGAATTCGTGTGCAGCGTCGCGAACGTCAAATGGCCCGTTTCCGCGATGCGCAGTGCCGACTCGATGGTCTCCAGGTCGCGCATCTCTCCGATCAGCACTACGTCCGGATCTTCGCGCAGCGCCGCTCGCAAGGAGTTTGCAAAGGAGTGCGTATCCGAGTGCACTTCGCGCTGATTGACCAGACATTTCTTGTGATTGTGCAGAAATTCGATGGGGTCCTCGACCGTGATCATGTGCTCTTCGCGCTCGTTGTTGATCTTGTCGAGCATCGCCGCGAGCGTCGTGGACTTCCCCGAGCCGGTGGGACCGGTCACGAGCACCAGGCCGCGCGGCTTGTCGCATAGGGTCTTCACTACCGGCGCCAATCCCAGCGCATCAAATCCCTTGATCTCCCAGGGGATGGTCCGAAATACGGCGCCCACGGCCCCGCGCTGGTTGAAGATATTTCCGCGGAAGCGGGCGAGGTTCTTTAGACCGAAAGAAAAGTCCAGCTCCAAATTCTCCTCGAAGCGGTGTTTCTGCGCGTCCGTCAGCACGCTGTAGGCCAGCGATTTCGTGTCCGCGGCCGTCAGCGGCGGCATGTCCAGCGGCCGCAGGCGTCCGTGAACGCGCACGCGCGGTGCGCTGTTCGTCGCCACGTGCAGGTCGCTGCCTCCCATTTCGATCATCTTCTTTAGAAGCTCGCTCAGAGTGATTCCGGCCATTTTGGTCCCATCCTTGAGTCTTACAGAACCGTTTCTCGCAAGACTTCTTCCAGCGTCGTCATTCCCGCCGCAACCTTCACCAGCCCGCTTCGGCGCAGGGTGATCATGCCCTGCTCCAGCGCCTTCTTCTTCAATTCCAGCGCCGAGGCTCCCACCAGGATCAGTTCGCGCAGTTCGTCGTTGATCTCCATCACTTCATACAGGCCGCAGCGGCCCTTGTAGCCGCCTTTGCTGCAGGTCGAACAGCCCTTCCCGTGATAAATTTTAACGGTCTTCACTTCCTCCGTCGTGTACCCCGCGTCAATCAAGGCCTGCTCCGGGACCTCAAGCTCCGTCTTGCAATTCGCGCAGATGCGCCGCACCAGGCGCTGCGCGCAGATCAGGTTCACCGAAGTCGCCACCAGGAAGGGCTCGATTCCCATGTTCATCAGCCGGCTGATCGTCGAGGGCGCGTCGTTGGTGTGCAGCGTGGAGAGAACCAAGTGCCCAGTAAGCGCGGCCTTCACTGCGATTTCCGCCGTTTCGAAGTCGCGGATCTCGCCGACCAGAATGATGTTCGGGTCTTGCCGCAGGAAAGCGCGCAGCGCCGCCGCGAAGTTCAGCCCGATCTGTTCCTTCATCTGCACCTGGTTGACGCCCTGCAACTGGAACTCGACCGGGTCCTCGGCGGTCATGATATTCGTTTCGATCGTGTTCAGCCGCGACACCGATGAATACAGCGTGTTCGTCTTGCCCGAACCCGTCGGTCCGGTGACCAGCACCATTCCGTAGGGCCTCAGAATGTTGCGTTCGAATTTCTTGAGTGACTCGACCTCGAATCCCAGCTTGGTCATGTCCAGCCGGAGGTTCTCCTTGTCCAGCAGCCGCAACACTATCTTTTCGCCATACAGCGTCGGAACCGTGGAGACGCGGAAGTCCAGTTCCTTGCGCTTTCCGTCCGCTTTGTACTTGATCATGATGCGCCCGTCTTGCGGCAGGCGCTTTTCCGCGATATCCAGCTTGGCCATGATCTTCATGCGGCTGGTGATCGCGTCTTTCAATCGGAAGGGGGGCGTCATCACCGCATGCAACACACCGTCCACGCGGAAACGCACGCGCATCTCCGTCTCGTACGGCTCGACGTGAATGTCACTGGCGCCGCGCTTTACGGCATCCGTCAGGATCAAGTTCACGAGCTTGATGATGGGCGCTTCTTCGGCCGCTTTTTCCAGCGCGGCCGTGTCCATCTGCTGCTCTTCGCTGGTTACCTCGAGGTCTTCGTCGTCCTCCTCGAGATCCTTCATTACGCGATTGAGCTCTTCCTCGTTGTTTCCCCCGCTTGCCCCGCCATAGAATCGCCCGATGGCCTCGGCGATCGCCGATTCCGACGCCACCACCGGCTCCACGTTGAAGCCGGTCATAAACTTGATGTCGTCCATCGCGAACACGTTGGTCGGATCCGTCATCGCGATGGTCAAAACCGATCCGACGCGCGAAAGCGGAACCACCTGGTAGCGCACCGCCGTGTCCTGCGGGATCAGCTTGATGACCGTGGGATCAATCTCGTAATACTTAAGGTTTATGGAGGGAACGCCGTACTGCCGCGAGAGCACTCCGGTGATGTCGTCGTCGGTGATGTAACCCAGCTTGGTCAGGGCGCTTCCCAGCTTGCCGCCATTTTGCCGCTGGTGCTCAAGCGCCTTCTGCAGCTGATCCTGGGAGATCAGGCTTTCCTTCATCAATATTTCGCCAAGCCGGACAGACATCCGCGCACTCCCTGCGACAATGCACCTGGGACTAACCTTAGCAGAGCGGGGATGGGCCGGACCCGACAAATTCTAGTCCCGTTTTGAAATGGCTAATACCCTGTCCGCACGGACAGGTGGGCCATTCGGCTCTCCACCATTCTTGACTTGGTCCCCCACGGCGGCTATCTTGCCTTCGGAATGCCACGAACTGTGAAAGTGCCACAAACCGGCGCTGACATGACGAAAAACGTCCTCGCGCGAAAAACCGTGATGGGCTCCGCACTTTCCGATGTCTTGCTCGATTATTACCGTGCGATGTTTGGAGCGCTGGGACCGCAGCATTGGTGGCCGGGGAAATCGCCCTTTGAGGTCATCGTCGGCGCCATCCTGACCCAAAACACGGCCTGGTCCAATGTCGAGCGCGCTATCACGAATCTGCGCCGCGGGCGCCTTCTCCATCCCGCGGCCCTCGAAACGATCCCCGCGCCTCGCTTAGCTGGATTGATCCGCTCCTCGGGCTATTTCCGCCAGAAGGCGAAAAAGCTTAAGGCCTTCGTGCGCTTCCTGCGCGTCGAGTACGCCGGTTCGCTGGCCCGCATGTTCCGTACCCCGACGGCCTTGCTTCGGGAGAAGCTCCTCGCCGTGCATGGGATTGGCCCGGAAACCGCCGATTCCATCCTGCTGTATGCGGGTGAGCACCCCGTCTTCGTCGTGGACGCCTACACCCGGCGTATCCTCGAGCGCCACGATCTGGCGCATCCTCGCGCTACCTACGACCAGCTCCGCTCGCTCTTCGAATCTCATCTGCCGCGCGAGACTCCACTTTTCAACGAGTTCCACGCGCTCATCGTCAATACGGGCAAGAATTGGTGCCGCACCAGGAATCCGCGCTGCTCGGAATGCCCTCTTCACCCGTTTCTCCCTTCGCGGTCCAGCCCTGAGACTCATCAAATCGCGCGCGCGGCCGAATCACTCCCGGTGGCTGCTCCATGAGTTCGCTCGGCTTCAAACAGCGTCTGCGCCTGATCGTGGGTGGCGTCTTTCTTACGCTGCTTCTTGCCGCCGTGTTTACCCTCGGATCACTCGACGTGCCATTCGAGCCCAAGAACTGGCGCGAAGTATTTGCCCTCTACGCTCTGTCTTGCTTCGTCACTGCAGCTCTGCTCGTCTTTGGCCTGATTCTCACGAGGACCCTCCTCCGTCTCTGGGCCGAGCGCAGCAGCGAACGCCTCGGCGCGCGTTTCAAAACCAAAATGGTTCTCGGCGCCATGGGCATCTCACTTCTCCCCGTGCTCTTCATGTTCTTCGTCAGCTACGCCCTGCTGAATCGCACGCTGGGCCGCTGGTTTCCCAGGCCCCTCGAAATCGCGTCCGAACAAAACCAGAAACTCCTGAACGACCTCGGCTCGCTCGAAAAAGAAAGGCTGGTAGGAGTTGCCCGCAAAGCGATGTTGTACTCATCTTTCAAAGAACAGGAATTTCTGCGGCGGGCATTCCAAGCTGGAGCCGACGCATCATGGGTCGTGGATAACAAAGGGAAGACACAAAAGGGCGGTACCGCATGTAAGCTCCCTGACGAATACGTTTCGAGTGGAGATTGTCAGATCTCGGGTGTCCCAGGAAGGTTCGTTCGTACGCTCCCGAACGGTCTCGAAATATGGGAAGCAAAAGGAGATCTCTATCTCTCAGCAAAGGTGCCAGTCCTTGACGTTGGCGAAATGCTCGGTTTCGTCGTTGCCGGCAGACGCACGACGCCTGACTTCCTGCTTCGTTATGCCGATATCGAACAGCAACTGCAGGCCTACGAACAGGAGAAGCAGCACCTTCGCGCCCTCAAGACCCAGATGCTCCTCATCCTTCTCCTGTTTACTCTGCTGCTCCTCTTCGGCGTGATGTGGATCGCGCTCTTTCTCGCCAAGCAGGTTACCGTTCCCATTCAGGCGTTGGCCGAAGGCACTCGCAATGTTTCCACGGGAAATTTCGAGTATCAGGTTCCCGAGCAGGCTCAGGACGAGCTCGGCGTGCTCGTTCGCTCGTTCAACGTCATGACCACGCAATTGCGCGATAGCCGCGGCCAAATTGATGAATTCACCCGCAACCTTCAGCAGGCCGTCCAGGAACTGGAGCGCCGCCGCCAGTTGATGGAGACCATTCTCGAGAACATTCCCACCGGCGTCCTATCCCTCGACGCCTCCGGAAACATTCTGCGCGGGAATCCCGCCATCACCAGAATCTTCAACGGACCCGCGCGTAACGCGAGTACCCTTGAGGACTTGCTTGGCGCCGAAGCCTCCCGCGCCGTGAACCATCTCATGCGGCGCTCCCTGCGCATGGGTGTCGTTTCCCGTGAAATCGAAATCGTCCTCCAGGGCCATGTCCTACACGCGGCCGTAACCGTCAGCTCGCTCGGGCCGCGCCGCGCTAACATGGGCTACGTCGTGGTCCTCGACGACGTCACGGAAATGCTTCGCGCGCAAAAGGCCGCCGCCTGGCAGGAAGTCGCCCGGCGCATCGCGCACGAAATCAAGAACCCCCTCACGCCGATTCAGCTCTCCGCGCAGCGCCTGGCCCGTTTCCTCGACCGGCGCGACCCGTCCTCGGATTCCGCCTCGCCGCGCGAAACTGAACTCATCAGCCTGGTTCAGGAATGCTCCCGCTTGATCGAGCGCGAGGCTTCCACGCTCTCCTCGCTGGTCAATGAGTTCTCTCAATTTGTTCGTTTCCCCGTCGCCCGGCTGGCCCCGACGGACGCCAACGCCGTCGTCCGCCAGGCCCTCGACGTCTTCGCCGGCCGCCTCGATGGCGTCACGCTAAAAACATCTCTCGACGAGCACCTCCCGCCGGTGCGCGCGGACGACGGCCTTCTTCGCAGCGTCCTCGTCAACCTGATTGACAACGCTGCCGAGGCTCTCGAACACGCCACCGTCAAGGAGATTCGCGTCTCAACCTGCACCCGTGCGGAGGCCGATACAATTGAAATTCGCGTCGAAGACACCGGCCACGGCATTTCTCCCGAGGACAAGGACAAGCTCTTCCTGCCGAATTTCTCGACCAAGGAACGTGGCACCGGCCTGGGCCTGGCGATCGCCGCACGCATTGTCGCGGAGCATGGCGGACGCATCCGCGTGGAAGACAATTCTCCGGTCGGCTCGCGCTTCTACGTGGAATTGCCCGTCATGGAACCGGTCGGCGCCCACCCCTCGGAACCCGTCTGACTCTGGTAACCTAGCGAGTGATGACAACGCATCCCCGCATCCTGATCGTGGACGACGAAGCCGGCATTCGCGAATCTCTCTCTTCGATCCTCCGCGATGAAGGCTATCACGTGGACGCGGTCGCCTCGGGCGAGGAAGCCCTGGAGCGCGCCCTCCAAGGTGATTTCACGGTCGTGCTCCTGGACATCTGGCTCACGGGCCTCGACGGCCTGGAAACCCTGAGCCGTCTTCAGGCCCTGCCCCGCCCTCCCGCCGTCATCATGATTTCCGGCCACGCCAACATCGAGACGGCTGTACGCGCCACCAAGCTTGGTGCCTTTGATTATGTCGAAAAACCCCTCTCCCTCGAGCGCATCATCGTCCTCATTCGCAACGCCATCGGCCAGCGCCGCCTCGCGGAAGAAAACCTGCTCCTGCGCGCCGAGCTTGGTCACCGCTACCAGGTCATCGGAGAAAGTGTGCCCATGAAGGCCCTGCGCCAGCAGATTGCCGTCACCGCCCCCACCAACGGCCGCGTTCTGGTTTACGGCGAGAGCGGGACGGGCAAGGAACTCGTCGCGCGAGCCCTGCACGCCGCCAGCCTGCGAAATAAGGACCCCTTCGTCGAAGTGAATTGCGCGGCCATTCCCGAGGAGTTGATCGAGTCCGAGCTCTTCGGCCACGTCAAAGGCAGCTTCACCGGCGCGAGCGAAGACAAAACCGGCAAATTCCAGAAGGCGGACGGCGGGACGCTCTTCCTCGACGAAGTCGGCGACATGAGCCTGCGCACGCAGTCCAAAGTGCTGCGCGTACTCGAACAACAGCACTTCGAGCCCGTCGGCTCCAATCAGACCCTCCATGTGGACGTGCGCGTCATCGCCGCCACCAACAAAAACCTCGAGCAGGAAATCGCTCGCGGCGCTTTTCGGCAAGATCTCTTCTATCGCTTGAACGTCATCCCCTTTTTCGTGCCTCCCCTCCGCGACCGCCGGGAAGACGTACCGAGCCTGGCCCGCTATTTCCTCGCGGAATTCAGCTCCGCCTATGGCCGCAAAGTGAAGGAAGTGAGTGACACGGCGATGGACGTTCTGATTCGCTATCCCTGGCCGGGAAACGTGCGCGAGCTGCGCAATCTCGTGGAACGGCTCGTCATCATGTGCCCGCAGGCCAGGATCGAGTCGCATCACCTGCCGCCGGAGCTTTTCCGCGGCGTGGCGGAAAGCCCCCTGCATCCCTATTCGACGCTTCACGAAGCGCGCAGTGCCTACGAGCGCGAATTCATCCTTCGCAAGCTTCAGGAAAACCGCTGGAACATGACCCAGACCGCCGCCGCGCTGGGCCTGGAGCGCAGCCACCTCTACCGCAAAATGAAATCCCTGGCAATCGCCGCCCCCGAATAGGGCAGCTACTCTTCGGCCTTTTCTTCGAATTCTTCCTCAGCGCCGGCGAGGTCTTCGAGTTGCGCGTGCCAGTCCAGCTGGCGAACCTGCTCCGGATCGTCTCGCCACCCGGGCATCACCTTCACATAGAGTTCCAGATAGATCTTCGCGCCCAGCAGCACCTCGAGCTCTTTGCGTGCCGCCGTCCCCACGCGTTTCAACACCTGGCCGCCGCTGCCGATCAGAATCTTCTTCTGTGAGTCCCGCTCCACTTGCAGCGTCGCGTGAATCCGCAAAATCTTCGGCGTGGCCTCGTATTTGTCCACCACCACCGCCAGGGCGTGCGGCACTTCGTGATACGTAATCTGAATGGCCTTCTCGCGCACAATTTCCGCGGCCAGAAAGCGCTCCGGCTGGTCCGTCACCTGATCTTCCGCAAAGTACGGCTCACCCTCGTTCAACTTCCCAAGAATTTCGTTGAGCAGATCTTCCGTCCCCGCTCCGGTCAGCGCCGACACCGGAACGATCGCGGCAAAAGAAAAGCTCTTGCCGTACTCCTCCAGCAGCGGCAAGAGCTTTGGCTTGTGCATCCTGTCGATTTTATTCAACGCCAGAATCACCGGCCCGCGAAACGCCCGAGCTTTCTCCACCAGGGCTTCGTCCACACCGTACAGCGCGCGGCTCGCGTCGGCCATCAGCAGCAGCACGTCAATCCCTTCGATCGCCGCCGCCACCTCGTGCACCATCTGCCGCCCCAGCGCCGATTCCCCGCGATGTATCCCCGGCGTATCAATGAAAACAATTTGCCCGCCCGGCCGATTCACGATTCCTTGAATGCGGTTCCGCGTCGTCTGCGGTTTGGACGAAACGATGGCGACCTTCTGCCCCACCAGGCGATTCACCAGCGTGGACTTCCCCGCGTTCGGCCGCCCCAGGATGGCTACAAATCCCGAATGAAAAGACTTTGTCATGGTTGTGAGAATCCTTCAGCGCGCTGCCGCTACCGGCGCCTTTTCGTGCGCGTGTCTCCGCACCCGCAGTCGCATCACCTTGCGCTGATTCGCTTCCACCACCTCGAAGCGGTGGCCTTCCAGATCAATCCGGTCCCCCGACGACGGCACCCGCCCCGCCACGTGACTCAGCAGCCCGGCGACCGTGATTACATTTTCGTCCGCGCTCTCCCCAAAGTGAATGCCCAGAAGCTCCTCGACGCGCTCAATCGCCACGCTTCCCCGCATTACGTACGCGCCATCCGCTTCCCGCACAACGTCCGCCACGGGCCGCCGTCCTTCATCTCCAATCTCCCCGACAATTTCCTCCACGAGGTCCTCGACCGTGACGATTCCCGAAACCGACCCATGCTCATCAATGATCACGGCCATGGGCTGGCTCTTCTGCCGCATCTCTTTCAACAAGTCCGATCCCATCTTCGTTTCCGGCATCAGCAGGACCGCGCGCACCAACTCCCGCACCTTCCTCCGCGGGAGTTCCTGCTCCGGCACCTTCAGCAGGTCCCGCGACAACACGATTCCGAAAATGTCGTCCAGCGTCCTTTCATAGACCGGCAGCCGCGAAAACCCCGTTTCCACGGCGCGCTTGCGCAGTTCATCGAGCGAAGCATCGGCGGAGATGGCCACGATGTCCGGCCGCGGCGTCATCACTTCACGCACGCGCTTGTCGCTGAACTCCACCACCTGCTCGATCATCTCGGCTTCGTCGCGCTCCAGGATGCCCTCTTCCTCCGCCGCCTCCACCAGAGCCTCGATGCCCTCGTTGTCGCCGCGCTTGTCCCCTGCGCTGCCTGGCTCCGGCTCGGACAGCCGCGCCACGGAGTTTGCCGCATCCAGAAACGCCCGAAACGGCCACGCCAGCAACATGCTTACGCGGATCAGCGGAAGCAGCGGAACCAGCCACCGCCCCGTCGTTCGAACCAGCAACAATTCCGGAATGAAGTGCAGCGCCACGACAACTTCCAGGCACAAAAACACGCTGGATTCCACCAGCGCTTCCCAGGTGTTGGGAACGAAATAGATCACTCCTCGCGTCGTCTGCACCACTAAAAACGCCAGCCAGAAATGCGCTAGCAGGCGGAACGTCCGCCCGGCCGCCTTGCGGTCCATCCTCAATCGCGGTTCGATTTCCGCCTCGAAAATATCCAGATGCTCGTGCACGCGGCCGGTCGTCACCCGCCCGAGTTCACGGTAAATGACGGCGAGGTACGAAAACACGGGCAGCCCCGCCGCGATCATCACCACCGCAATCGTGTAGAGCCAGGAACCGAGGATCATGCCAGTCCGAACCTTGTCCGCAACCGCGCTTCCAGCCGTTCCATCTCGCCGCGGTCGGTCTCGTGATCGTAACCGACCAAATGCAGAACACCGTGCAAAACGAGGATGCGTAGCTCCACGGATAATGAACGTCCGAACCGCGCCGCGTTGCGCCGCGCCGTCCCCGGCGATATGGCTATGTCACCCAAATACTTTTTCAGGGCAGCCTGCGGGACGCCCCGTGTTCGCTTGCTCTGCCGAAGAGGAACCCGCATCGGCCGCCTTCGTGTCTCCGTGGGAAACGACAGCACATCGGTCGCGCCGCGCTTTTTTCGGTAGGTCTGATTCATGCGCGCGATCTCGAAGTCGCTCACGAATGCGACCGTCAGCTCGGCATGGGACAAGCCCAGATCATCTTGCAAGCGACGGAGGAACGTTTCGAGGGCCCGGCGCGCTACTCGCACCGAGCGCTGACGGTTGAGGATCATCCCCGCGAAGCTTCTTTTTTTTGCCCGTTGCTCTTCCCGTTTTCCGCCGTACCGCCGCGGCCGCCCACCGGGCCTTCGAACTCTTCATAGGCGCGAATGATCTGCTGCACCAAGTTGTGCCGCACCACGTCTTTCTCGCTGAACTGCACCACGGCAATCCCCGGAATCTTCTCGCACACCTCGAGCGCCTCAATCAATCCCGAGCGTTTCCCCGCCGGCAGATCAATCTGCGTCACGTCGCCGGTGATCACCGCCTTCGAATTGAACCCCAGCCGCGTGAGAAACATTTTCATCTGCTCGCTGGTGGTGTTCTGCGCCTCATCGAGAATCACGAACGCATCGTTCAGGGTGCGCCCGCGCATGAACGCCAGTGGCGCCACTTCGATCATGCCTTTCTCCAAAAAACGTTCCAGCTTGTCCGCGTCCAGCATGTCGTACAGCGCGTCGTACAGCGGCCGCATGTAGGGATCAATCTTCTGTTGCAGCGTGCCCGGCAGAAATCCCAGCCGCTCGCCCGCCTCCACCGCAGGCCGCGCCAGGAGGATGCGGTTCACCTGCTTGGTCAGCAACGCGGAAACCGCCATGGCCACGGCCAAATACGTTTTTCCCGTGCCGCCCGGCCCCACCGCAAACACCATGTCGTGCTGCTCGATGTCTTCCATGTAGCGCCGCTGGCTGGCGCTCTTGGGCGTGACGTTCTTGTTGCCAAACGCCCGCGTCTTGCCCGGCTCCAGCACCGTCCGCGCCGAGGCTTCTCGGTCCTCGGTCGCCACGCGGATCAGCGATTTCACTTCGCTCCCTGTAAGCATCCGCCCGCCGCGCGTCAAGTGGTTGTACTCCTCGATGATGTACGCCGCGCGTTCCACGTGCTCGTGCTCGCCTTCAATCGTCAGGCTCTTGTCGTGCAGGTGCGTGCGCACGTTCAGCGTGGACTCGAGCAGATGCAAATTCTCATCCAGCGTGCCGAAGAAGGGTTCAATTTTTCCGGAGATGTGAACGGTACGTCTCATCCAAGTGGCGGGCTGCCCTGCCGGTGCCGTCGAGCCGATGGGGTTTCCTCCTGTCACGGAGAAATTTCAGCCTAACCCACCCCCGCCCCCCGGTCAAGCCGCCGCCCAGCGTGGTCGTTCACTTGTAGCGGCTGCTTTCCGAAGCCGGCGCCTTTCGCGTTTTTCCGCTGCCTGTTACACTCCAAACAGGCCAGAGCAATATCATCCATCAAAGGGACTTGAAACGAATGCGTAAGTATCTCGTCGTGGCTCTCGCGTTTGTCTTTCCGGGCATCGCTCTGGCGCAACAGACTCCCGCGCCGCGGCCGGCCATAACCGGCATCTCGCACGTCACACTTTTTGCGGACGACCTGCCAAAGTCGCAAGAGTTTTATGCATCGTTGCTTGGCTGGGAGCAGCAGCCCCCAGCCGGAGCGCAGCCGGGTGTCCGCTTCTACGCCAATCACTCACAGTACGTCGAGCTACTCTCCCCTCCCCAGCCGGGCTTAGCGGTTCGTTTGGATAGCGTTGCCTTTTCTACCAGCAACGCGGAGTCCTTACGCAAGTTTCTTGGCGCCAATGGAGTAGCGGTGCCGGAAGCTGTAACGGTGGAGCAAGATGGGAGTCGCAGCTTCCTGGTCCATGATCCGGAGGGAAACAAGGTTGCGTCTACCCAGCAGGGTAAGCACTCGCCGGCGATGCCCAAGTCCGCATCACAACGATTGAGCGCTCATGTCATTCACGCCGGGTACGTGGTGCGTAACCGGGCACTGCTCGATCATTTCCACGAGGATCTGCTGGGATTCCGCTTGTATTGGCAGGGAGGCTTTCAGGAGGACAATATTGATTGGGTGATGATGCAGGTTCCCAACGGAACGGACTGGGTGGAATACATGCTGTACCTGCCTGCCGCTCCTTCGCATGAGCAATTAGGCAGCGCCAATCATTTCGCGCCGGGCGTCGCCAGCGTCGCGGACCTCCAAAAGAGGTTGCAACAGCGTGGCTGGAAACCCGCTGACAACAAGAATCCGCGGGTGCTTGGCGTTGATGGGAAATTGCAATTGGCCCTGCACGACCCGGATGGAACAAGAGCCGAATTCATGGAGTTTTTGCCCGTGCAGAAACCGTGCTGCGCTTCCTACACCGGTCCCCAGCCCAGCGCATCGGATGCTTGGTAGCAAGATTCCTCGGCGCGCAGCGTGCCTCGGAATGACAACAGATTGATTTTTCCCGCGCTACCCGGCATTCGTCAGTAAGTTTTTAACGCCGCTTCGTCCCCCATCGCCCGAAGCATTTTCTGAAGGCCCGCCATGTTCTCCTTGAGTCCTACCTCCGCGTCCCGTTCCGTTGAATGGTTTAGGATTCCAATGGGTCCTTGGTACCCGCTGGAGCGGAGCAGCTTGAGCATGTCCAGTTCGCTGCTTCCTTCCCCGACGTTAACGATCATGGGTCCTTCCTTCTTCATGCCGTTAATGTTCACGGCCAGCAGGTAGGGCACGATCTGGGGCAGGAAAACGGGAAAGCGCTCGATCTGTTCGTGCCCATGGTGGAAGTTGTACACCAGGCCCACATTCGGCATCCCGGCGGCCTTCAGAATGGCAAGTTCGTTCTCCGGTTCGCCGTACCAGCCGCCGTGGTTGTAGATCCCCACCTTGCACTGCAGCTTCTGCGCTTCGACCGCCAAGTACTTCACCGCCTTGGATACCTGTGCAACTTTCTCTCCCTGGGACAAGGCATCGAAGCCGGCGGGCGGTTGGTACAAGTACCAGATTTCGGTCTTCACTTCCCGTCGCCTCAGCAGGTCCAAAACCGCATGGACGCCGCTCTCCGATGCCGGGTCAGGACCCGACGTCAGCCAGAAAGCCTGCAGCTTGATGCCGTTTGCCTTGAGCGCGTCCACTTCTTGATCGAAGGTCGGGATGTCGGTGTCGCGCCAGTCGTACGCCAGCATGGTTATCCCGATCCGCTTCAGCATCTGTGCGCGTTCTACCGGTCCGCGGTGCGCAGCATCGAACGGCACGATGCACCACGCCACCAGGTTGTCCTTCGCGAAAATACTTTTCTGTACGGGCTTTTCGGCGGAAAAAGCGCGCCCGATCATCACTGCCGCAACCAGGACGATTCCCGATATTCTTATGTTCATCGAAGGCCCTTCCCTTCCTGCAATCCCTGGAGGTTTATCATTTCTTGGTACCGTGGTCCGTGCACGGGCGAGCAAGTGGCCAGTGACGTTACCCCGATTCGCTGATCTCCAGCTAAGCTCATCTTCTGCTGGCTGCGCCGCCAATAGCTTACGGAGCTCGGAACGCATCGCAGGTGGACGCGAAGTGCCCCACGCCACCTGTACCCATCTGCAACCACACATAGCGTATGGGCGACGTACCGCTGCTGTTCTGAACAGCCCAGCCATTGTTTTGATTCAGAAGATCTGGATTCGTGATTGGCGATGGGAACGCCGAGAGGAAGTTGCCGGGAGAGATGCCCTTGACTGTGTTGAACTCCACGGCCACGGATTGGAGGATCAGTTCGTTCGCGTTCGTGGGCGTGATCGTGCAGCCAGCGAAGGTGGACGCGGTGGCGACTTCGTCTCCGATAGCGGTCTGCCGGCCGGCTGTCGCATCGTAAGGCGAAGTGGCCGCGCCGGTAACGTCGTAGAGAACGGCTGTCGAGCCTCCCGTACAGGCCCCGAACTCGGTCAGGTTGGGTCCAGTCATCGAGGTGCTGCTCGTGGCGTTGTCGGCGTGGAACCGTTGCACGTCTCCTGAGAAGCCCGCGTTGTTGAACACCGCTCCCGTGGACGCATACGTGTTGCCGTTGCCGTCCGCGATGCTACTAATGTTCCGGCTGGGCGAGCCGATGTAATCCACCACGATGAGGTTGCCGGTTGTGGGGAACTGGAGCGCAAGCGGGCTGCCGAATGAGCAGGGAATGGATTCATGCTGAACGTGAACGACGCGGATTCCCGGCGGTGGCAATGTGCCTGCCGCCGCGGACTTCAGCGCGATTCCCAGCGTACCCCAATGGAAAGACGGCGACATCGTAATAGTTGGATTGATGGATGCCGCAGACGCCTGCACCTGATACTGCGCTGCCTGTGAGTCCAGGATGTCCGCGTGGAGCAGAGCGAACGGACTGGCGCCCTGCGTGAACGACTTGATCGGTATCGAATCGCTGTCTTGCACTGCATATTGATAAATGAGGTCACCCGATGTACTCGGTGCGAAAGCGCCGCACGCGATGCTGGTGCCCAATCCACCCGCTGCGCAAGTCCCGTCGGAGGCCGCTGACGTGGCTATGTGGCTGAACTCGGAAACCACACCCGCGACAAACCCGGGAGTGCCTCCTGAGAAGGTGAGCGTGACCGAGGTTGAGCCTGCGGATATGTTCAGCGCGTAGTAAAGCCGGAGATTCTGGTTACCACCCTGCGTCGGTCCCGCTGTAAACGTATCGGACCGCTCATCGGTAACGGCAACGGATAAGCCCGACGTCGTGTCGGTCTGAAAGGCGACGATGAGGCAGTTGCCTGGCAAAGTGGCGTTGGGAAGCTGTATCTTAAGGCTGCTGAGAGTATTGAGCTGGGTACTGGCTGTGCTGACGGTCTGTACGAGCGTCGGACTCGCGGCCCCCGCGGGTGGTGCGCCTGTGATCGTAATCTCCGCGCTGCTCGTCTTTGTGCCGTCAGCTAGCGATGTAGCGGTCAAGGTCACCGTGGATCCGGGGTCACTTGCAGGGGCTGTGTAAGTCACGGAAGTGGATGTGACATTGTCAAGCAGACCGCAAGCCGCTCCCGAACAACCCGAGCCGGAAAGATTCCAGACAACCCCCCTGTTCTGAGCATCGTTCTGCACCGTGGCGGTGAACGGCGCAGTCTGCGCCACTTGCACACTCGCGGCCGGTGGCGCGACCGACACGGAGATCGGCGGCGGCAGCGCCGTCACCGTAATCGTCGCGATTCTCGTCTTGCTGGTGTCGGTTACCGAAGTAGCTGTAAGGCTGACCGTGGCAGGGGCGGGCACACTGGCCGGAGCGGTGTAGGCCACCGAGGATGTGGTGACATTGCCGAGCGTGCCGCAAGCCGCTCCCGAACAACCCGCGCCGGAGAGGCTCCAAGTGACGCCCCGATTCTGAGCGTCGTTCTGCACCGTGGCGGTGAACGGCGCAGTCTGCGCCACTTGCACACTTGCGGCTGGTGGCGCGACCGACACGGAGATCGGCGGCGGTAATGCCGTCACGGTAATCGTCGCGCTGCTCGTCTTGTTGGTGTAGGCATTGGAAGTGGCCGTCACGGTGATCGTCTTATTCGACGTAACCGTCCCAGCCGTCGCCGAGAAGCTGGCCGAACTGGATCCAGCGGGCACGGTCACCGAGGCAGGAACAGTCAGAGAGGTATTGCTGGACAACAGCGCAAACGCACTCCCCCCGCTGGGAGCAGGCTGGGTGGTGGCGATGGTACAAATACTCGTCGCGCCCGAGGCCAGAGTCGTCGGAGTGCACGCCAGGGAAAATTGGCCGCTGCCGCCTGTGCCCGGATTCGCCGCCCGGAATGCCGCCATCTGTGCGAGGTAGTGGTCGGCCAAGCTAAACGTAAAGGTTGCGGCAGTCGGCCCTGCCGTGGTCTGCACCAAGTCTTCCGTGGCCGTATCCATGTTGTTGAGAACGGCTCTTCTCGTAAAGCCCGTTCCCGCTGTGATGGTGCCAAACCCGCCCGAATCATCCATAACCGCGCCGAAGATGAGGTCGCCGCTCGTGGTGGTGGTTCCCGCGGTGCTGGTCACGCCATTGCCTGCCGTCGTTGCGGTAGCCTGATGCCTTGCAGTCACGTCGAGGGGAAGAGTCGTGGCGATACCGCTGTATTCACTGATGATGATCCGGCGGTATTGCACCGATCTGCCAAGATTGACGGATACCGTGTTTGCCCCGGGATGAATGTTATAGGCATACAAAATCGCCAGTCCCTGGCGATTGCCCGGGTTATAGTCGCTTACTGCCACACGATAGAGATTCTTCAGGGTGTCCGTGGCGCTAACGGCTGGAGCCGGGCGGTCTCCCCAACTCACAACGACAACAATCAGGTCTCCCGCCAGATTACTTGAACCAAAGGAACGGGAAATTGAAGAAGCAGACGCATCGTTGGTCGTGCCCGCGGTTTGCACGAGGCTGATCCCCTGTGCCAAGACGGGTGACGCGCTGGCCAAAAGACTCAACAACAGGGCCACCACCGCGAAGCAACCTGAACTGCGCCCGGCTTTCTTCAGGATTTGCTTCCTGTGAATCGAAAGCGACACACAAAACTCGCACGGACTGCTGGTCGGCATATGGCTTTTCCCTCGCTACATTAAGGTGACGGCGGTTTTCTTGTTCGGTTGATCCGCTCGAGCGCTGGGCAGTGAGGGGTGGGCGCACGACAGACTTTTTGTTTTTTCCTATACCAACATCAACATCTTGGCTGCAACTCAAGAGCAAGGCTGTTCAATTAAGTACACTCTCGCATTTTGCTTCGACATACATGGCTGGGATTAATCGCGCGGCTGGGCAGGGGTGGTCGCGGCATTCTGAATTTAGAGCAAACGTACGTGTTTGTGCAAACTGTTTTTTTGCCGTGTGCCCCGTGGGCGCCGGCGTCATTTATCCCCGCCGGGTCGGCGGCGCCTTTCGCCCTTCTCCGCTGCCTGTTACACTCCAAATAGGCGAAAGAGGCCCATGATGCAAAACGCCATCATCAAGGACCAAAACATTCTCGGCGGGGAGCCAGTTTTTCGCGGAACCCGCGTCCCTTTCAAGGCCCTGACCGACTATTTGGAAGGCGGCGAGACGCTGGACCAGTTCCTCGAACAGTATCCCAGCGTGAGCCGCGAACTCGCCATCGCCGCCCTTGAAGAAGCGCGTTCCAGCCTCGTTTCACAGCTTCGATGAAAGTGCTGATTTATGAGTCAGCGCTGGGTACGCGGAGTATAACGATTTCAAGTGCCGCTGACCGACGAGACTTTGTTCCCTAAGAACCGTCCACTAGATTCTCGATAGGGAGGTTTGACGTTCGCTCATATGTCCGCATTGATTGCAGATTTGTAGAGTTCCCCTGCGATAATCCCAAACCACACCCATT
>JBGPGF010000024.1:0-22325 GCA_041483755.1 Terriglobia bacterium | reverse complement strand
CGGCGCGTTCGAACTCTTCCAGCCTCGGTCCCAAACTCAGCCGGGAAGTGCGAAGCACTTCAGTGACCGCCGCGATGTCTGCTTCGCTGATGTCGGGAGCGGAGAGAGGAATTCTCATCCCCGTGGCGCACCGGATTGCGTCTTCACGACAACTCGTGACGGCATATGACGCTTCATCAATAATTCTTGGCCCAGCGGGACGCTGGTCAGCACCCGCACAATCGTCTCCGAAGCAAATCCCTCTCCGTAGGGATTGCTCATGCCGGCAAGAGATATGCGGAACTCAGCGCTCTTCGCAGTCCGAACGCCTTCCAGAATCGCCTCTGCATCGGAAGCCGCATCCACAACGTTTCGCGCGCGTTCCCTGCCCTGCTGCCGCACACCCACATTAACCGTCGGAAGGGCAAACGACGCCGCCTCCATGATTCCGCTGCTCGAATTGCCGAGCAACAAGTCCACCTCGCGGAGCAAACTCCAATACGTCACCGCATCGAGATTGACAAAAAGTTTTCCGCTTCCCCGCCCCGCAAGGAACGCTTCGGTGCGTTGAATCAAAGCGCGGCTTCCCGCGTCGGCGTTGGGGTAGCAGAACAACAGTTGATCGGGGAGCGATGCCAGCACGCCAAACAAAGCATTTGCTTCCTCAAGCGTGTCGCGCGCGATCGTCACCGGATGGTACACGACCAAAATCGTGGGCGTCTTGAGGTCCACGCCCAGCCGCGGCACCAGTTCCTCGCAGCGGAACAAATTCCGCCGCCGCAGATGATCGAGCGAAGGCGCCCCCGCCCGGTGCACGCGCCACTCTTCCTCGCCCATGGCGATGACGCGCTCCCGCGCCTGGCGCGTCGAAGT
Source organism: Terriglobia bacterium (assembly GCA_041483755.1). Taxonomy (GTDB): domain Bacteria; phylum Acidobacteriota; class Terriglobia; order Acidiferrales; family UBA7541; genus Acidiferrum. The sequence goes on along the minus strand of JBGPGF010000024.1, from coordinate 21,473 downwards.
GAAATGAATGTGACTCATCTTCGTCAGCGCGTTGCGCACGGCATCGTCAATCGCGCCCTCGCTGATCTCTCCGCCCTCGATGTGCGCGATCGGAATGCGCAGCGCCAACGCCACCGACGCCGGCGCCAGCATCTCGTAGCGGTCCGCGATCAACAGCAGTAAATCCGGCCGCATTTGGCCGAATAGATCCGCGAGGCTCAGCGTGGCGACCCCGATGGTCTTAGCCATGCCCACGTCGCTGTCGGAGCTCAGCAAACATTCCACGCGCGCATCGATTCGGAAACCGTCCTTTTCAATCTCTTGCACGGTGTGCCCGAACTCCGGCGAGAGATGCGAACCAAGCGCCACGATCCGCAGATCCACTTCGGGATGCGCGGAAAGGTCCCGCAACGGCCAGTACAAATGGCTGTAGTCGGCGCGAGATGTCGTGACGACGGCGATTTTTCGTTTCATCGCGTTCTCACTCTTGCCAAGTCGCGTTTACGCCGGCGAATGCGTCACAAACTCGCGCAGCGTCTCGCTCGGCCGGTACGCTGGCACGATTCCACAGAGCAAATCGAGAACTGCTGCAACATCGCGCCGCCGCACGCTTTCTTCCAGTTCCCGCATGGCGCTATCCAGCTCGTACTCGTGAATCCCCGGACCCTTTACTCGGAAGAGTTTTTCTTTCGCCGTCGGCTCGATGGACTCATCGTTCGAAATCAGTTCCTCCGCCATTTTGTCGCCGGGACGCAATCCTGTAAACACCATGGGGATGCCCGTTTCCGGCACGAAACCCGCCATTCGAATCAGATGCCTCGCCAAATCTGTAATCTTCACCGGCTCTCCCATCTCGGGAACAAAAATCCCGCTGCTTTCTCCCAGAGAGCCTGCCGCCACAATCCAATCGATCGCTTCATCCAGCGTTAGAAAATAGCGATTCACATCGGGATGCGTCACCCTCACTGGCCCGCCGCGCGCAATCTGCTCCTTGAAAAGTGGGACCACGCTTCCCTGCGAGCCCAGAACATTTCCCAGCCGCACCGCTTTCATTTGCGTCCGCGAAGCGCCCCATCGCAGCAATAGCATTTCGGCCAGCCGCTTCGAAGCGCCCATCACGCTGTGCGGATTCACCGCCTTGTCCGTCGAGATCAACACCAAACACTCGGCCCCGTGTTCGAACGCAACTTTAGCCAGCACTTCCGTTCCCATGGCGTTGTTGCGCACCGCCGCCACCGGATTCGTCTCCATCAACGGAACATGCTTGAATGCCGCCGCATGATAAACGATTTCCGGGCGGTGCGCGGCAAAGACGTCGCACAGCAGCGCGGCGTCGCAAATATCTCCCAGCACGGCGATGTTCGCCGCTCCGCGCGCGCGCGCGGCCAATTCCATCTGCACCTGATGAAGATTTTGTTCGCTGTGGTCGAGAAGAACTAGAAGACGCGGCTCGCATCGCACGATGGTTCTTGCCAGGGCAGAGCCGATGCAGCCCCCGGCCCCGGTCAGCAAGACGACGCGGCCCGCATGTGCCGCGTTCCGTGCAGCGGCATCGGGCACGACAGGCGGGCGCCGGAGAAGACTCTCCCACTGGTCGCCGTTCGGTTCAAGGTGCATTCCCCAATGGTCGCGTAGTTTGGGAAGCGCATTCAAGTGCGGAGCGAACAATACGGGGAAGGTTGACATGCGCGCGGGCTGTTCCTAGCATACGTTGGTCATTGAACCTGCGGCTCTTAGCTCTCGCGCATCTGCGGGCGCGATCGAGGCGGAAACCATGAAACGATACGGCTTTGTGATTCGAGTGCGGCCCGAAACGCTGGAGCGCTACAAGGAATATCACGTGAGCGCCTGGCCGGAGGTGCTCGCCACCATCCGGAAAGCGAATATCCGGAACTACTCGATCTATTTGAAGGACGATTTTCTTTTCGGCTATTTCGAGTATCACGGCGCCGACTACGCCGCCGACATGGCTCAAATCGCCGCGTGTCCGAAAACACAGGAGTGGTGGTCCATCATGCAGCCCATGCAGCGACCGCTGGAAACGCGCGCGAAGGGCGAATGGTGGGCGCAGATGGAAGAAGTGTTCCACACCGATTGATTCCCGAGATAGAGCAAGATTCTCTGGTGTGAAGAACCTGACGATGACAAAAACTCCGGCGCGAATTGATACGCACCAACATTTCTGGAAGTATGATCCCGTGGATTGCGCTTGGATTGACGACTCGATGAAGGCAATTCGGCGCGACTTTTCTCCCGCCGATTTGCGCGAGGAAATCGAGCGCGCGGGAATTAACGGCGTTGTCAGCGTGCAGGTACGGCAGACCGTCGAGGAAACGCGCTGGCTGCTGGAGCTGGCCGCCGCGAATACTTCTATTCGTGGCGTGGTGGGCTGGGTGCCGCTCACAGATCCTGCGGTGCGGGAGGTCCTGGAAAACTTCGCAGCGTCTCCGGCACTGCGGGGCGTGCGGCACATCCTGCAGGGCGAGCCCGCGGAATACATGCTGCGCGACGATTTCAACGCTGGCGTCGCCGCGCTCGGCGATTTCGATCTGGCGTACGACATCCTTATATATGAACGGCAGCTTCCCCAAGCGATCCAGTTTGTGGACCGTCATCCCAACCAGACGTTTGTGCTCGACCATATCGCGAAGCCGCGGATCCGGGAGGGTGTGCTCTCGCCGTGGCGCGAGCAGATCGCGGACTTCGCGAAACGGGAGAATGTGTGGTGCAAGATTTCTGGCCTGGTGACCGAAGCGGACTTCCAGAAATGGACGGAAGAGGATTTGCGCCCGTATGTGGAAACGGTCCTCGGAGCATTTGGTCCCAAGCGGCTGATGTTCGGCTCGGACTGGCCGGTGTGCGAAGTGGCGTGCCCGTATTCGCGGTGGGTTGGGATAGTAAAACGGTTTCTCGAAAAGCTCTCGCCCAACGAGCAGGACGAGATCCTTGGCGGAGTAGCGGCGCGCGTGTACGGCCTGGCCGCTCCGTGAGTCTTGGCTCGTGCACCCCCCCCCGTTTTTCTGTAAGTGCGGATTCCAAAGGGTTTAAAAACGGTGATTTTGCATGTGCGGATTCTAAAGGGGTTACGGGCGCATTTTTCGTATGTGCGGATTGTAAAGGACTTAGCGTGCGCCAGAGATCCGAGAAAGCAGGGGATGGGGACTGCGGAGGGCCTTCCGATAAGGGCGTTTCTCAGCGTAAACACGAAACATAGTAGCACGGATGATTATACATGTCAATAGATTACTGAGTGGGAAGCATTCGAATGGATTGGGGGTCGTGGACGAAGGGGCGAACCCGCCTTCGGCGGGCCACGCGTAGGCCCGACGTGTTGGGCACCCCCAATTCATCTCCGCACTATACGTCCGGGCCGCCCGCCCTACTCAGCCCTGTCCCGCCGAAGCCATGCCCACACGGCAAGAACGACCCATGAAAGAGCTGCATAGAAAACAATCGAAGAGATAAGTAGGACCACGATTTGTTTTCCAGTATGCCCTGGTGCAAACCATTCTGTGAACGCCGCTGCTGGTGAACCCAGGACTTCGACGATTCTAGAGATTATCGAAGGCGGGTACCGACGAGGATCAATCGAGGAATCCAGCGCTATCCAAATAAGGTTGAGCGCGATGGAAACCACGAGGGCGGCAACTATGCGTTGGAACTGTCGAGTTGGCCTCATCTGATTCTCCCAAGCCTAGGGCCAGTTGCAAGCGGCGGGATTTCCTTCCGCACATTGCCTTGCGGCATCTTCCGCGCGGTAGCCCTCGATGTTGTCGACCGGCATCAGCGAGACCGCGCCAATGTGAAACGAACCCGTGCCGATTCCGGTGATTTCGACCTGCGCATCGTCGCTGTCGGCCTGAGCCCTAAAGCTCAGTGGGAACCTCCGGTATGCGGAGCCGAGGACGCGAATGGTCTGCGTCTGACGCTCACTTGCTTCGCTGCCCCACGCCAAAGTCAGGTTCACGACTGCACCGGAGCTGCCAGCCAGCACGACGCGCCCCGTGTACGTCTTCCCCTTGCGGACGGCTAGACCAGTTTGCCGGACTCCATGCGCCTCACTGCCGCTGAGCTTGATGAGTGGCGTGTGATCGCCGGTGTACGGGCCTTTCGTATCCATGGAAACCACGTCATCGCCGCCGACGGGCGTCCAATGGCGCAGCGGACCACGACGCCTCCATGCCGGACCGGCGGGCTGCTCCGGCGGTTTTGAAGTCACCGGATAGTAAAACTTTCGGTCTTCCAGCATCTCCGCCTATACGTTTTCGTTGACGATGATTCCGCCGTGCTCCAGAAACTGCCCATAGATGTATTTCGAGATCGGAGCTCTGGTCTTCGACGTGTCGATAGTTGCAGCAACGGGTTGATCTTGCGCAGAAGCGGCAATTGAGAAAAGCAGAGCGAAGATTAGTAAGACTTGTGTCGTCACCGCTAAATTCTTAGCGTTTAGATGCACGGTATTATGACCTCCTGTTTCGAACTTGGCACGACGCTCGCGTCTTTAGCGCAAGAAATTGCTTTGCACCTTAGCTTCGCCTCCGGCAAATTATGGCTCACCGCTGGTTTGTGATGCGAGCCTGCAGGAGCTTTAGTTCGCCCATGATGGTGGCTCACTGCTTCGCCGAGTTAATACGGTCGATGTCCTTCTGTAACGCCCGGCCAAGTGTCTGTCCGGAAAGGAACGGCTGGCAATCCGGCACCGTTGAAGAGGGTTGCCGCCGGATTTGACTGCCAGGCGTAGCGAACCTCTTTCGGGTTCGGCACTGAAGGGGACGAGACAACGACTGTATTGCCCTCGATGTGCGCGTCGGCCCAATACCATTTCCTGTCCTCTCCTGCGATTACGAACTCTTCCAACTTCGCTCCTTTCAAGACCAGGCCACCATCTGTGTTCGCGAAATGCAGTCGGATCGAGCCCGGAAGGCGCTCGACCGAAGCGAGAGTTGGCCCCGAATAAGCCACGTTCTTACCGTACTGTTTTGCCAAAGCGCAGAGGGCGAGGCGCTCCCCCACAGGGAGTTTGTCCTTGGGATGAATATTGTCTGGATCACCTGTATCGATTGTGACTGCCAGGCACGAGTTTCGAACACTCGCAACTGCAAGCGCCTGCGACTCACGCGTCTCAGCCCACGTGTCGTCGGTGGGTGTCTCGCTGCGATGGTGGAACGCCGGCAGGCTGACGATGTAGAAAGGGAAATCGCCTTGTCCGAAGAGCTTTCGCCAATCCGCGACCATCACGGGAAGGATTCTGCGGTACTGGAACCCACGATCTGAGTTCTGCTCGCCCTGGTACCACAGGGCACCCGTGATGGAAAGTGGTGCAATGGGCTCCAGCATTCCTTCGTAAAGCACGGATGGCATCACCGGCCAGTTCTCGAACCCAATGGGCATGGGGTGCGGTGGACGCGCATCCACACTCAGCTGCCCCTTCCATTCGCCTGTCAGCGGAACGCTTGTCTTGTCTCCGAGCGTAAGGTGCAACTCGTCGGGTTTGCCGAGAAATCCGCCTTGTGGCTTTGTCTTGAAGACGCGAATCACGACGATATTTTTCCTCGGCTTCAGCACACCATCACGGATGAAATAGACGCGCGGGTTCTCGACCCAAGCGCTTGCGCCGACCTCGGTTCCATTGATGTACGCAGTGTCCATACGCTCAACCGAGCCCAGGAACAATAAAGAGCGCCCAGCCGGGAGCGGATCTGGCAGCACGATCTCTTTGCGGAACCAGACAACTGCGGGCGTGTCGGGCACGCCCAATTCAGAGAACCCGCCCGGGATCTGGACAGACTTCCAGGCCGAATCGTCTAGATCTGGGGCAGCCCAGTGTCCCTTCAGGCCGACGTCATACTCGTCATACCAGTGCATGACATAGTTGCCGAATTCGGGCGCGCTTGACGCGGTCAGCTTTTCCAGTTCTGCCAAGGGGACATCGAAGTCCTTGAGCGGGCGCAGCGCCGCAGCGCTCGTCCAGGCCTCCGCGGGAGTTCCGCCGAGGGCATCCACGACCAAGCCGATCGGAATATGGATCTCCTGCTGCACCTTGCGTGCAAAGTAGTATGCGACCGCCGAAACCCGGTCAGACGTCTCTGGGGAAACTACTTTCCAGCTTCCTTGCGGAAAATCCGTGTGGTGGTAAGCAGGGTGAGCAGAGACGGTGAAGAAACGAATCTCTGGGTAATCGGCGGCCTTGATTTCCTCCTCCCCATTGCGGACAAAGCGAAGGCCTACCTGCATGTTGGATTGGCCTCCGCACAGCCAAACATCGCCGACTAACACATTCTGAAGTTCAACCGTTTGATGACCTTTGATCGTCAGGGTGTAGGGACCGCCTGAAGGTGGCGGCTGAATTCTCACCTGCCAGTGCCCGTCGGCTCCCGCAATGCCGGATGCGTGCTTGCCAACGATTTCAACCCGCACCTTGTCTCCAGGATCCGACCACCCCCAGATGGTATTTGCCTTACCGCGCTGCAATACCATGTTGTCGCCGAAGACCGGGCTGACGAAGGGGAGCGGCTGGACCCTTGCTTTAGGATCAATCTGGGCCAAAGCACCGCAATGCAGCGAAAGCAGCAAGGCAGTTGCAGCGATGGCCTTGAGAGCGGGTCGGAGATTCATGAGTGCAGGGAGCCTCAGTTCAGTAAAGCAAGCGATTGACGGCCAGGCAATTTGGCGATGTCAAGTGGCTATGTCAGAAGAGTCTCGGCGCAAAATCCTTGAGATCGCGGCGCCACGTCTGCCACTCGTGGTCTGTACCCGGCGACTCGTAGAAAACATGCTGAATGTTCGCTTCCTGGAGTGAAGTATGCAGCCGCTGGAGTCCTGCGCGCATTCTCTCAGGCTCATTTGTCCCCACACCCATCCAGAGCAAGTGCACTTTCTTGGCGAACGCCGCCGGATCAGCAAATACTCCGTTGTAATCGGTCTTGGGATCCAGTTTCCGATCGCCAAGGACGAGCATCCCGCCCGCTCCGCTGAACCCGCCAATGTAGGAAAAGAGATCGAGATGATTGAGCGTAACCTGGAACGTCTGCATGCCTCCCATGGAAAGGCCGGCCATGGCGCGGTGATCGCGATCCGAAAGTGTCCTGAAGGTCGAATCAATATACGGAATCAACACCTGTGTCACATCGTCCTCAAACGCCGCTGCCATGTCCTGCATCGCTTTCATCATTTCCGGAGAACCAAAGGGTTTCCCGGTCAGATCGGGCGGAGCCTGGCCAGCGCGCCGGGCGTAGCCATACGCCATCACCACGATCATTGGCTTGCAGCTTCCCGCCGCGATCAGATTGTCCAGAATGAAGTTGGCGTTAGCTTGCCGAATCCATCCGGTCTCATCCTCGCCACCGCCGTGCTGCAAATAGAGCACCGGATAGCGCACTTTGGCCTGCGTGTCGTAATTCGGCGGCAGATAAACCAGCGCGTGCCGCCAGGTCCCCGTCACCTTCGAGTTGTACCAGACCTCACGCACTTGCCCGTGGGGCACATCCTGGGCTGAATAATAAGTGGAGCCTGGCTCCGGAACTTCCACTGCGCTTGCGGGCTTACTTCCACCAAAGTACGCATGAGTGTTGGGGTCGCTGACCTCCGCACCGTCAATGCTCAGCGTGTAATAGTGAAAGCCGGGAACAAGGGGAGGCGTAGTGACCGTCCAGAATCCGTCCGGCTGTTTCACCATATCCACTTTCGGCCCGCTCCAAAAATTCACCTTGACCTTCGTGGCATCGGGAGCTTTCACACGAAGTTCCACCCTCCCGGCATTGTCAACGCGGGGATACTCCGCTCCCCACACATTGGTCGCAGAGGGCTGAAAATTGCCCGACTCTTGTGCCCAACAAGAACTTGCTAATACGAACACCAATATTCCAAATCGCCGCATCTGTCTCCTCCTTATGAACATTCAACTGCAAATGCCGCCCGAGCATCATGGGGCTTGCTGCTAGCTTCCAGACGTGCAAACTGTGGTCTCCTGGTTTTCTTACTGCTCAACTGAAACCACGGTTACAGACTTGGGCTCCAATTTCAGAGCCAGCTTGCCACCTTGGATTTTCGCCGAAGCCGGCTTTGGCACGACCGTATTGGGTGCGTCGAAGGTGTTCACGCTATCCACCTGGGGCGCGGTCAAGGTTTCACCAGCCGCCGACTTAGCCGTAATGCCAGTCAGGCTAACCTCAATTTCGACCGGCTGATTGGGATCGATATTCGTGATTGCCAGCCACAGCTTGCCTGCCTTGTCCTTGGCTGCGATCGCATCCACGCGAGGCAACTTGATGTCGCCATGCGTGTAGGTGCCGGCGTCAAAACTAACCGGCACAAACGTCGCGTCCTGGAACGGCACATACATTTTGAATACGTAGTATGTCGGGGTCAGGACCATTTTTTCTTTATCCGTCATGATCATTGACTGCAGGACATTGATCATCTGGGCGATGTTGGCCATGCGCACACGGTCTGCATGCCGGGCAAAGATGTTCAGGTTCAGAGCTGCAAGAATAGCGTCGCGTTGGCTGTCCTGCTGTGCCAGGAAACCTGGATTGCTGCCGGGTAATGGGGCATACCAGGCGCCCCATTCGTCCACCACGAGGGCGACCTTCTTTTGCGGGTCGTACTTGTCCATGATCGCGGAATGCTTGCTAATCAAGTCTTCCATACCCAACGTGGTCTTGAGGATCTGACTGTACTCGGTCTCTCCAAATCCCACGGACTTAAACGAGGGCGGCCAGCGCACCACCGTGTAGTTGTGCATCGAAAGGCCATTGATGTCCCAACTCCACGAGTGACTCTGGTAGGCCTTCATGACCGCTTCGGTCCAATCGGTCCACCGGGGTCCGTCGCCACCCGGCCCTACAGCGATCTTAAGCATCTGATCTTTGTCCTGCTGTGCCGGATTGAAGTTCCTGACGAATCGGCTGTAAACCTTAAGCTGGCTCACATAGTAGTCGGGTGTCATGTTGCCGCCACAATCCCAGCTTTCGTTGCCGATTCCTAGATAGGCGATTTTATACGGAGCAGGGTGACCGTTGGCGGCGCGCTCTTTCTCCAGCGTTGTGGGCTGGTCAGTTGTCAGATACTCCAGCCACTCAGCTGCTTCCTGCGGAGTACCGGAGCCCACGTTGGCTGAGATGTATGCCTCGGCTCCGATCTGGTTGAGGAAGTCCATGAACTCATACGTGCCCAGGGTGTTCGGCTCGATCACGCCGCCCCAATTGGGATTTAGGGTCGCGACTCGCTGCGGACCGATGCCCTTGCGCCAGTGGTATTCATCGGCGAAGCAGCCACCGGGCCAGCGAACGTTGGGCACCTTTATCGCTTTCAAGGCGCCAACAACATCATTGCGAATCCCGCGTGTATTCGGGATTTTGGAATCCGGCCCGACCCAGATGCCTTCATAAACGCCGTGTCCGAGGTGCTCGGCGAACTGCCCGAAGATGTTGCGGTCGATCTTCGCGCCGGCTTTGGACACGTCAACTGATAGTGAAACGCTCTGTGCAGCCGCGGGAGGCGGAGCTAGGGCCATAGCGATCAGCGCGAAACTGACGAAAAGTAGACGCATGACAAGCGATGCCCTTTTGGGCAATGAGGAGCACTTTACGAATGAAACTCTACCCGTCCAAATCGAAGAGAACTGCCGGCTCGAGCAGGGGATTGTCAGTTCCGAGTTGCTGGTAAGAGTAAAGGGCATTTGCTTTCTCCGGGAAATCGGGAACCTGCCACTGCTCTGTTCCGCAAAGCGAAATCAGAGTCGATCTCAGTATGTGTCCAAATCACAAGAGATCGTTTACTTGAAAAACAGAAATGACAACGGCCGACATTATAGATCAATTGTCAAATTTCTTGTAGGCAACACTACGCTAGATTCATTAACATTAGTCAGCTTTGCAGTGGCGCATAATCGAGTGACGGACTGCAGTGAAGAAGTAGTTGTCAGCAAACGATTACATCGAAAGGTAACAATGAGAGCGACTTCCGTTCGACTGTGGAATACCTGGACTGTTCTCGTTCCGGCGCTGTGTTGTTTCCTCGGGAGTGCAACACAGGTAAAAGCTCAACTATGGGACGTGCCTCCGTTGCCTCCCGTCAAGTATGCTCCGGCTCCGGACGGCATGACTGCTACCGTGGGGAACGAAAGTATTCATTTTTCCGTTTGCCGTTCTTCGGTCATACATTTTGTAGCCACGCCCGAGCCGCCGGACACAGTTAAACAGAACCAGCCGTGGATGCTCGGTGCGAAGGAGTCGTGTCCAGGCGCCGGCGCTACGCAGCGCACTTGAAGGCGAAAAACGCCGGTGTGAGGTAGAATTGCTGCCATGATTAAATACGCTCTTGTTCTGTTTTCTTTGGCGCTTGGTTCGATCAGTATGCTGCTCGCCTCCCACACACAACCCGCTGACAGCGCTTCCGGCCAAGCGCTTCTGCTCGTCGCCAACAAGGGAGAGCAAACCGTCGGCATCATTGATCCGGAGTCGGGCCGGCAAGTCGCTACGGTCGCCGAGGGCGGCGTGACCGGGCACGAACTGGTGGCGTCCGGCGACGGCCGGGTCGCCTATGTGCCGATCTACGGCAATTCGGGCGTGGGAAAACCGGGCACGGACGGCCGCAACCTGGTCGTGGTGGATATCGCCGCGCGCAAGGTGACCGGCACTGTTGATTTCGGGCACGGCGTGCGGCCGCACTGCGCCGTTTTGGGCCCGAAGGACGGCCTGCTTTACGTCACCACGGAATTGGACAATTCCGTCAGCATCATTGATTCGCGCACGCTGAAGATTGTGGGCTCGATTCCCACGGGGCAAGCGGAGTCGCACATGCTGGCGATCACGCGCGACGGACGGCGCGGCTACACCGCCAACGTCGGCCCGGGGACCGTTTCCGTTCTGGACATGGAAGCCCGAAAAACCATAACGGTCATCCCCATCTCGCCGCAAACGCAGCGCATCTCGCTTTCGGTGGACGACCGCCTGGTCTTCACTGCCGATCAAACGAAGCCGCAGCTCGCCGTCATTGATACCGCTACGAATAAAGTAAAGACGTGGATCCCGCTGCCCGCGCCGGGCTATGGAACCGCGCCCACGCCGGACGGCCGGTGGCTCGTCGTCGCGGTTCCCGCTGCCAACAAAGTGGCCGTTGTGGACCTGACCACAATGCAGGTGGCGCAAACGATCGACGTTCCCGCCGCGCCCCAAGAAACTCTGGTGCGCCCCGATGGCCGGGTGGCGTACGTTTCCTGCGATGCGAGCCGCAAAATCGCCGTTATCCGCGTTTCCGACTGGACCGTGGAGAAGTTGATTGACGCAGGCGCTGGGGCGGACGGCCTAGCCTGGGCCGCTGCGAAGTAAGAGCAAAGATGCCGGACCGAATGCCGGCGCTACACCCACCAGAAGAAACGGAAGAACGGGCGACAGTCTTCAGTGCCCATGCGAGTAGGGAAAGAAGACCAGCGCCTGAACGTCAGGGAAGCCGGACTTCTGGAAATATTCCGATCTGGTGGTTACGAATCCTGGGCCTCACCTTTCTGCCATGGGAATCGGATACGAGCGCTTGCGACTCTTGAAGGGGCATATGGCAGTCAACACACTTGCCGGCGATCCACTTACCCAGTTTTGGGAATAGGCCACAACTCTCGGTCTTGTGACAGGCGAGGCAGTGCGGCGCAAATGACGCCGCGTCGCGCTGGGGCGTATGAACGTCATGGCAGGTGCTACACGTCATCGCCGCGGAGGACTGGAAACAGCGGCTTCTCTTGAAAAGCTGGACGTGACCGCCATGAACGTCCACCTGGTTGTCCTGGCCGGGGAGGGGCGGCTCAAAGTAATCCAGCAGCACATCCCCCACGGAGTACGACAAGGCAGGAGCAAGCGGTTTCCCCGCGCCACCATGGCAGAGGCCGCACAGATCGACTTGCCTGTCCCGGGGAAGCGCGGCCGGATTGATGATGGCCGACGTGGACCGCGAACTCGGAGGTGACTGGGAGCGAAACCCGGCAGCGTGCTCGCGGCCCGGACCGTGGCACCTCTCACAAGTGATCCCCAGAACCAGACTGTTCTTGTTGTACCGGGTGTAGAGCGTGGAAAGTGACTCGAAGGAGCTGGCATGACATTCGAGGCACCGCGAATCCACGCCCCTATCAAAAAAGGCGTACCCGTCGGGATAGGAGGGACTGTTTATCCACTGATGCAGTTCGGTCCAGTAAGAGACGGGCAATTCAAAGAGATCGTCGCCTTTCCAATACAAATAGGTCTGGCCTTTCCGCCCGGAGCCGACGACCAGCTCGAAACGCTCTTTGCGGGAGACGAACTTAAATGGCGCGGTCTCCTCCACGGCGGTCTGGAAATAGCCCTTGTCGGTGGCCTCCATCCTGTAATGCAGATTGGGATTCGCGGTTTCGAGAATATCGGAGCCCGGACTGAATTTGCCGGCAATCGAATGCTTGTTGGGTAGCTGCGATGTCAAGTGGTGGGCCGTGCGTTGGTATTTGTTGGCCTTTTCTTGATGGCAGGAGCGGCACGCCTCGTCTCCCACGTAGTCGTCCGATGTGGCCAGTTTTTTCCCCGAGGGGGAAACAGGAGACTGGGGCGAATTGCCAGGCGATGCGGGCGCCTGCGCAAACAACGCCGCCATGCTGCCGCTCAGGGCAAGCGCCAAGAACGCAGAGCGCAAACGAACTCGTGAGGACGTCATGGGCGAGAAAGCCATCCTGTTCGTATGGATGGGCATCCCCGAGGAGAAGCATACCACCGGCCTGTAGCGCCGATTTCTAAATCTTCTTGACCTTGGATGGCGAGGAGCGGACCGGCAATTCCTTCTATACTCGCTTCTGCCCGCGTCTTGCGCTTTTGATGCAGTTGCCGTGAATCTCCGGTAGGATGCAGGGATGACTTTGACACCCTTGTCCCGGCGTTCATTTCTCGCGGTATCGGCTGTGCTTCCGTGGGCGCTCACCAGCGGCGCGGCCAAAAACATCCCAGTCGGCCTCGAACTCTACTCTGTCCGCAACGCCTTGAAGCAGGATCCCGCAGCCACGGTCCGCGCCGTTGCACAGATGGGATATCAGTGCGTCGAATTCTTCGCGCCCTATTTCGATTGGACGGAAAGCGAAACCAAGCAGATGCGGAAGTTGATGGACGATCTGGGCATCCGCTGCTTTTCCACGCACAACCACGAGGCGCATTTGAACGCGCAAAACATTCAGCGCACACGCGACATGAATCTAATTTTGGGCAGCAAGTATGTGGTCCTGGCGCACGCCGACCCGGGGCCCGGCGCGGATGGATGGATGTCGGTTGCCGACACGCTGAACCGCGTCGCGGAAGAGCTCGAGCCGGCGGGACTGAAGGCGGGATACCACAACCATCAGACGGAGTTCACGCCCGTTGGAGGACGGCGGCCCATGGAAATTCTGGCGAAAAACACGAAACCGTCCGTGATGTTGCAACTGGATGTGGGCACCTGCTTGGACGCCGGCTCGGATCCGGTGGCGTGGATTCGAGCGAATCCGGGGCGCATTCATTCGATACACTGCAAAGACTGGTCACCCGAACCGGCGAAAGGCTACACGGTCCTCTTCGGCGAAGGCAGTTCGGATTGGAAGGGCATCTTTGAAGCGGCCGAGAGCGCCGGCGCGGTGGAGTATTACCTCGTCGAACAGGAAGGCAGCCGATTTTCCGAACTCGAAACCGCAAAAAAATGCCTGGAGACTTTCCGCTTGAAACATCCAGCCTAAGGCGGATTGCCGGCTTGCCCGAATCGCCTACGCTTCGGGCACCGGCGGACAGCCAGGAAATTCGTGGACGGAGGTATTGCCGATGTACTGCAGATCGGCCAAGCCGATCTTGCTTGTGTAATAACCGTCGCAAGTTAGCTTGCGTAGGAAGGCAAAGAACGCGATGCCTTGGCTCAGCGTTGGATCTTTTTTCGCGTTCTTTCGGTAGGCAATCAGGTCCAGCGCCTCCTTCTGCTGTTCCGATGTGCAATCCAGAAAAAGCTTGCCGTAGCGGTCGGTGCAGAAGCCGTCGAGCCAGAGCAGGCCGCCGCCGAGAGCGAGTTGGTAATCCTCGTTTTCGCTGGTGAGCAAATCAATGAACTCCGGCGCGCCGGCTTCGCGAGCGCCTCCCCCGTGATCGTCCTTCGGAATAATTGCTTCGCACAGAACTGCGATGGTGGCATACTCATGAGCCGAAAAATATTTCGGCGCGTATTTTCCTGAAGCGGAAGCGGCCTTTTCCTTGTGCACCATTTGGTGCGCGTACTCCGCCGCCGCGGCGGGAATCATTTGCAGGACCGACCCTCCGGCCGCACCCAGGGCAAGCGTCTTCAAAATGTCGCGCCGCGTCAGCCCTCGTGTGGTCATTGCCTCCGCCCTCTGCGCATCATTTAGAGATTTCCCTTCTTCGCTTCTTCCAGCAGAAACTCCGAAGCCCGCCAGGAAAGAGCCAGGATCGTCAGCGTCGGGTTTTTATCGGGACTCGTGACCAGCGAAGCGCCGTCCGTCACGAAAAGATTCTTCACGTCATGCGCTTGGCAGTAGCCGTTCAGCACGGACGTTTTCGCATCGGCGCCCATGCGCGCGGTGCCCACTTCGTGAATGATTTTCCCGCCTTCCTGAATTCCATGCGGGTACGGGCCGTCGCTGGAGGTTTTCGTCTTGTACGTGCCGCCTGCCGACTCCACGATAGCGCGAAAGGTCTCCTGCATATCCTTGGCCTGCAGAAACTCGTAATCCGTCCATTTGAAATGAAAGCGCAGAACAGGAATGCCCCACTGATCGATTTTGTCGGGATCGATTTCGCAGTACGTGTCCGCGTTGGGAATCATCTCGCCGCGCCCGGAGAAACTGATGCCCGAGCCATACGTCTGCCTGCAGCGTCGCTTCAACTCCACGCCGTATCCCTCTTCATCGTTGCACAGCCCGTCGAACATTCCGACGCCGGGCATGTGCCGGCCGCCTCCAAACTCGATGTGGTACCCTCGCGGAAAATCGTTCTTGCGGTCAAATTTCCACCAGGGCATGTACATGTGCATTCCGCCGGTGCCGTCATGATTGTGCGGCGGCATCTTTTCAAGCGCATCGAAATGGCCCCAGCCGCTGCTGCCGACTGAATCCGTCAGGTATTTCCCCACGGTTCCGGAAGAATTCGCGAGCCCTTCCGGGAACAGCGGCGATTTCGAATTGAGCAGCAGGCGCGACGACTCGCAAGCGCTCGCCGCCAGAACCACCGTGCGCGCGTGAATCTTCTTCTCCGTGCGCGTGGCCTTGTCAATGTAGGACACCGCTTCGGCTCTGCCGTTCTTGCCAACCACAATTTCCCGCGCCATCGCGTTGGTGATCAGGGTGAGCCTGCCCGTTTCCATCGCCGGAGGAATCAGCACCTGGCTGGAGCTGAAATTGGACGCCGTGGTGCATCCGCGGCCGCACTGGCCGCAGTAATGGCACGGCTGCCGCCCGTTCAACGACTTCGTGATGACCGCCAGCCGCGCGGGAACGCAAAGGATGCCCAGCTTGTCGCACGCCTTTTTGACGATCATTTCGTTGCAGCGAGGCTTGGGCGGCGGAAGGAAGACTCCGTCCGGCGCGCTGGGAATGCCTTCCTTGGTTCCGAAGACGCCGATGTAGGATTCCACCTTGTCGTAATACGGCGCGAGGTCCTCGTAGGTGATCGGCCAGTCGCTGCCGAGGCCGTCGCGCTTATACGATTGGAAATCGATAGGAGCAAATCGCAGCGCGATGCGGCCCCAGTGGTTGGTCCGCCCGCCCACAATGCGCGAGCGAAACCATTTGAAATTCGCGTCCGGCGCGCACGTGTAGGGTTCGCCCTCGATGGTCCAAGCGCCGTTGGGCGCCATGAACTCGTTGTTCAGTTCGCCACGCAGCTTCCCGCCCACACCGGCGCCGCGATGCGGCAGTTCGTACGGCCACGTAAACATCTTGAAGTCTTTTTCGGGATTGAGCGGCGGGCCGGCCTCGAGCAGCGCGACGCTCAGACCGCCCTCGGTGAGAATTTTCGCGGCCATGCCGCCACCGGCTCCGGAGCCGATGACGCAGACGTCGTAAAGTTTGGGCGAGCGGTTCACCTGGGCCATGAGGTCTCCCTGGGGTTACAGTTCGTTCCTTTTTATTTGCGCGACGGCGTATTCGCATGCGCGCGCGGTGAGCGCCATATACGTCAGCGAAGGATTGACGCACGAGGTGGAAGTCATGCACGCGCCATCCGGCATGAAGAGATTCTTCACATCGTGCGCCTGGTTGTGCGCGTTCAGGACGGATGTTTTCGGATCGCGGCCCATGCGCGCCGTCCCCATTTCGTGAATTGCCAGACCGGGCGGGGAAATGTCCTGGCTAACCTGGATTTCGCGCGCGCCCGCAGCGGCGAGCATTTCCGCGGCCTGGATGGCGATGTCCTTCGACATGGCAAGCTCGTTCGCGGTCCAACTATAGTGAATTTTCAAGGTGGGAATTCCCCACGCGTCGAGCTTGCTCTTGTCGACTTCGACGTAGTTGTTGTGATCGGCGAGCGCTTCGCCAAAACCGCCGATGCCCATGCGCCACGGGCCCGGCATCTTCAGCATGTTCTTGAACTCCGCGCCAAATCCTCTCATGTACATGCCGCGCCCCCAGCCGTCGCGGCTTCCGCTGCCCTGATAGCCGTAGCCGCGAATAAAATCCTTGTGTTTGGTTTTCACATTGCGGAAACGCGGGATGTAGATGCCATTGGGACGATTGCCGAAAGGCATTTTATCTTCGTGACCCGGCATCGTTCCGGAAGCGCCGCTGCCCATGTGGTGGTCCATCAAATTGTGGCCGAGTTCGCCGCTGTTGTTGGCAAGGCCGTTGGGAAATTCCGGAGTGGCGGAATTGAGGAGAATGCGCGTGGACTCGAGCGTCGAGGCGCAGAGAAAGATCACGCGGCCTTTGAATTCGAGGGCATTTTTCGTTTGCGAATCGATCACGCGGACGCCGCTGACGCGGCGCGAATTGGCATCGAAGATCAGGCTGTGGACGACGCTATAGGGTCGCACCGTAAGCTTGCCCGTTTTGAGCGCGGCAGGAAGAGTGGAATTGAGGGTGCTGAAATAAGATGAAGTAATGCAACCACGGTGACAGATTCCGCAGTAGTGGCAGGCGTCGCGGCCCTTGTACGCTTGCGTCAGCACCGCTGAGCGGCCTATGGTCATGATGCGATCGTCAAAATGTTTGGCGAGGGCATCGCGCGTGTCGAGCTCGACGCAGGTCATTTCCATCGGAGGGAGAAATTTTCCGTCGGGCAATTGCGGCAACCCTTCCGCCTGACCGCTGATGCCGGCGAACTCTTCCACGTAGTCGTACCAGGGAGCGATGTCCGCGTAGCGGATGGGCCAGTCGATGGCCACGCCATCTTTGAGATTGCCTTCAAAATCGAGATCGCTCCAGCGATAGCTCTGGCGGCCCCAGGTGATGGATTTTCCGCCCAGCTGGCGTCCACGAATCCAGGAAAAATGCTTTCCCGGATCGGTGGAATAGGGATTTTCGGCATCGCTGACAAAGAACTGGTGAGAGTATTCATCGCAGGCGTAGTAACACTCGCGCTGGATGTGCTGGGTGCGCTCGCGCTCGGCACGATTGTCCCAGGCGCGATATTTCAGCTCCCACACCGGAACGTGCTCGACGTAGTCGCGCTCAGGAACGATGGTGCGGCCCGCTTCGAGCACCAGCGTATTCAACCCCTTCTCCGTGAGTTCCTTGGCGGCCCAGCCGCCGGTAATTCCCGAACCGACAATCACTGCATCATAATTGTTCGCCGCCATGTTCGCCCCTTGTGCCTAAGCATCCCCGAGTCCGGGGCCCACCGGCGCACAACCATGCTGCCTGCCGGGAATGATTCGGAGCTTCAGCTCCTGGTTGGATCCAACTTCGGAAGTGTAATAACCGTGGAGGGTGATTCCCTTGAAGACTTCAAAGAAATCACCGCGAAGCTGTGTGTCGCGATCTTCCCAGCCTTCCGCAGAGCGGCGGCGAAGACGTCTGGGCGCATCCATTAGTGAATCATCCATGGCGCGAAGCAGGGTGACTTGTTGGGCGGAGGAGACATCCGTGAAATTCTTGCCGAAAAGCTGGTTGCTCTGTTTATCCACGGCGGCAAGACCGTTCAGAAAATTCGCGCGCTCCTCGAGCGTGGCCCATTCGGTGAGAATGACGTCGATGAATTCGTTGACGCGCGCGGCCTTCGCGCCGGGCGTGTCCGTTGCGGGAATGATCTGATCGATCATCGTGACAATCGTGCCATTCTGATGCGGGTTGAGCGTGCGCAGCGCGTATCCGGAGGCGGGGTGCGCTGTCTGGAAAAAGGCAAAAAGATCGGCAGGCACCGCCGGCAAAACGCCGCCCGCCAAAAGCAGTTTTAACGCTTCACGCCGTTGCATAGATCCTCCCCGGCTTGGTTATGAGCGCAAAATATTTTTGCTCTCGGCGGCTTGACTTGAGGGCCGTCGCGCGTGACAGAGCGAATCATTCACCCAGAAGTTCCTTGCGCACGTTCTTCAGCACGTACGCGGCGCGTTCGACGCCGAGTTCCGCCGGCAAAATCGGGTCTTCATTCTCGATGCTGAAGATGCCGTCGTAGCCCACATCCATGTACGCCTTCACAATGGTTTTCCATTGGCCCGCGCTGTGGCCGTAACCCACCGCGCGAAACGTCTCCGAAGCATATTCCAAATCACCCTTCTCGAAGGCAAAGTTGAGCACGCCGTAGCGAGCCACGTTTTCCGGGTAGAACGTGGTGTCCTTCATGTGCGCGTGGAAGATTGATCCATGCTTTGCCAGGAGATGAATCACCTCGATGGGATCACAACCCTGCCAGAACAGGTGGCTCAAATCGATGTTCGCGCCGAGCTCTTCTCCGACGGCTTCGCGCAGCTTGAGCAGCGTTCGCGGGTTGTACACCACACAATTCGGATGCATCTCCAGCGCCAGTTTGCGCACGCCGTGCTCGCGCGCGAATTTCGCCGCCCCGCGCCAGTACGGAATCACCTTTTCCTTCCATTGCCAGTCCTGCATCTCCGCGTATTCCGGCGGCCAGCGATAGGTGATCCAATTCGGCTGCGTGTCCGCGGGCGATCCGCCCGGGCAACCGGAAAAACCCACAATGACCGGAACTTCCAGGCGCTCGGCGAGCAGGACTGCCTTGCGGAAAGTTTCGACGTCGCGCGCGGCGTGCGCAGCCTCGGGATGGAGCGGGTTGCCGTGACAACTGAGCGTTGCGACGCGAATTCCGCGGTCCTCGAATTTCTTCTTCCAGGCCTTTGCCTTTCCGGCATCGGCCAGCAGCTCGTCCACGGGACAATGGCTGGCCCCGGAGTAGCCGCCCGTGCCGATTTCCATGGCTTCGAGCCCCAGCGCACTGACTTTGTCCAGCATATCGTCCAGCGACAGCTTGCTATAGGGGGGATCGAACGCGCCGATCGGTATCTTGCGCAACGTCCCAGGAACGGCGGCATCCGGCCTGGCATCGGCGGATAATCTATTGGTCTCGGCGCCTGCGGACGGCACACCGGCTTTGCTCATCACTGCGGCCGCAAGCCCGCCACCCGCTGCGGTCAAAAACTTCCTGCGGTTCACGAAGAATGAGTTGGATTTCTGAGCCATGAGAGGGAATCCTCCGCGCAAAATTGTTCCGGGACAGCGCCCGGGCGAGCGCGGGGATTATATGCCGAATGGCTGGGGACGGAAGCGTTTTCTATGGCGCGGCAATTCCGCTTGAATCTTCAAGGGTGCTCCACCCGCCCGTGCGCAGTCGCCCGCCGAATCTCCCAAACCGTAATTGCGCTGCGCAAGTTCTTTCCTGGACCGTCTCACGGCGCGATCCGATCGGGCGTCCCTAACAATAACTCCATCTTGGTTGAAAAACTCCGTGCGAGCAACAACGAGGAGGCGGATCGCGGCGATTCCACTCGGTCAGAACACAGATGTCGTGCCGGTCAGGCTTGACATCCTAACGAGGGCAACATCTCCGGCCCTGTTTCCGGCAGCGTCGAATGAAATTGTCCCGCTGGCACCTTGAAATCTCATGCCGGACGCAAGGTGGTCCCGCAGGCGGGCCAGATTCGGTCCGGCGCGGTGCAGCGCAGCAGCTACAAGACGTACGGCATCGTATGCCTGTACGGCGGCTATACCCGGCGGCGTTCCTATGCGGTGCCGGAAGCGCTCTGCGAACTCACGTCGCGCCGCTTCCTGCACGCTTGAGCGAGCCACCACCATCCAAACTCCAGCGTCACTCCGTTTTTCTGGGACAGGTGTGACGCCTGAAGTTTCACCGCCACCTTCGATCGCAAACTGAGCCGCCTTCCTGCAGACGTAAACCGGCACGGACGGCGCCACTCCCCTGATCAGGGCCAGCAGTTTGGCGGCGAATAGTGCGTCGGTCCAAAGAACGATGGCCTCGGGGTTTCTTGCCTGGACCTGCGTTGCGACCGCTTCCAGCTCTGATTCTGAAGAAGCGAAATCCACCCGATCAGGGAGAGGCGCTTGAAGTTGTCTGGCGGCGTTCTCGAATTCAACGCTGCCGATTCTCCCGTCGTGGCCCATCTCCACGATCTGGAGCACTCTCTGGAATCCATTTTTTCGATAGATATGTTCGGCGAAGGCGCGTGACTGGTCGGCGTCACTTGGGCCCAAACGGAAAAGCCATGGAATATTGATCTGGGTCGTTGTTGCATCGCTCGAAAGGGTCAATATCGGAATGCCGGTCTTATTGGCGATCTGCTCCGCTTGATGAGCGATGTTGCCGTCTGCGGAAGTGATTAGAGCGAGCGCGTGATCCTGTTCGATCAGTTGCACGATCTCGCTGCTGGCCTGCCCCCAGCGTCCAGCTTCGTCGCGCGCAGCCAGAACCAGCCGGGGGCCATCCGGCAAAAGCCCTGCGGCATCCTCTTCTTCCAGAGCCAGCTGCGCGGCCACCAGCAGCGCTCGACCCTCGGGCTCGCGGCGCCCCTGGAGCGGCAGAATGATTCCGATTGTGACGACGCCACCCAACACATCCCTTGCAGCTGCTCGGCCGGGGCCGCGATAGCTGACGGCTTCGCGGTCGAGGGAAGCATATGGCTTTGTGGAAGACGAATTGGTCTGCGCTGCAACAGGCCAGGCAGTCGCAGCCACAACAAGAAAGAGTGAAACCCAGTGCAGTCTGGCAAACAGGAAAGTACGCGATGAACTTGCCTGTGACTGCCGGCTCCTCAATCGCAACGAGTTGAGCCCTGCCATCAACGCTTCCCGGCCCCCTCTTTCGCAGGAGCGGATTCACCGTGCTGAGCCGTCCAATAAACGAATTTGCCTCCGTCAACATGCGCCAGGACGACGGGGGCGATGTTATTTAACGTACGATCGAATTGCACAAGGCCGCTCACGCCGTCGTATTCTTTGAGTTGATGTTCACGCAGGGCATCCATGATCTTCCCGCGATTCAGGTCTGTCTTCTCAATCGCACCGATGAGAATCCTCATCCCGTCGTAAGCATAGGCCGCGTAGGCGTCCG
>JBGPGF010000023.1:0-22593 GCA_041483755.1 Terriglobia bacterium | reverse complement strand
GTGACCTGGAGCAGCATGGAATCCGGGGCCAGGTCGCCGGCATGGGTGAGGATCACAACCCGGGGAAAATTCAGTTCCGGGTAGATATTGCTGGGTAAAGTGAACAGTGCGAGGACGCCCGCCACAATCAAGAAGCCCGTGAGCAGAAAAACGGCGAAGCGATTGCGCCGGCAGAAGGCGACGACGTTCATGGCTTCGCGGGGTTTCCGGGCGCGCCCTGAACGCGAATCCTGGCCTTCTCGCCCAACCCGTAGCCCCCGGTGCGAATTACCGTGTCACCCTCCCTGACTCCATCAAGAAGCTCAATCCGCTCCGGTGTCTCAATGCCGAGCTTCACTTCGGCGGCCACCGCCGAGTCGCCGGTAACCTTGAAGACGCGTGGCGCACCCTGCTCATTGCGGTAGATCGCCTCCGGCGGAACGTTCAGAGCGGCCGCATGCCTGGCGACCGGCACGCGGGCGGAAACGGCCATGCCGATGCGGAGCAAACCCGCCCGATTTTCAAAGCGGATGCGTATCAATCCGGCATTTGTGGCGGGATCCACGGCGGGCGCCACCGCAACCACGCGTCCCGAGAGTAGCTTGTCCGAGAAGGCATCGCTTGCAACGGCGATCGTTTGGCCAGGGTGAAATTTTCCGAGATAGGCGGCGGGGACATTGCCGAGGAGTTCCACTTCGTCCGAGTTGGCGACTTCGACGATCGGTTGTGTTCCCGTGCCGTCCACCTGTTCGCCGACGCTGACGAATCGTTTCACCACGGTTCCAGTCAGCAGTGCGTGAATCTGCGTTCGGGCCAGCTGTGCGGTGGCCAGAGAGAGAGATGCCTCCGCCTGGAGCAAGGCGGAGGCAGAGACTTTCTCCAGCGTGCGGGCATCCTCGACTTCCTTGCGCGCCGCGATGCCGCGAGTGAACAGGTCCTCGTTGCGCCCGAGGCTGAGGCGGGCATTTTCCAGGCTGGCTTTGGCTTGAGCTTCGGCGGCTTCGGCCTGCTTCACCTGATCCCGGAACGGGCGGTCATCAATCCTGGCAATGAGCTGTCCGGAATTCACGCGATCGCCTTCCGCGACGCTTAATTCCGCGACGCGGCCGGGGACCAACGAGCTGACTCGAACGTCTTTATTCGGCAGGGCGGCAATCGTGCCCGTGATGGCGAGGGTCTCCGTAAGATCGGCACGCGCGACTTTTATGAGCGTGACCTCGGCGACGGCGGACGCGCTGCCATCGCCACCCTCTTCGTCACTTCCGGCTGCGGGATGCGAACATGCGGCAACGCATGCGGCGGCGAAAAGCAACGCGAGAAGCGGAATTTCCGAAGGGAACGGATACGGCCTGGTTTTCATTTAGTCGAGCGCCGCTCCCATGGCGGCCTCCAAATCGGCAAAGGACGATTGAAATGCGAACAAGCTATCGAGATAGTCGCGCCGGACCTGCTGCACGTTGCGTTGCGCATCCAGCACGGTGAGGATGTTCGCACGACCCGCGCGGTAACTCTCCTCAGCCAGGGTTTCGAGTTTTTCCGCCACAGGTACCAAGGAGTCGTGAAAAAGCGTGGCCTGGGTCTGGCGCGCTGCCCACTCATAGAATGCCGCCTCGACGCGTCCGGCCACGCCTCGTCGCGTTGCGGCGATTTCGCTGTCGATCACCTGCACGGTAGCAGCGGACTGCGCGAGCTCGCCTTGATTGCGCGAAAACAACGGCACGTTGAGCGAGAGCTGGCCGCGCGGACCGACGCGGAAGTCGGGCGGCGAATTGAAGTCCGTGCCGAACTGGAGATTGAGCGTGGGAATTCGCTCGGCCGCAAGAAGCGCGCGGTGGTTTTCTTCCACCCTCTTTTCCTGGGCGAGGTGCTGAAGATCGGGATTGGAGACCTGGGCCCGCAGGATCAAGTCTGAAAGCGTGACTTCCGGCAGCAGTGACTCGAGCGGCACGGAATAATCCCAGGGTGCGCCGGCCGGTTCGTTCATCAGGACGTTCAACTGACTTTGCCCCAGCTTCTCCTGCTGGCTGGCAACGGCCAGCTCCGCCTCGCCGCGGGCCACTTCGAGATCGGCTTGCAGCAATTCCAGCTGTGGAACATCGCCAGCCTCGAAACGCGCCTTAACGATTCCCTGAATGCGCCGGACGAGCACAAGAGCCTGCGCGCGCTCCGCTGTCAGGCTGCGCGCGTGGACTGCCGCGAAGTAGGCGACGCGAACGCTGCGGCGAATTTGCCGGGCGACCGTGCTGATCTCAAGATCGGTCAGGGAGACTTGTTGTTGCGCAAGGCCGATGCGCCGCCGCCGCTGCCCGCCAATTTCAAGAGGCTGATCCCAGGATACGCCTTCGTGGGGAGCATCTCGCGCGGCCGCGATCGTAAAACTGGGATTGGGCAGCTGGCCTGCAATGCGAACGCCTGCTTGCGACACGGCATGCCGCAAACGGGCCGTGACAAGATCCAGATTTTGCCGGTCCGCGCGCTCCAAAGCTTGCTGAAGCGTCAGCGCGCGCGGTGTCTGCGCCGCGGGAGCTTGCGCCCGTGCGGGCGGCGCAAATGCGGCGAACGCCCCAATGAGTGAAAACACGGAGATGGAGAGACTTTTCAACCGGCATCACCCTCGATGTTGATAAGCATTGCGCTTTCCGCGGGCCCCAAGCCACCCAGGAAGAGGAGAATTTACAATACTACAAATGCTAGCGCAGGCCGAACACAATGGTGCAAAAAGCGCCTCTCAGGCGGAGGCAGACTGGGCGCTGTCAGCCTCGCTGAGGGCGTGGGCAGCGCGAAAACGGACAATCAGGAGAGTGACGTCATCGGCCTGGCTGGCGCCGCGGGTGAAGTTTTCGACGGATTCGAGGACGCACTTCTGAATCTGGTCGAGGGACGCTTCGTTCTTGTCGCGCAAAACTTCGCAGAGGCGATTGACGCCGAACATTTCTTCGTCCGGGTCCGCGGCCTCCGTGACGCCATCGCTGAAGAGGACCAGCGTATCGCCGGGATCGAGCTTTAGGCGAACGCTGGTGTACTGCGCCTCGGGAACGAGGCCGACGGGAAAGGAGCCTTCGGTAAACGGCATTTCGGCCTTGTCTTTGCGAAGAAGGAGCGGCGAGGGATGGCCGGCGTTGATGAATTCGAGCTGGCCGTCGCGGTCCACGATGCCGAAGAACATGGTGGCGTAACGCCCGACTTCGGCGTGCTCGCACAGGAAACGGTTGATCTGGTTGAAGACGCGCGCCGGATCGGTGCCCAGGGTCATGCCGGAGAGCGCGCCTTGCAGCATGGTCGTGAGCAGCGCGGCGCCCAGCCCTTTGCCGCTGACGTCGGCGATGAGAAACGCGGTGCGCTCCGCGCTGATCGGGAAGACATCGAAATAGTCGCCGCCGACGGTGTGGCAAGGCAAGTTGAAGCCGGAGACGGCGAGGTGCGGGTAGTCGCCGAGGCCGCGGGGGAGAAGCGCTTGCTGGATGTCGCGGGCAATGCCGAGTTCCTGCTCGAGGCGCTGGCGTTCGCGTTCGCGCTCGACGAGGCGGGCGTTGTCGAGCAGGCTGGCGGCTTCGACGGCCAGGGCATCGAGGATCTGGCGGTCCAGCGAAGAAAAGGCCGCGGGGCGGCGGCTGTCGAGATAAACGACGCCCAGAAAGGTGCCACGGACGCGGGACGCGGCGGACTCCTCGGAAGTGGCGCGGTTCATGGCGTAGAGCGGAATCACGACGACCGCGCGCAAACGTTGCATCACGATGCTTTGCGCCGCTTGGAGGTCCAGGCCGGCCTGAGCGAGATCTTCCGTGATGACGCTGGATTGCTGCTCCATGGCCATGCGCACGGCCGTCTGGCTCGGCGTAATGCTTTCCGGCGAAAGGCGCAGGCCGCCGCTGCGGCGCGCCAGGCGGACGCCAAGGGAGCCGGGCGATTCGGGAACGAGGAGGAGACCGCGGTCGGCGTCGGTGATTTCAATCGCGCGATCGAGCATCTCCGCGAGGACGGACTCGAGCGGAAGCTGCGAATGGAGTACGGCAATGACTTCCAGGAGCTGATTCAGCTTGTGCAAACCGCCGGTGGAGGCGTCCGGGCCCGTGGTGATGTTCTCGATGCGCGTGAGGAGATTCGGGAGCTGCTCTTCGGTGGACGACGAGCGAAAAATGATCTCGTAAGAATCTTCCAGTCCAAAGGTGATGGCGTCGCGATCCTTCAGCTCGCGGCCCTCGACCTTTTCACCGTTGATGAACAGGCCGCGGCGCTGTCCCTGGTCCTCGATATAGAAGCGGCCCGCTTCAAACACGATGGAGGCGCATTGGCGCGAAATGCGCCGGTCGGCGAGCTGCACGTGATTCCCAGTCTCGGCGCCGCGGCCGAGCAGCAAGGGCGATTGCGTGATGCGAACGAAGCGCCGCGCGCCGTCGGGTGAGACGACTTCAAGAACCGCTTCGGGAATGGATTGCGCGTCGGACATACCACCGGGGAACCCGCGTATTCTACCATCCCTCGGGGTGACTGGCCGCCGTGAGCATCGGAAATTTGCGCGAGGTTAGGAGCGAACGGGGGCGCTGGCGGCGAGGCGGCGGCGAATGTAGTCGGCGACGTAGGCATCGAAGGTTTCGTCGAGGCGCTTGGTGACCGGGCCGGGCGCGGCGGCAAAGCGGTGGCCGGCGATCTCGCCGACGGCGAGGAGATTGCGGTTGGTCGAGGAGATGAAGACTTCCTCGGCGGAGTAAAGATCCTCGGGCCGCAACGCCTGCTCGACGAGAGGAAAACCCGCCTCCGGCGCCAGCTCGAAAAGAATCGAGCGGGTAATGCCTTCGAGGCAGCCGGAATTCAGCGGTGGCGTGAACACCTTGCCGTTTTTCACGGCGAAAATGTTCGCGGCGGTGCACTCGGCTGCCTCGCCGCGCCCATTCAGAAGCACAGCCTCGTCAAAACCCTCGCGAATCGCTTCGCCCACGGCCCAGACGTTCGGCAGCCAGGAGATGGTTTTCACGCCGGCAAGCGGAGAAGCAGCATGGCGGCCCTGTTCGCGCAGCGTGAGGCGAACGGGCTCGCGGTAGTCCGGCAAGTCGGCGCTGCAAATGACCAGGTCCACCAGGGGAAAATCCTCGTCGCTGCGCCAGGAGCCGATCTGGTTGGAAACGAGATAGATCCGCGCGCAACCTTCGCTTACCTGGTTTACGCGGATGACCTCTTGGAGATGGACGCGGGCCTTGGCAGCCGAACAGGGCAGGGGGAGAGAGATGCGCGCGGCGTCCTTTTCGAGGCGGCGCCAGTGGCGCTCGTAGGCGAACGCTTCGCCCTGCACGATGCGCAGCGTGGTGAAAATCCCGAAGCCGCAGAGCAGTCCCGCCTGGCCGGGGGATAGCCGCACCTCGTCCACCGGCAGGAGCTGATCGTTGCGAAAGACGTGACGATGAATCACGAGCGGCCCTCAAGAATGCCTTGAACGTCCCATTGTAGCCGAACTGCGGCTGGGGAAGACGCGAAGCGGCAAAAACCGCCGAATCGGTACACAGATGAAGAAAAACCACCGAAACAGGAGTTGCGCCGGAGAGGCGAGTAAAGGCAACAGCGCGCTTCGCGGTGGAGCGGGGGTCGCATATAATAAGGCGTTTCTGCACAGGCAACGCCAGCGCCGCAGGGTGCCTGCGCGGCGAGCCGGGAGAACGAATGATTTACGACGTGAACGGCATTCAGAAGATCCTGCCGCATCGCTATCCGTTCTTGATGGTGGACGCCATTCTGGAATTGGAAAGGATCAAGCGGATCGTCGGGATCAAGAATGTCAGCATCAACGAAGCGTATTTTCAAGGGCATTTCCCGGGGAAGCCCATCATGCCGGGAGTGCTGATTATCGAGTCCATGGCCCAGACGGGCGGGCTGCTGCTCCTGCTGGAGATTCCGGATCGCGAGAAGAAGCTGCTCTATTTCGTTGCCGTGGATGATGCGCGGTTCCGGCGGCCGGTGGTGCCGGGGGATCAGTTGCGGGTCGAAGTGAAGGTGCTGTACTGGCGGGGCGACTTCTGCAAGCTGGAAGGCAAAGCCACGGTGAACGGAGAGCTGGCGGCCGAAGCGACGCTGATGTGCAAAATGGTGGACCGCGAGCCGGCGGCCGTGGAACCTCCGGCGGCAGGATGAGCCGATAACAGATGACCGGCATCCGCACGACGACGAGCGACATACATCCGCAAGCGGTCGTGGCCGTGACGGCGCGGCTGGGTGCGGGCGTGCGCGTTGGCGCCTACGCGGTGGTTGGAGAAGAGGTGGAGCTTGGCGAAGGCTGCGTGCTTCATCCTCATGCGGTCGCGCAGGGTCCGGCGCGATTCGGGCGAGAGAATATTTTCTTTCCGTTTTGCTCGATTGGAGCCGATCCGCAGGATTTGAAGTACAAGGGGGAGCGCACCGAGCTGGTGGTCGGCGATGGCAACACGTTCCGCGAGTGCGTGACGGTGAGCCGGGGAACGGCGGGCGGCGGCGGCGCCACGACGATTGGCGGCGGAAACCTGTTCATGGCGTATGCGCACGTCGCGCATGATTGCCACGTGGGCCACGAAACGATCTTTGCGAACGGAGCGACGCTCGCCGGACACGTGACGGTGGAAGACTACGCGACGATCGGCGCGTTTTCTCCGGTGCACCAGTTCTGCCGCATCGGGCGCTACGCGTACATCGGCGCTTGCACGGTGATCACGCAAGACGTGCCGCCGTTTTCGCGCGTGGTGACACAGCGCGAGACCAAGAGCTACGGCGTGAACACCATCGGCCTGGAGCGGCGCGGGTTTGATGCCGCCCGCATTGGCGCGATCCAGCGCGCTTACCGGCTGCTGCTGCGGTCGAAGTTGAACACCTCGCAAGCCCTGGCCAAAATGCGCGCAACGCTCACGGGCTCGCCGGACGTGGACGAGCTGATTCGTTTTGTCGAAGCCGCCGAGCGCGGCGTGGTGAAGTAGAACGCGCCGCGTTCCCCCCTCTTGAAATGCATTCCACTCCCAATTCGAAGTCTCCTCTGGTGGCTGGCTGGGGCCTGATTGCCGGGAACGGGCGATTTCCGTTTCTAGTGCTGGAAGGCGCGCGCAGCCAGGGCATCGAAATGGCGGTGATTGCCATCCGCGAGGAGGCTTCGCCGGAGCTGGAAAAAGAAGTGAAGCGGCTGCACTGGGTGGGCCTCGGCGAACTGAGCAAAACAATCGAATTGCTGCATCAAGAAGGCGTGACGCAAGCGGTGATGGCCGGGCAGGTGAAGCACAACAAGATTTTCAGCGCCATCCGCCCGGACTGGCGGCTCGCCAAGCTGCTGTTCTCGTTGCCGAGGAAAAATACCGACTCGCTGATCGGCGCCGTGGCCCGCGTGCTCGAAGACGAAGGCATTCACCTGGTGGATTCCACCGCGTTTCTGAAACCGCTAGTGCCCGAGCCGGGTGTGCTGACGCGTCGCGCGCCGGACGAACGCGAAGCGGGAGACATTGCGTACGGCTTGCAGATTGCGCGGCGGATCGCGGGGATGGACATCGGCCAGACCGTGGTGATCGCGGACCACGCCTGCGTGGCCATCGAGGCGATGGAAGGAACCGACGAAGCGATTGCGCGCGCGGCGCGCATTGCGGGCGGCAGGCCGCTGGTGGTGGTCAAAGTGAGCAAGCCGGGGCAGGACATGCGATTCGATGTACCCGTCATCGGACTGCCATCCATCGAACAGATGAGGAAGGCGGGGGCAACGGCCCTCGCCGTGGACGCCCATCGCACTCTTCTCTTCGACCGTCCCAAGCTGATTGAGGCCGCGGATGCCGTAGGCATCGCGATTGAGGCCGTGGCGCCGGAAAAAGCCGGGGAACTGCCCGGTGCTTCGCAGGGAAGTACTTCTGAATGGACGCAGTAGCTCCAAAAACGGGAAAGACTCGTGTCGCCGTGGTCGGCGTGGGCGAATTTGGGCAAAACCACGCGCGCGTGTACCGGGAGATCGAAAGCGCCAAGCTAGTTTGCGTGGTGGACCGCGACGCGGCCCGCGCCGCACAGATCGCGGCGGAATTCGGCGCCGCGGCGGTTTCCGATCTGGAAGCCTTGCGCGGGCAGGTGGACGCCGTGAGCCTCGCGGTCCCGACGGTGCAGCACGCGGCCATCGGCGCGCGGCTGCTGGCGATGGGGATTGACGTATTGGTGGAAAAGCCGATGGCGACGTCGCTCGCCGAAGCCGATCTGTTGATCGAGGCCGCGAAGCGTGGCGGACGGATTTTGCAGGTAGGACACGTGGAACGCTTCAATCCGGCGGTGACAGCGGTCGAGCCGGTGCTGAACCGCCCGCTATTCTTCGAAGTGCATCGCCTGGGAGTATTCACGCCGCGCAGCCTGGATGTGGACGTGATCTACGACGTGATGATTCATGACCTGGACATCCTGCTGGCGCTGCTGCGCGAGCCGGTAAGCGAAGTGAAAGCGGTGGGAATTCCCGTGCTGACCGACAAGGTGGACATCGCGCACGCGCGGCTGGAATTTTCGGGCGGCGCGGTGGCCAACGTGACGGCCAGCCGCGTTTCGACCGAGCGCGTGCGCAAGATGCGCTTCTTCCAGCAGCACGAATACATCTCGCTCGATTACGCGCGGCGGGACGCGCTGCGCGTGCGCGTGGCGCGTCCGGGGCCCCTGCCGGAGTTTGCGTTCGAAAAGCTGCCTACGGAGCCGGTCGAGCCGCTGCGCGCGGAGTTGGAGTCCTTTCTCGAAGCGGTGCGCACGCGGCGCGTGCCGCGCGTGGATGGCCGGGCGGGGCGTGCCGCGCTGGAATTGGCCGACCGCGTCATGGCAAGCATCCAAGAACATGGAAGAAGCGTCCAACTGAAAGCCTTCGCTCCACCAACTGGCCCATGATTCCCCGAATCCTAGTCCCAGAGAATGCGCGCCCACCGGCGCCCGACCCCGTGGATGCGGCCCTGCCGCGGCGCCCATCCTCAATGGATGAGCGGATGCTGGTGCCCCCGGCGCTCCCGATGGTGCGCCTGAACGGGCACTCGACAATTCCAACGTCGCTGCCGCTCGATACGATTGCCGCGCGCGTCGTGGTGCCGCGCGACCTCAAATTCGAAGCCATTGCCGTCGAGAGAGCCGCGCCTGCATCGGTGTTGATTCCGACGAACCTTGACGCCCGCGTCGCTATTCCAGTAAATGCCGCCTGGCGCGAAACGATTGCGCCGCTTCAACACATTCCGCTCGATATGGTGCAAGCCGATATTTTCAATACCGGCGACGTGCATTTTCTCGCTTCGGAACAGCAGGCGGCCACGGCACGGAAGAATCTGATCACCAATATTTCCTCCGTGGCGTTGCACGTCTTCTTGATCCTGGCGATTATTCTTCAGCCCAGGCTTTTTCCATTTCATTCGCACGAGCAGGACGCTTCTGAAATTGCGCGCCAACGACTGACCATGCTCCTTCCACCCGGCTTGCTGAATCCCCCGAGGACGGCCAGCCGGCCAGCGGAACCCCGCGCCGAGCACATGCGCGTGGATCCTCGGATTTTGCGGAAGGTTGCGCCGCCGCTCGAGCCACAACCGTCGCCGAATCCTCCGGAGCCGGAGCGGGTGGTGAAGGAACTGCCGAACGCGCCCGTGGCGAAAAGCAACGTGGCGCCACCCTTAACGCAGCCGAATCTCCCTGAACCTGCACCGCGAGCCGATCGCCCGCCCGTTAGGCTCGAATCGCCGGACGAACAGCGAACGACAAAGGGACTGGTCTTGCCGAAGCTTTCCCCCGGCAGAGCGATCGAAGATTCGGCGCGGGAGGCGGCCAAGAGCGCCGGCTCGCGTCCGATCTTTGACGGGGGCGACTTGCCGAGTGGCGGAGGGCGTCCGAGTCCGGGAGGCGGGGGAGCAACAGCTTACGGCGGGCTGGAAATGCTGACGCCCACCGAAGGCGTGGACTTCACCTCGTATCTTGCCCGCGTGTATGCCAGCGTGAAGCGCAATTGGTTCGCGGTGATGCCGCAGTCCGTCTGGCTGGGAGACAGGGGAGTCGTATCGCTGCAATTCAAGATCATGCGCGATGGCGGCGTGCCCGCCGGCGAACCGGTGCTGGTGCGCTCTTCCCGAAAAGAGCCGCTGGACCGTGCGGCGGTTTCCTCGGTTCGCACGTCAAACCCGTTCGAGCCCCTGCCGCCGGCATTCAGCGCGCCGTACATCGAGCTGCGGTTCACCTACTTCTATAACGTTCCAGTGGACGCCGCACAGCAACAGTGAAACCTCCACGCCAGCAGGTCTTGGGAATCTTGCTTCTCGGTCTGGTTGCGCTCGTGCTGCTCGCCTTCCGCGCCTGGCATTTTCTATTTCCATGACAGGCCCCTTTACTGGCCCCCTTACTGACAAAGTCGCGCCCGCGCCTCTGGTGACCATTGTCGGGCCGACGGCCGCGGGGAAGTCCGCGCTCGGCGTGTGGCTTGCGGAACGCCTGGGCGGCGAGGTGGTGGCCTGTGACTCCACGCAACTCTACCGCGGATTCGACATCGGCACGGCCAAGCCGCGTGAATCGGAACGCCGCGGAATTCCACATCATCTTCTGGATGTGCTGGACCCAAACGAAACCGCGACGGCGGGGGCGTACCGCCGGATGGCGCTGGCCGTGTTGGACGATTTACGGCGGCGCGGGCGGCTGCCGGTTTTTACCGTGGGCACGGGATTGTACTTGCGAGCCCTGCTCGAAGGGTTGGTGGAGGCACCGGCGCGCTCCGAGGGGCTGCGCGAGCGGCTGCGACAGAGCGCCGCGGAGCATGCGCCGGGGCGCCTGCACGCCGTGTTGCGGCGGCTCGATCCAGAAGCGGCGGGCCGCATCGCGCCGCGCGACGAACAAAAGCTGATCCGGGCGATCGAAGTGTGTCTGCTGGCGAAGCGCCCGATCTCCGACCTGCATCGCGAGGGGCGCGCGCCTCTCCAGGGCTGGTGCGCGGTGCGAATAGGGTTGCTGCCTCCGCGGGAGGAGTTGTATGCGCGCATTCATGCGCGAGTCGAAGCGATGCTGGAACGCGGCTGGCTGGACGAGGTGCGGCGGCTCGTGCGGCAAGGCTTTCCGGAAGATGCGAAACCGTTTGATTTTATTGGCTATCGCGAATTGCGCGCGCATCTGCGCGGCGAGATGACTCTCGAAGCGGCGCGCGCGGCGATTGCCCAGGCCACGCGGCGCTATGCCAAGCGCCAAATGTCGTGGTTCCGCCGGGGAGCGGACGTGCACTGGCTCGGCGCGTTTGGGGACGAGCCGAAAGCGCAAGAGCAGGCGCTCTCTTGGATCGAGCAGGATGGGATTGCGCGGAGCAGCGATCCCGGCGCCGTGCGCGAAGGCGTATAATCAAAACTGCAAGGTGCCGGGTCATGACCAGAGGCATTCGCATTGCCCCGCTTCACGCCGCCTGGGTCCTGCCTGAACGATGTCTAGGTCCAGTCTGAACGATGAAGGTTCCGCACGAAATTACCGGTTCCGAACGCGCCTTGTTGGTCGGCGTGGGGTGGAAGCGTGCGCCGCGATTTCCGGGTGTGCCCGCGGGCGAGCCGGAGCGCGAATCGCTGCTCGAACTCGTCGAGCTCGCCAGAAGCGCGGGAGCGGCGATCGCGGGCACCGTGTTCCAATTGCGCGAGAAAGCCGATCCCGCAACGCTGGTGGGGCGCGGCAAGCTGGATGAAATTCGCGCGGAGGCTACGGCACACAAAGCGCCCCTCATCATTTTCGACAGCAACCTCTCTCCCATGCAGCAGCGCAATATCGAGCAGACCACGGAATGCCGCGTCATTGATCGCACGCAACTCATTTTGGACATCTTTGCAAAGCACGCGCGAAGCCGCGAAGGGCAATTGCAGGTCGAGCTGGCCCAGCTCAACTACTTGTTGCCACGGCTGGCGGGGCACGGCACGGAAATGTCGCGCCTGGGCGGCAAGAGCGGCGCGGGTGGAGCCGGAGGGGCCGGCGGCGGCGCTGGGCGCATCGGCGTGCGCGGTCCGGGCGAAAAGAAACTGGAAACCGACCGGCGGCGAATTCGCGACCGCGTGGGCAAGATCAAAGCGCAAATCGAGCAGGTGCGCAGGCAGCGTTCGCTGCGGCGCGAGGCGCGGCAGGCCGTGCCGCTGGGAACGATTGCGCTGGTGGGCTACACGAACGCGGGCAAGTCCACGCTGTTCAATGCCTTGAGCCGGGCCGACGTGCTGGTTTCCCCGCGCATGTTTGCCACGCTGGATCCCACGGTGCGCGCCGTCCGGCTGCCGTCCAACCGCCGCGTCCTGCTTTCGGACACCGTGGGTTTTATCCGCGATTTGCCGAAGGGGCTGCTGACTTCGTTTCGCGCCACGCTGGAAGAGGTGCAGGAAGCGGCGCTGATTCTGCACGTGAGCGATGCCGCGCATCCGCATTTTTCCGAACTGGATGCCGAAGTGGAAAAGATTCTGCGCGATCTCGGCGTCGCGGACCGGCCGCGCCTGCGGGTGCTCAACAAAATGGATTTGCTCTCGCCGGACCAGCGGGCAGAGTTGGTTTCCTCGAATGGCGCGGGTAGGGGAGCGGGGCCGGTCCTCGTTTCGGCGCAAACGGGGCAAGGCCTGGAGGAACTCTTGCGGCGGATGGATGAGGCGCTGCCCGTGGATCCCGTCGTGACGCTCTCGCTGCGCATGCCTTTGGCGGAAGGCAAAACGCTTGCGCTGGTGCACGCGCTGGGCCGCGTTCTCCAATCGGACGTCGAAGACGCGCACATAAACCTTGCGGCCGAAGTGCCCGAATCGGTGGCGCGGCGGTTGCAACTCGAGAAATTTGTGGTTTCCGGAACTTCCCGGAGCTGACGTGCGTAGAACCAACTAGAAGGAGGCGCTATGGCTGCCTTTCTGCTTTGGTGCATCTTGTTTGTACTCTGCTGGCCGGTGGCGATTCTGGCTCTGGTGCTGTATCCCATCGTTTGGCTGGTGACGCTGCCGTTCCGGCTGCTTGGAATCGCCGTCCACGGTGTCTTTGCCTTCTTGAGCGCGCTGCTGTTTCTTCCGGTTCGCGTCCTGCGCGGCCCTCGAGCCGTCTGAGGGGCATGGGTAGGTCACTTACTGGTAATATCACGATATTCGCGCTTTTGGCGGAGTTAGGCCAGTTGCTTAAGCACGGATTCGCAGGTACCTCCCGTATCTTGCTGATGTGGAAAAGCTTGTGGAAAATCAAACAGCGATCAGGCGCCCTTTTGCTCGTGCTTGGCGGGCGAATTCGAAGCAGCCGTCCCTCGTGCTGAATAACCTATGTCGTTTCAATTGGTTACGCTGAATTGAATTGCAGGGGTGGGCCGGAAATTGGGAGGGTCGTACCCACTCCCTGTCGCGCAATTTACACAGCCTCGCTTCAAAATGTTACAGAAGAGTTATAGCCTGCCACAGCCCAGGCGGCCCAAACCTATTAACGCGGAAGTATCGCCGTCAACTCCCCTGTACCGTTGACGCCCGCCGGGGCGAAGTCTATAGTGAACGCGCCGGTGGTGGAAGCCAGAGGGGCGGCAACTCCGCCGGCCTGGCAGCCATGAACCTTCCAAACAGCCTTACACTCCTGCGCATTTTTTTCGTTCCGCTGCTGATTGCGGTGCTGTTGACAGGCAAACCCAACTTCGACGTGATGGGAGTCTCGATGCGTTTCGAGGTATGGGGAGTGCTCATCCTTCTTGCGGCCGCGGCAACAGACTGGGCGGACGGATACCTGGCTCGCCGGCGGCTGGAGGTGACCACGCTGGGCATCCTGCTGGACCCCATCGCCGATAAATTGCTGATCTGCGCGGCCTTTATCTCGCTCGTGGGCATGCAGCTGGTGCCCGCGTGGATGGTTGTTATCATCATCGGCCGGGAAATCACGATTTTGGGCCTGCGCAACATCGCCTCCGCCGAGGGCTTCACGATTCAGCCCTCTCTGCTCGGAAAGACGAAAATGGTATTGCAGGTACTAGCGGTGGCGGCGCTCATCCTGGGGACGCGGCATCCCCGGCTGAAGCCCTGGGCGCTCGGACTGCTCTGGCTGGTGGTGATCAGCGCCCTGGGCTCCGCCGCGCAATATTTTCTCCGGTTCTGGAGCCAGCTCGACGACCGCATCAAACAGCGCCGCTCCCTGCGCCTGCTCGAACGCCGCAAGAAGCCGCAGGATGCCGCCACTCTCTGATCCCGAACGAAGCGTCCTCCTGCGATTAGCCCGCCGGAGCATCGCAGAAGCTGTCCGTGGCAGCGGCCTCCTCGAAACGATCCCCCGCGAAGTCGTCCTTGGAGAATCCCGAGGTGTCTTCGTGACCATTCACGAGGGCGGCCGGCTGCGGGGTTGCATCGGCGTCATCGAGCCGGCGGAATCGCTGGGCGAGAGCGTGGTGCGTTGCGCGGTGAGCGCGGCGCTCGAAGACCCTCGATTCCCGCGCGTGCGCGAAGAAGAGCTGCCCAGTCTGGAGATCGAGATTTCGCTGCTTTCCAAGCCGCAGCGCATCCGGCCGGAAGAGATAGAGATCGGGCGGCATGGGCTGCTCATTACGCGAGGCCCGCACCGCGGGCTGCTCCTGCCGCAGGTGGCTGTCGAGCACAATCTATCCCGCGAGAGATTTCTGGAAGAGACGTGCAGGAAGGCGGGGCTCCCTCTCGATGCCTGGAAGGATTCCGGGGCGCGGATCTCCTCGTTTACGTGCGAAATCCTAACCGAGACGCAATCGCATTCGCGGTGAGGGCAGCGGCGCACTCGTTCTTGGATTCCGTTTATCCAGCGGAACAAAAAACGGCCCGGTTTCCACGGGAAACCGGGCCGAATCTGTTGGACGCAATCGAAGGGCGAGCTTTTATTCGATCTCGACGTAGTCGCCGGCGTAAATTTCAATCGTGGAATAAGTGAGCAGTACGGTGGACGAATTCCGGCTGACGTTGAGTACGATACCTTCGCCCAGAACCTCGCGAGGTAAGTCATCCCAGTTGTACCGCGTGGGTGTGCTTCCGAAACCCCAGAGTTTGAACTGATAGTCTTTGCCCGGGTCCATCGTGTCATTCCGCGAACCCTCATACCGGAAAACACGGAAATAGTCGCCGACTTTTACTCCTTGCGATACTCCCAGGTTTACGAAAATCGTATCGTTCGTGCCCGAGGATTGGTGGAAACCGGTCGAGGAGACGACCATGGCCACCGGCTTGGCGCTGGGGGCAGCGAAGTGGTCGAAGGGAGACGGATCCTTGAACGTCGGCGCCGGGCGCTCCTGGAAAGCCTGAAGAATATCCCCGCGCTGCATGAAGTCGCAGTTGAAGACGACTTGGGCGATGGAAACCTTCGGCTGCACCACGACGACTCGAATGCGTCCTAAATCGCTATAGGGCGTGCCCATGACCTTCATCAGCTTATTCTGCCAGCGAAACCACGGCATTTTTATGCCGTCGGCCGTGGGGCGGAGAACCGAGAATTCATCTCCCACTTTCACGCCCTGATTTACGCCGCGGTTTATGTAGACGTAGTCTCCCTGGCCAAAAGTAACCTTGTAGTTCGACTGTTCGCCGGAAATCAGGCGCATCTCATCCGGCACCTTCTGATCCGTGACGAACCCGGAACAATAGACCAGCGATGCATCGGGTTGGCGGGCCGGTGGCGGCGCCGGCGCATTCTGGGCGGAGCACAGGCCGGCTCCCAGCAGAACTGAGAGACATAATCCAGCAGCATTTACGCGCATGGGGACACTCCTCTATGAACAACCCGCACAAGCCGTGCGGATCTCGCTTTCTTTGCCAAGCTAACAGAGGGATTCGTGAGGCGTCAAGGAATTGCCCGCGGTGGCTTTACAGGTTTGATACCGCATGGTACAAGCGATGTTTCCCCCAAATGGCCAGTAAACAACAGGGTAGGAGCGTCTTCGGGAGCGGGGCGGACCGCATCTGCGCCGTCGTAGCGGCTTCCACGGCGCGGGAGATGGCGGCGCAAGTGCTGGCCGCACAGCATCTTACGCGGACGATCGAACTGCGCCTCGATTGGTTGACAGACCAGGGCCAACTGCTAAAGCTTCTTCACTGGATTCATGGGCATCGCCGGAACACGCGCTTCATTGCTACTTGCCGTACGAGGGAAGGTGGCGGACGGTCCATGCTGCGCGACGGAGCGGAGCTCGTCGTACTTGGCCTGGCAACTGCCTCGGGTTGTCTGTGGTGCGATGTCGAACTCGAAACGTTTCGGAGTCTTCCACGAGGTATCGTGCGCGATGTGGTTGGTCCGGCACGTGTGATCATCTCCCATCACGACTTCCAGCGAACCCCGCGCGATCTACCCCGGCTGATGAGGGAATGCCACTCGTACAAGGCCGATGTGGTCAAGGTGGCGGCGAACGCCAGAAGCGTTACCGAAAGCGTCCGCCTGCTCAAGCTCACTCGACAATCTCGAAACGTCATCGCTATACCCATGAGCGAGGCCGGAATGCCGGCTCGCGTTCTTGCGCTGCGCGAAGGCAGCGCCCTCGCGTATGCGCCGGTGGCGGAGGCGACGGCGCCAGGACAAGTTTCGCTGCACGAGATGAAGCATCTTTACCGCGCCCACGAGCTGACGCGGCGAACCCATGTCTATGGCGTCATCGGCAATCCGGTGAGTCAATCGCTTGGCCCTTTGCTGCACAATGCCGGCTTCATCGCCAAGAAAGTGGATGCCGTTTATTTGCCGTTCTTGGTGGACGACCTGGTCGATTTTCTGAACGCGGCGCCGGAGATGGGAGTGCGCGGGTTTAGCGTGACGATTCCGCACAAGCAGGCGATTCTGCGTCATCTGCATGAGTGTGACCCCCTGGCGACGGAGATCGGCGCGGTGAATACCGTGGTGGTGCGCGGGAACGGCAAACTCTTCGGCTGCAATACGGATTACGTGGGCGTGCTGCGCGCGCTGGAGCGCCGGCTGCGGCTGAAAGGGAGCCGCGTGCTCCTGTTTGGCGCGGGCGGCGCCGCCCGCGCGGCGGCCTTCGCGCTGGCACGCGCGGGAGCGCAGGTCGCCGTGTGCGCGCGAAGAGAAAAAAAAGCGCGTGAACTGGCGCGAGCCGCCGGAGGAGAAGCCTTGCCCCGCCGCGCTCTTCGCAGCCAATTCTTCGATGCCATCGTAAACACGACGCCCGTGGGCATGTTTCCGCACGCCGGCGCTTCGCCCCTTCTCGCGCGCGAGGTAAACTGTGGGATTGTGATGGACATGATCTATCGCCCGGAGAAAACACAGTTGCTGAAGCTCGCGGCTCGCAAGGGATGCGAGGCCGTTCCCGGCGTGGAGATGTTTCTCGCCCAAGGCTTCGCGCAATGGGAGATCTGGACGGAGCAGCGCGCGCCGGAAGCGGCCATGCGGCGTGCCGTGCTGCGCAAGCTCCGCGGGGACGAGCACGTCGCGCGGGCGGCTGGCCATCGCCGGAGCGGGCCGTGATTCAGCCCAGCTTTCCCGAATTTCAGCGCCTGGCGAAACAGGGGAACCTCATTCCCGTGTATGAAGTGCTGCCGGCAGACTTGCTGACCCCCGTCAGCGCGTACCTGCGGCTGGCGGAGGGCTCGCGCTACTCCTTCTTGCTCGAGAGCGTCGAAGGTGGCGAGAAGATTGCCCGGTATACATTTGCGGGCGCCAATCCCGCTGAGGTTTTTCGCTATGCGGGCGGGGCCTGCGTGCAAGAAAGCCATGACCGCGTGGTGTGGGAAGAACGCGATCCCGTCTCCTTCTTGCGCGAGCGCATCGAGCGCTTTCGCCCCGTGCGCGTGCCGGGTCTGCCGCCGCTGGTGGCCGGCGCGATCGGGTATTTTGCCTACGACATGGTGCGGCTGATTGAGCGCCTTCCACAGCGTCTGCGCGACGATATCGGCCTGTACGACGCGGTCTTGATGTTTTATCACGGCTTGATCGCCTTCGATCACGTGCAGCACCAGCTCTGGATCGTCCGCAACGTCTTCACCGAAGGGTCGGGAAGCCTGCGCGCGAAATACGACGCCGCGGCGCGCGAAATCGCCGAAACTCGGAAGGTGCTCGAACAGCAGGTTGGCGCCGAGCATGCCACGGCCGGGGCGGCGCGGGGCGGCAAGAAGTCCCTGCGGGTCGCTTCGAATTTCCAGCGCCATGAGTATGTTGCCGCCGTGCGCAAAGCCAAGGAATACATCCGCGCGGGTGACGTTTTTCAGGTCGTCGTGAGTCAGCGGTTTTCGGCCGAGACCGGCGCCGAGCCATTTGCCGTGTACCGCGCCCTACGGGCGCTGAATCCTTCACCGTATCTCTTTTATCTTCACTTGAACGACGTCGCCGTGATCGGTAGCTCTCCGGAGATGCTCGTCAAGGTGCAAGGGCGCGAGGTCCTCTACCGGCCCATTGCCGGAACCATGCCTCGAGGGCGCGACGAAAAAGAGGATCTGCAGAATGAAGCGAAAATGCTCGCCAGCGAGAAAGAGCGCGCCGAGCACATCATGCTGGTGGACCTGGGCCGCAACGATCTGGGCCGCGTGTGCGACTACGGGACCGTGCGCGTCGAGCAGTTGATGACCGTCGAGCGCTATTCCCACGTCATGCATTTGGTGTCCAGCCTGCGCGGCCGCTTGCGCGAGGACGTGGACTGCTTCGACGCGCTGATGGCCTGCTTCCCCGCGGGAACTGTCTCCGGCGCGCCGAAGGTGCGCGCCATGGAAATCATCGAAGAGCTGGAGCGCACGCGCCGCGGAATTTATTCCGGCGGAATCCTATATCTGGATTTCGCGGGGAATCTCGATTCGTGCATCGCCCTGCGCACCATGGTAATGAAAAACGGCACGGCCCACATCCAGGCCGGCGCGGGGATCGTGGCCGATTCGAAGCCTGCAGCGGAATATGAAGAGTGTGTAAACAAGGCCGGGGCCTTGCGGGCGGCGCTCGAAGCGGCGCACCCCGGGACGCGCGCCAAAAAGCGCACGGGAAAGAAATAGCCGTGATCCTCCTCCTCGACAACTACGACTCCTTTACCTACAACCTGGCGCAGTATCTGGGCGAGCTGGGCTGCCAGATCGAAGTCCACCGCAACGACAAGATTTCCGTCGATGAGGTTGCCCGGCGCAAGCCGGAGAAGATCGTGATTTCTCCGGGCCCCTGCACGCCGCGGGAGGCGGGGATCTCCGTCGAGTTGATTGAGCGGCTGGCGGGTAAGATTCCCATCCTCGGCGTGTGCCTGGGGCATCAGGCCCTGGGCGCGGCCTTCGGCGGGAAAGTGGTTCGCGCGCCGAAACTGTTTCACGGAAAGACGAGCGAGATCGAACACGACGGGAAGGGCATTTTCCGCAAACTGCCGAACCCGTTCACGGCCACGCGCTATCACTCGCTGATTGTCGAGCGCAAATCGCTCCCGCGCGTGCTCGAGATTTCAGCCCAGACGCACGACGGCATCATCATGGGCCTGCGTCACCGCAAGTTCCGCGCCGAAGGCGTGCAGTTCCATCCGGAATCGGTGCTCACCGAATCCGGCAAGCAGCTCCTGAAGAATTTTCTCGCCCTATAACCGCGCATCTACCACTTCAAGTTAGCCAGGAGGGCGCCATAGACTTCCAGCGCGCGCCAAAGCTCGCCCAAGCGGACATATTCATTGTCCTTGTTATCGTGGCCGTGGGAATTGACAATCGCCACGCCGGCAATCGGCAAACCGAGATTCGCGAAGACCCGCGCGGGCATATTGTTTTCCGGCACGGGAACCCTTGCGGCCGGGCCAGCCGCGCCTTCGACGACCCCGACAATCTTCTCGGAAAGGTGCGCATCACCCATTGCCAGGGTGACGACGGGCTGGCCGGAGGAATCGAGCGGACCGGCCAACATGAGGAGAAGATCGCCATCCAAAAGATTCTTGTGCAGGCCGAGGGTGCGCTCCAGATTGGGTGAGGCTGCCTCGCCTTCTCCTTCGAAGATCACTTTGAGGTTTACGGCCAGTGGAATATTCCTGGCGCGGAGGGCGTCGAGCGCCGCGAGCAGCATGACGATCGAAGACTTGCCGCCCGGCGTGGAACGCGCATGGATTCTCCATTCGTCTTCATACACGCCCGGTCTGCCGGAGTGGCCGCGTGGAAACGGGATTTGCTTGCCACCGCCTTCGATGGCTTTCGTAAAGAGCGCGGGCTCGAACAGCTTGCCACTCATCCATGCGGCAGGATCGACGGGCTGGCCATCGTAGTGAGAGTAGAAAATAACGGTGCGAGCAGCTTCGGGCGTAATGAGTTTTCCGAAGACGACGGGGCCGCGGCCCGCGATGGGAAATACATGTGTTTCGATGCCGCGGGCCTCGAGCAGTTCGACGAGGCGCGCGGCGGTGCGCTGAATGTTCGGGGTATCCGAAGCAGCATCGGGAATCGTGAGAAACTCGATGAGTTCGCGAACGATGCGATCCTCATTGCCCACACGCCAGGCATGCACTTCCTGGGCGACTTGTGCCGGCGGAACCGGCGGCGTTGACTTCTGTGCCTGCGCCGGATAGGGTAAGAACGTCAAGACGAAGAGAGCTGCTATGCGCTGCAACGTCATCCTCCCGTAATCGTTTGATTGCTCGCGCCAGGCGCCCCACTGGCAATTCTACAGAAGACTGTCGGCGTAAACACATTCCGGCTGGTCGTTCCGGCCGCCAATTTTGCTGGAGAATTCCATGACCGAGTTTGCGCTGGAAGCTGAAAATCTCGTGAAGGTTTATGCCGCGCGCGGGAAGCCGCCTGTGCGCGCGGTGGATGGCGTGAGCTTTGCCGTGCCGCGCGGCGTGATCTTTGGGTTGCTGGGGCCGAACGGGGCGGGTAAGTCCACCATGCTGCGCATGTTGACGACGCTGACGCGGCCCACGGCGGGCGCGGGGCGCATTCTGGGTTTCGATGTCGTGCACAAGCCTCTCGAGGTGCGCCGCCGCATCGCCGCGGTCATTCAGGAAACGGCGGCGGACCTGCTCCTTTCCGTGCGCGACAACCTGCTCACCTACGCGCGGTTCCAACAGCTCGACAGGACTTTGGCCTCGCGGCGCGCCGCGGCGGTGATGGACATTTTTCAGCTTAAGGAAGAAGCCGCGCGCAAAGTACAGGACCTGAGCGGCGGCTTTCGCCGCAGGGTGCAGGTCGCCAAGGTGTTCATGGTGGATACGCCGGTGCTCTTTCTGGATGAGTTTTCGACGGGCATGGACCCCATTCTCAAGCGCCAGGTGATGAGCCTGCTCCGCGCCGAAGCGCGGAAGGGACGCACCATCGTGCTGACCACGCAAGTCTTGAACGAAGCGGAAGAATTGTGCGACGACATTCTGATCCTGAACAAAGGGCGGCAGGTGGCGCGAGGCGATTTGAACGCTCTGAAGCTGCTATCTCAGGGAGTGTACGAAGTCTCGATGACCTTTGATCGCTTGCCGGAAGGAATCGAAACGGAACTTGCGCGGCTTGCGCCGCTGCGC
This sequence comes from Terriglobia bacterium, assembly GCA_041483755.1. GTDB lineage: Bacteria > Acidobacteriota > Terriglobia > Acidiferrales > UBA7541 > Acidiferrum. The sequence continues at coordinate 1,271 of JBGPGF010000023.1, read as the reverse complement.
ATGAATATTGAATCGAACACCATCGAAGCGGCCTTCAAGGTGGAAGAGGCTCGCGTGGTCGAAAAGGTGGCCGGCCTGGCGCGCGGCCGCCGCGTGTTGCACCTCGAGGTGCGGGGGGCGAGCCTCGAAGACATCTTCATCGAGCTGATGACGGAGCGGAAGGAGGCACAATGAGCGCACTGACGGCGGTGGTCTATCGCGAAGCCAGGATTCGCGCCACAAACGTGACGTTCATCTTCTGGGATTTGTTCTATCCGCTCTGTTACATGCTGGTTTTCGGTGTGGGCATCAATGCCGCTCTCGGCGCTCCTCATCTGGCGGGCGGCGTGGACTACAACGCCTTTTTTCTGGCCGGTGTGCTGGCCATGGCCAGCTTTGGGATTGCCTCGAATACGTCGTGGTCGTTTTTTCTCGACCGGGACAACGGCATTTTTTACGAAATGCTGACCTACCCTCTGAGCCGCTCGCAATATCTCTTGGGAAAGGTACTGTTCAACGTGCTGATTGCGGTTGTGCAATCCGCGCTGACCCTCGCCCTGGGCCGCTGGTTGTTCCACATTCGAATCCGGTGGCAGTTGCTGCCGCTTCTGCTGCTAGGCGTGGCCGTGGGTACCGCTGGATGGTTTTTCTTCTACGCGATTTTTGCGCTGCGAACGCGCCGCAACGACGTCTTCAACGCCGTCACCTCGGTGTTTTACTTTGTGTTTCTGTTCGCCAGCTCGATGTTCTACCCGCTGGAGCCTCTGCCGGTGTGGTTTCGCCGGGCAGCCCTGGTGAATCCGATCACCTGGCAGATTGACTGGCTGCGGTATATGTCCATCGGTCTTGGGGACGCGCGCCTGGTTGCTTTGGAAGGTATGGCCTTCGTGGCCTTTGCCGTGGCGGCTTTCTGCGGGGCCGTACGGTGTCTCGAACAGCAGGAGTAGATGAGGGTCCTTCGACTGAGCGTGGTGTTCCATCCTGGCACTCCCTCTCCGATTTGACTCATTTCTTTCGCGGCGAGCCTCCTCGCGGCCCCGCACCTGGGAATAAAGCCCTGTTTTTTCAATCGTTCTCAAGGCACTCGCCGGGGTGATTGGTCACTCGCTTGCCCCATATCTTCGCGGTGTATTTTGCCCCTTCCACGCGTTGGGAGTGCGCGGCGTGTTGATCGCTTCGCGATCACGCAATCGAAGGTAGGGGCAAGTCGTGGAGCGGGAACGGGACGAACCAGCCATGCCAAGACTTCCGACATTTTCCTTGCGCCAGCGGCTCCTGTGGCTCTCCATGTT
>JBGPGF010000022.1:0-22708 GCA_041483755.1 Terriglobia bacterium | reverse complement strand
GATCACTTCCTGCACCAGCGCGTTCACCGTGGCCCAGTACATCGCGAAGCCCATTCCCGTCACCAGCGTCATCGCGTAGAGATGCCAGAGTTGCAAATGGCCGCGAAAGGCGATCGCCGCGGTGAACAGCACCGCCGCGCCGCGCACTAGGTCCAGCACGATGCCCAGGTAGCGCCGGTCGAAGCGGTCGATCAGCACGCCGCCAAGAAACGGCACCACCAGCCCCGGCAGCGTCACCACGATGATCTGCAAGCTGACCGCGACCGTCGAATGCGTGATCGCCAGGATGTGCCAGCCCACCCCGGCGAAGTTCATCCCCGAACCGAACAGCGACACCAGCATCGCCAGAAAAAAATACCGGAACCCACGCTGCGCCCAAATCAGCTTCCAGTCCACTCGCGGAGATGTTGTGGTGGTGGCCATAACGTGGAAGAAACCAAATCATTGTAGCGATTCCATCGTCGTGATGTATGACCGCAAAGCGGTCAACAGTTCCAAAACGGCGGGACCTTGTAGCACAGCCACTCCTGGCTGTGCACCGGCACTTCGGAACGACTCGCGAGCACAGGCAGGAGTGCCAGTGCTACCCAACCGACTTCGTGCGCAAACCGTCCCGCTACCTGCCGTTCGCCGGTCTTGACTGAATATCCTAGAAGTGGGATAGAATGGTTTATGTAGCGCCTGGCTTCAGCCAGGCACCCTGCTTTTTCTTTTGGCGTCCACTATGGCAAGACGTAGAAATAAGATTGGAGTCGTCCGAAGCTCGGGCAATGTTTTTGCCGACTTGGGTTTGTCCGGCGCCGAGGAAAAACAAACCAAAGTCCGCCTCGCCGTGGCCATCAACCACATCTGCGGGGCCCGCCAACTGTCGCAAGCCGCGGCGGCGCGCATCCTGCGCGTCAATCAGCCAAAGATTTCCGCGCTCGTGAATTATCGCCTCGAGGGTTTTTCCGCCGAGCGTCTCATGCATTTCCTCAACGCCCTGGATCGCGACGTCGAAATCGTCATCCGCCGCAAACCCCGCTCCCGCCGAGCCACCACCATCCTCGTCACCGCCGCCTGACCCGCCTGCCGTGTTAATATCCACCAAGCGCATCACAAAGGAGCCTCATGCCCTCACTCCGTTGCGGATTTATCCTGCTGCCACTCGTTGCAAGTTTTTGCGTTGTGTCTCATGCGCAGGATCGAGAAGCGAGCTTTCCAACCGACGATGAAATCAAACTCGTGCTAACGCAAGCCGATCGCGCCATACAAGAATACAAACCTCTGCTGGACATGGAAGAAAAGATGTTTGGCAAGAAGTTCGAAGATGCCGTCGCTAAAGATCGAGGAGTTGTTCGTGGCATCGAAATCGCCATCAAAGCATTTGGGAAGAATCCGCAGACTTTCAACGGCCCTCTCGGATTCACTTTCTTCGAGTGGTTGGATGACGCGGATCGCAATGCTCTCCTGTGCGCGAGCGGTGCAGCGACCGAGGCTACCGTTAACATGCTCGCGGGGGATGTAGAAAAAGCTCAACTGGAAATTAGTCTCTCTCAAAGTTGCACGGCAGTATCGACGCTATTCTACACGGTCAGCGAAAACGCGGGAGCACTCTACACAAGGTATGTCCAAACCGATGAAAAAGTAGCCGAGCGAGGCGTGCAGATTGCGCGGAAATGTACCGAACTTCTCAAACAGAACGGCGTGGTGCCAAAAAAATAACCGAAGGGTGGGGGGCCGGCGTAAATACCGGGAGTAAATCTTCGGGTGCCTCTCGATTATCCATTGACAATAAGTTACTCATGGTGTAACATATGCCATGCAATCGCGCTCAGCTCTCTTCGCGCTACCCTCCACCGCTGCTAACTCCCGTAGAATCCGCACATACGAAAAATACGCCCGCAACCCCTTTAGAATGCGCACTTACAAATTCGCTGTTTTTAAACCCTTTGGAATCCGCACTTACAAAAAAACCAGGGGGGTGGTAGGGGGGTGCGTGTTTTTCCGCAGTCTCGTGGCGCCTGCTTGGAGAACGAAGATGCCGGGGCTGAAGCCCGGCGCTACACAAACTGGACTGCTCGTGATAGGGTTCGCCGGATGTACACCCCAGCAGTTCACCTGGAGAGAGTACGGTGAAGAAGTTATTGCGAATCGTGGTCTGGACGGCGATCGCGCTGCTCGGCGCGGGGGCGCTCTCCGCCATTGCGCTGCACCGCGGGGAGCCGCTGAATGCGACGTGGTTCGTTCTAGCCGCGGCGTGCTGCTATCTCGTCGCGTTCCGCTTCTACTCGGCGTTTCTGGCCGCGCGCGTCTTCGTCCTGGACGATACCCGCGCCACGCCCGCCGAAGTTCACGACGACGGCCGCGACTTTGTCCCCACCAACAAATGGGTTCTCCTTGGCCATCACTTTGCCGCCATCGCGGGGCCCGGGCCGCTGATCGGCCCGACGCTCGCCGCGCAATTCGGCTATCTGCCGGGCACGATTTGGCTGATTGCCGGCGCGGTTCTGGGCGGCTGCGTCCAGGACTTCGTCATTCTTTTTTGCTCGATTCGCCGCGACGGAAAATCCCTGGGCCAGATGGCCCGCGAAGAGGTCAGCCGCCGCGGCGGCTTTCTCGCGCAGATTGCGGTTTTGGCGATCATCGTGATTCTTCTTTCCGCGACGGCGCTCGTCGTCGTGAACGCGCTGAAAAGCTCGCCGTGGGGCACGTTCACCCTGGCCATGACCATGCCCATCGCGCTCCTCATGGGCGTCTATCTGCGCTACTGGCGTCCCGGGCGCGTCCTGGAAGCGTCGGCCATGGGCGTGGCGCTGATCGTCTTTGCCGTCGTTTCCGGACAGTGGGTGGCCGATGCGCCTTCCTGGGCGCGCGTCTTCACGCTCACCGGCCCGGCGCTGGCCATCGCCATCATCATCTACGGCTTCGCGGCATCGGCGCTGCCGGTCTGGCTGCTCCTCGCGCCGCGCGACTATCTCAGCGCGTTCATCAAGGTCGGAGCCACGCTGGCTCTGGCCGGCGGCATTTTGTTTGTGCATCCCGCGGTGCAGATGCCCGCGCTCACGCGCTTCATAGATGGCACCGGCCCCGTCTTTGCCGGAAAAATATTCCCCTTTTGCTTCATCACCATCGCCTGCGGCGCGGTCAGCGGCTTCCACGCGCTCATCTCTTCCGGCACCACGCCGAAAATGATCTTGCGCGAAAGCCAAGCGCGCCTGATCGGCTATGGCGCGATGCTCATGGAGTCCTTCGTCGGCGTGATGGCCATGGTGGCCGCGTGCGCCATGTCGCCGGGCGTTTATTTCGCGATCAACAGTCCCGCCGGCATCGTGGGCACGACCGCGGAATCCGCCGCGACGACCATCACCGGCTGGGGCTTCCGCCTCGATCCGCAAACCATGCACGACCTCGCGCGCGCCGTCGGCGAACAATCCATGCTCAACCGCACGGGCGGCGCGCCGTCGCTGGCCGTCGGCATGGCGCAGATTTTCTCCACCACCATCGGCGGCCCGCGCCTGCTCAGCATCTGGTATCACTTCGCCATCATGTTCGAGGCGCTGTTCATCCTCACCGTGATCGACGCCGGCACGCGCGTGGGCCGCTTCATGGTGCAGGAGCTGGGCGGGCACGTGTGGAAGCCGCTGGGGCGCAAGGGCTGGACGCCGGGAATTCTGCTTTCGAGCGGCCTCATTGTCGGCGCTTGGGGCTACTTCCTTTACCAAGGCGTGCTGGACCCGCTCGGCGGGATCAATTCGCTGTGGCCGCTCTTCGGCATCGCGAATCAACTGCTCGCGGCCGTGGCGCTCGTCGTGGCCACCACGATTCTTTTGAAAATGGGCCGCAGGCGCTGGGTTTGCGTGACGCTCGTGCCGATGGCCTGGCTCGTGACCATCACCATGACCGCGAGCTACCAGAAAGTTTTCCACTCCAACCCGCGCGTCGGATTTCTCGCCCGGGCCAGGGAGCTGGCCGAGCAGCTTGCCGCGGGCGTCGTTCCCGCAGCGCAAATCGCGGCGACACATCGCCAGATTTTTAATCAGCGCCTGGACGCCGCGGTAACCGCCGTGCTCGCGGCCATGATCCTCGTCCTCATCGTCGAAGCCGTTCACCAGTGGTACGCCATTCTGCGCGGCCGCGGCGTGGCCGCCCTGCACGAATCGCCCTACATCGCCACGAAATGGCTGCCGGGAACGGAAGGCGCGCACGCGCACGGCCTGCCGGGAGGGAACGACTGATGCCGCGCTTATCTTTGATCGTGCAACGAATCGCGCGCACCGCCTGGCGCTGGCTGCGTGAATGGAGCGGCGACGCCGCTTACGATTCGTATGTCCGCCGCGCCGCGCGGGTGCAGCCGGGAAAGCCGCCGCTCGCGCCTGCGGAGTTCTACCTCGAGCAAATCGAGCGCCGCTACTCGCGCCCGAATCGCTGCTGCTGAGGGATTCCGAGCGAGGAAGGAGCCGCCGCCGAATGAGAGTCGCTTACTTGGATATCGAAACAAACTACGTCGGGAAATATACGAGCGACGACGACCGTTTTTTCCGCGACTCCCAAAACCATTTGATCACTGTTCTGGGCGTGCGGCTCATGGACAAAGACGAAGATCAATTTATCCAGCTCTTTGACAAAGAGGTCACTCGGCCAAGGCTTGTCGAGACTCTTCGCGCTTCCAAGAAAATCGTTACTTATAACGGGCGCTCGCTCCCCGACCGCATCAAGGGCCGCGTTGGATTCGACTTTCCCGTGATTGCCGCGCAGTTGGGAATCGTCCTCGACCATGAATTTGAGCATACGGACCTCTGCCCCGAATGCTGGAAGCGCAACCTGTACGGAGGCCAAAAAAAGGTTGAACAAATCCTGGGGCTGCAGCGAAAACTTCCCGGAAAGGACGGAGCTTGGGCGATGGAAGCCTATCGCCAGCACAGGAAAACGGGCGACGAAAAAGTTCTGAAAGAACTGCTCGCGTATAACCGCGAGGATGTCTTTATGTTGCGCGAACTCGAGCTCAAACTGACGAACCTTGGATGAGATCGTGCACCGCCGCCTCTTGCGGTGAAGCGGCCTCTCTTTGGCCTCGGCCCTAAACACCGGCCACTGCTCACTCTTCTTCGTCTTCCTCGGCCTTTTTCAGCGGCGTCACTTTGCTCGTCACGCGGAACCCTTTGGCGCGCACGCCGGCCAGAATCGCCCGCCGGAGCTCCGCGGGCAGCGTCTCCGGCGCGAACACGCCCGCTTCGTCCCGCGGGAAGTGGCGGATGAACAGCGCCGCCATGTGCGCCGTGGCAAACGCCACCGGCGTGGAAAACAATCCACGCTGGCGGATCTGGTACAGCGTGGGAAACGCGCAATCCGTGCGCAGGAGCAGCGATTCCTCACCTTTTGTGCCGCGCCTTTCGCCGCTCACCAGCACGACGACGGCGAATCGCGCATTCTGCAGCGCGCCTTGCCGGATCAGCTTCGCCACCATCCGCGGCGTCGGCGTTTTCGGGAAGCGCATGCGCACGATTCCCCGCGAGCGCGAAAGTTTCCCCTGCTTGTGCCAGCGCCGCAGCCGGTCAATTTCGTTCCCGCCGATCTTCACGTCCATCTCGCGCATGGCGATGAAGTGCGGCAGCGTGGCCACTTCGTCCTGCGCCGCCAAAACGACGCGCGCCGCGCCCACCGGCTCGGCAAACCGAAATGTTTCCACCTCCGCGAAGCGCTTCCCCAGTTTGAACCGCCCGCCGCGGTACAGACGCGGATGCGACACCGCTTCGTCGAAGGAAACTTCCGGCGACCATTGCGAAATCGGATCGGCGCTCTCCGTGCTCTCGTACAGCCGGATGTGCACCGTCTCGACGCGTTCCAGCGCATCCGCCGCGCGCCGCACCAGCAGATTCGTCAGCCCCGGCGCCACGCCCGCGTTGATCACCGCCGCGCGGTTTTTTTCCTCGAACCGCTTCGCAAAACGGAGTTGCTCGGCTTTGAAAGGATTTCGCGTCAGGTGCGAGCTAAGGTCCAGATAGTGCGCCCGCAAACGCAGCGCCGCACGCATCACGATCTCGTTGAAGACGGAAGCCGAAGCGTTGACGATGAGCTGGCAACCGCGCCCGGCGCGGACGATCCCGTGCAGGTTGCGCGCGTTCACTTTTTTGACCGGGATCGTGCTTCTTTTTCCCAGAAACCTTCGCGCACGCTCCGGGTCGCGGTCGCCGCACCAGACGGTGTGCCCTTGCCGTTCGAGCAATTGTGCCAGGAGAGAGCCGGTCGCCCCGGCTCCCAGGACAAAGATGCGCATCGCGCGAAACTTTACCACAACCCTTTCTTCTCCGCGCGGTTGGCCTGGGTCCGGAAGCCGCTTCCCGCTCGCTCCTCCGGCCGCTCCCTCCGTCTCTAATTTCCTGTTGCGCGCCGCAATCCAAAGTGTGCCAGAATGACGTGGAATCCTCATCCAGGAGCAAAATCATGGCGGAACCAACCAAGGAAGAATTGCTCGCGCGCATCGCGGAACTCGAAAAGCAGGCGAGCCCCAGGAAGATGGGCAGCCTGGAGTTCCGAGTGGGCGAGAAGGGCGGCGTGAGCGTCTATGGACTCGGCCGTTTCCCCGTCACACTTTATTACGAGCAGTGGACCCGCCTGCTCGATGCCGTCGGCGATCTCCGCGTTTTCCTGGAAGAAAACAAGGGCAAGCTCAAACTGAAAAGCAGGGACTAACCCCGTTTCCCTCCCTCCCACGGGAGACCCGCGAATTGCGCCGCCCCTCCGGCCAGCTTGGCCCCTCCGGCCCCCATGGCGGCACGGGGCGTTGACAGAATTCCCAAATTGGAATAGATACTCTCTAGGCCCTCGGTAACTAAGCGATTGATTCCACGCGAGGTAACTACCGTTTCAAAATGGCATCCCGTGTGCACCCTAAACGCGTCATGGAACCGAATCGGGCCGCAACCCCGGAATCAGTTGAGGACTCTATCGAGCATCGTTCCTTCGTGCCGATGAACGTTCTCGTGGTGGACGACGAGCAGGCCACCCGGGAGGTCTGCTGTTCGGTGGCGGCGGCCATCGGCATGAAGGTGCAGTCGGCCGCCAGTGCCGAGGAGGCGCTTCTGCTCCTCGATCAATTCCCGGTGGACATTCTCCTGACCGATCTGAAACTTCCGCAAATCGGCGGCCTGGAACTACTGGAGCGCGTGCGCGGGGTCTATCCGCAGTTGGCGGTTCTCGTCCTGACGCAATACGGTTCAATCGAGTCGGCCGTCAAGGCCACGCGGCTCGGGGCCGCGGACTACGTGACCAAGCCATTCCATGTGGAAGAGCTGCGCGCGCGGCTGGAGCGTGTGGCGCACGAAGTCGAAGTGAATCTGGAGCTGCGGCTGCTTCGCGAGCAGTTGCGGACGCGGCCCGGCTTCGGCGGGCTCACCGGAATCACGGGAAAGATGCAGCGCGTGTACAAGATGATCGAGAAGGTCAGCCAGCACGAATATCCGGTGCTGATTCTGGGGGAAAGCGGAACGGGGAAGGAGCTGGTGGCGCGTTCCATTCATTTTTCCGGGCCGCGCAAAGAGCGGCCGTTCGTGCCCGTGGATTGCTCGGCGCTGGTGCCCACGCTGATTGAATCCGAGCTCTTCGGTTACGTAAAAGGCGCGTTTACGGGTGCGATTCACGCCAAGCAGGGCTTGCTGGAAGCGGCGCAGGGCGGAACTCTGTTTCTCGATGAGATCGGCGATATGCCCGTCGATTTGCAAGCCAAGTTGTTGCGCGCGCTCCAGGAACACGAAGTCAAGCCGGTGGGCTCCACCGAGCGGCGGCAGATCAATGTGCGCATCATCGCGGCGACGCACCGGGACCTGGAAGCCGGGATCCGCACAGGCGAATTTCGCCAGGACCTCTATTTCCGGCTCAACGTCGTGCAGATCAAAATCCCGCCGCTGCGCGACCGCAAGAGCGACATTCCGATTCTGGTCACCACGTTTCTCGAAAAATTTTCCGGACCCCACGATTCCGTGCGTACGATTTCGGAGGACGCCTTGCGCAGGCTCCTGGCGTACGACTGGCCGGGGAATGTGCGGGAACTCGAAAACGCCATCGAACGCGCGGTGGCCCTCGGCTCGGGACCCATCGTCCATGTCGGCGATCTTCCTTCCAATCTCCTTTACCCCTCTGCCGAGCGTCTGCCGGAAAAGGAAGAGCTGATCCCGCTCGAGGAACTGGAGCGGCGCGCGATCTTGCGCACTCTCCGCGAAACCGGCGGCGACAAGCTGGCGGCAGCCCGGCTCCTGGGCATCGGCAAAACCACGCTGTACCGCAAGCTGAAACAGTTCAGCCTGGAACATCCCGTTCAGTAAAGGGCCTCGCCACGTTTCACACCAGCCGGGAGCCCGCGTCCCATGGTGTGACCGGACCATTATGGGAATTCCGTTCGATAGAGTCTCGACATGGGATTCGGAACCCCGGCCTCTGCCTCCGTTCGTCTGCTAAGAGATTCATTCATAAGGAATTCTTCTTTGTAAGTACTTGGAGACGGTAGTGCATTAGTCCCGTGTCGAGCGGTAAATGGATCCGACCGCCGGGCTGGAACGGGGCGCCCGGACCGGCCCGATCCGAGAGAGCGGTTTTGCCGCGAGAGCGAGGCACGCGATGCGCCTTTGGGGGCGGCGGGCAGGGGACACCAGGGATAAGGCTTCGAGCGTGGCCCAGGCCGCGGTCGCAGGAGTGTCGCGGGGCAAGCTGCTGGAAGTCACCATGCGGGATCTCCGGAGCCGGCTTCACGCCGACCGCTTGGGCGTTTGGCTAGGTGGGCTGTCGGAGAGCGAGGATCTCCGCGGCCTCATTTGGGATGCCACGCAGGATGCGACACCCGCCGAGTGGTCGCGGCTGTCTCCGGACAGCGCCATGCTCCGGGGACTTGCGACGCGGGAGAAAAACAGCCCGAGTTCACTCGACATTTCACCGGACTCTTCCCTGATCGGGCCGCTGCTGGAAATGCGCCGCGCCCTGTGGGTCCCCGTGGATCGCGACGGACGATGGGAAGGAGTGTTGCTGGCGGCCTCGCGCCGACAGGACACCGAGTTTCCTCGCGCGGAGATGGAGTCCATTGCCGCGGAACTGGTCTTGGCCATTACGCTCGAGCACGAGCGGCGGCGGGCTTCCGAGTCTCAGGCGGATTTAACGCTCGTCAAGGAAGTTCTCGGGGAGCTGGACGGCGCGGAAACGACGGGCGCTCTGCTTTCCCGAATCGTCGAGAGCTGTACGCAGCAGGCAGGAGCGGCCTTTGCAGTGATCGGGAGGCTCGCCCGGCCCGCGGATTCCACGCCGGAGTTCGCCTGGACAAGCGGCGAGCTGGATACCACGGCGTGGCTCGGCACGGAGACACTCAAGCGGCTATGGCAGGAAGCGCTGGAGGCCCGGCGCACCGTGGGAGACGAACCGCATGGCGTGCGGTGCGGGCCGGATTGCACAAGAATTCTCGCCATACCGCTGCTGGCGGCCGGTGAGCGGCAGGGCGTCCTGATGGCGGGGCTGCGCGCCGGATCAGCGTCGCTGGCCACGGCCGAGCGGCTCGAACTTCGCGCTGTCCTCGCGAGCGCTGTCCTGGCCCGCTGGCGGCGCGCCGCGCAAGAAGTTCAGGAACTGAGCCAGGCGCGCTCCTGGCTGGAGCCTCTCGCCGATGCCCTCGTTCTCCTAGATTCGCAGCACCGGGTGGCCGGCCTGAGCGCGGGAACGCGCAAGTTGCTGGGGCGCGATCCGGAGAATCCGATCGGGCTCCCTCTGGCCGATCTTTTCCGCGGGCGGGAGCGCGAAGCCATTGCGGCCTGGAGCCGCAGCCCTCTGGACGGATCGGAAAACCTGCCTGCGGAACCGGAAGCCGAATTGTGCAGCGGCGTGCTCGTCCGTCTGCACACGCCGATCCCCGCCGCAGGCGGCTACGCCACGGTCCGGTTGGAAGCCGCGGTGCCGGAAACGGCCGGGGCGCCGGGCGCCGTGGCCGAGGCCGAACTCCTTACCGTGCTGGAGTGGCTCGAGCAGGGCGTGGTTCTCTTCGATGCGCAGGAGCAGGTCCGTGCCATTAGCAGCCGCTTTGCGCAGATCGCCGGGATTGACCCACAAGACGTGGCCGGCATCCGCACGCTGGATGCGCTGATCGCGCGAATCGCTCCGCAAGCCGCTGACTCGCAGGCCATGGCGAAGCGCTGGCACGAATTGGCCAGCCTGGACCAGGGTGCCGTTCGCGAAGAGATTCATCTGGTTCGTCCGGTGCCGCGGATTCTCGAGCGCGCTGCACGGCCCGTTTTGGACGCCGCGGGCCGACGGATTGGCTGGCTGGAGCTTTATCGCGACTTAACCGCGCAGCGCGTTTTCCAGTCCAAGATCCTGCAAACCGAGAAGCTCGCGGCGCTCGGGCAAATGGTGACCGGCGTGGCCCACGAGCTGAGCAATCCGCTGACGACAATTCTGGGCTATGCGCAGCGGCTGCTTTTGAACGAGCAGACACCTCCGGGCGAGGAGGTCCAGCGCATCTATCAGGAAGCGGAGCGCGCCGCCCGCATTCTCCGCCAATTGCTGCAGAGTGGGCGCGAGACGCGGCCCGATCGCCGGCTCGTCTCGCCCAACCAGATCGTGCTGCGCGCCCTCGACGCACAGCGCTTCGGGTTGTCGCCGGAGACGATTCGGGTGGAGGTGGACCTCGATCCCGCCGCTCCCCTGATTCTCGGCGACGCGGACCAGTTGCAACAAGTGGTGATGAATCTCATCGGCAACGCCCAGCAAGCCATCGAGCAGGATAGCGGCCACGGGACGATCCGCGTCTCCACGCGGGGCACGGACGAGCGTCGCGTGCGCCTCGAGATCGCCGACGACGGTCCCGGCATCCCGCCCGCGGTTCTTTCGCGAATCTTCGACCCTTTTTTCACCACCAAGCCCGCGGGGATGGGCACCGGACTAGGACTTTCCATCGTTCTGAGCATTGTCCGCGAGCATGGCGGGCAGGTACAAGCGACGAACCGGCCCGGCCGCGGTGCGGTCTTCTCAGTTGAATTGCCAGCCACTCGCCCCCTGGGACCTCTGCCGCGCGTCTCCGCGGCCCGCAGCGCGGCCGGGCCGGCTACCGTGCCCGCCGAGCAGGAAGCAGTCGCAGCCGGCGCTGCCGAGCCTTCCGCCATTCGCGTTCTGGTGGTCGAGGACGAGCCGACCGTGGCGCGGCTCATCGCGGATGTCCTCGAAGAAGAGGGTTTTGGCGTGGACGTGCTGCTGGACGGACGCGACGCGCTGCAACGCGCGGCGGGGCGCCGTTACGACCTGGCCATTTGCGACCTGAAAATGCCGGGGCTCGACGGCCAGCACTTCTATCAGGCGCTCGCGCGGATGAACAGCCCGCTGCGCGAGCATGTGATTTTTGTAACCGGCGACTCGCTGGCTTCCCCGGCGCTGGAGTTCTTGGAGCGCAACAACCTCACCTACGTCTCCAAGCCATTCCACGTCGAGGAATTGATACAGGCGGTGCGCCGGGCGATTCCATTGCGGCCGGCGGCCAGCGCGAAACAGGCCGCAGCGAGGAACGGATGAGCAATAACAGCACAACAATTCTGATGATCAGCCGGGACGCCGTCGTTTGTGCGGCCTGCCGGAAAGAGTTCGAGGACGCCGGGAATTTTGTTTTTGTCGCGCTGGTTTCCTCGCTCGAAGAGGCGCAGCGGAGCGCCCAAAACTTTCCGCCGGCCGTGATTGTGCTCGATGAGCCCGGCATCGCGCCGCGCTCCGATGGACCGACGGCTGAGAACTCCCACCTCGAGTCGGCCGCAACCCTGCTCGCCGGCATCGCGCCCGTCGTGGTCATTGCCGCACCGGAGCGCCAGTCGGAGGTCGCGCCGCTTCTCTCCGCCGGCGCCGCGGACTTCGTCGCCCGCGCCGGGGATTTTCTGCCCGTGGCCCTGGGCTTTATCGAACGCCGTCTCCGCCAAGCCCGGCAGGACGAAGCGGGCGCCGTCGCGCAGCCATTCCTTCCGGGTTTGGAGGGCTTCCGCGAGGAAGAAGACTTCGGAGACGTCCTGCGGCACGAGTTGAACAATCCGCTTACCGGAATCCTGGGGAATGCCGAATTGCTGCTCGCCGAAGTGCGCCGCCGCAATGACGGCCGCCTTCCGCAGGGCGCGCAGCAGCGGCTGGAAACCATCACCGATCTCGCCGTGCGCATGCGCGAGGCCGTCCGCCGCCTGAGCCAGCAGTGGGAAGCGCACCACGCGGACGCCCGGCAAGCGTAGTCCCCTCGCCGAATCCGCGTCATCCGCCCTGCGCCGTTCTTTGAAAAAACGCCAGCACGCGCAGGCGGAATTCCTCCGGCGCGAATCCGAACGCAGCGGTGTGGAATGCGCCAGGCACCCGCCAGAGTTCTTTGGGCCCGCGTGCGGCGCGAAAGATGCCTTCGGAGTGGCGGCAAGGAAGTGCCGCGTCCTGCTCGCCGCAGATCAGCAAAACCGGAAAGGCGCGGGCGGCGACGGAGCGTTTCGGTGAAACTTCATTCGCCGAGAAACCGGCGAGAGATTCGCCTCGGTAAATGAGCGTCCACGAGAACGGGGCGAAAATCGTCTTGCCAATCAAGGGCGAGCGTCGAAGGCCCGCATAATCGTAAGAAGCTTCCCGCAGGCTTGCGAAGGGCGCTTCGGCGACCACGCCCTCGATGCGCGGGTCAACGGCTGCCGATTGCAGGGCGATGCCTGCACCCATCGATTCCCCCAGGGCAAAGAGGTGCCGGGGATGTTCCGAGGATTCCAGGGCGTCAATGACGGCGCGTGTGTCGTTGCGCTCAAGCCAGCCATAGGTGGCCATCACGCCTTCGCTCGCGCCATGCGCGCGGGCGTCCATCATCACGACGCTGTACCCGGCCAGAAGCAACATGCGTGCATGTTCGAGGACACCCATGCGATTGTCCGCGATGCCATGGAAAAGCAGCACCCACTGGCCGCTGGCTTGCCCGGCACGCACTTTCCACCCACGCAGCAGAATGCCGTCCGGTGCGGGAACGTCAAACTCTTCCCCGCGAGCGCCGATTTGCGAGAAAGTGGCGTTTGCGTTCCGGATATCGTCTGCCGTTAGCGGCCGGCGGATCGGGTGAAGGAACGCCGCGCCTAAGAACCAGCCAACGAGCGCAGCGAACAAGGGCGGGAAAATCAGAACCGTTAGAGCGATGCGATAGAAGCGCTTCATTGCCTCACTTAAGAATACGAGGATTCAGGAAGGAAAGTTTCCCTGCGCCATCAAGAACCGGTCGAAGAATACCGCCGCAGGCCCAGCCGCCAGGCCGTGCCCGCAAGGGCCAGCGAGGCCGCGGCGACGAGGGGCACGAGCGGCGCGTAGGCGCGGAATTCGCCGCGGCCCAGCAGACGCACCGAGGGATAAAACGTCGCGAAGCCGAACGGGATGATCCAGCTCAGCAGAAACTGGATGTAGCCGCTGTAAATGGAAAGCGGGTAGCGTCCAAACGCCAGCAGATTCCAAAATGGCGGATGAATGCCGATGCGATCTTCAAACCAGAACGAAAACGTGCTGAGGAAAAGAAACACAGAAATGTAAATGATCCCGCCGCACAGCGCGAAGAAAACCAACAGCACAACCTCCGCAAGATGCCAGTGATAGCCGAGGCGCCGCGAGGCCCAAATGACGACGGCAAGGCCGGTAACCACTTCCTGAAACGACTCGATGCGGAAACTTTCGAACAGCACCTGGAAAAGAGACGAAACCGGCCGCAGCAGGACGCGGTCGAACTTTCCTTCCATGATATACGTGCCGCCGAACTCGTAGAGATTCAGGCTGAGCACGTTGAACAGGCCGAAGGGAATCAGCGAGAAGCCGTAGAGGAAAATCACCTCTTCCCACCGCCAACTAGCCAGCCGCGGGATCTTCGAAAACAGCACGATCACGAAGGCCAGGGAAAACCACGTGGCTGCCGTGGACGTGGCCAGCGAGACAAAAAAGTCGCCGCGGTAGCTCACGCGAACCTTGGCGTACTGCAGGAAGTACTCGACGAGCAGACTGGCATGGCGGCGGAGTTCGGGAATTGTTCGGGTTAGCATCTCAGCCCCCGTGAATCGTGATTTTCCGCGTGGCACGGAGCCACCACAGATGCCCCGCCAAGAGCAGCGCCGCGATCCAGGCGTACTCGCGCGCCAGCAAGAGGAGCGAGTCCTCGGGCGAGAGCCTGCCGAGATAGATTTGCAGCGGCGTCGCGGCAATGTGCTCGAACGGCAGCCACGCCGAAATGACTTGCAGGGGCCGCGGGAAAAAATTCAGCGGCACGAGCAGGCCGGAGAGAATCTCGATGAGCCAGAATTTCGCGCGGATCAGCGCCAGGATGGACTTCAGCGGGATGGCGCACGTGCCGATCAGAAAATTGATGGCTCCCATCAGGAGAAAGCTCCCCGCCGCGGCGAGGAGAAACAACGCGAAATGGATCTTCGATGCGGGGGGCAGCACGGGAAACAGCAAGGTGACCACAATCGCCGTCGGCGCGGTCAGCAGGATCAATCGAAACGCCGATTCGCCCATGGCGCGCGTCAGCCACATCCATTGCACGGAAACCGGCTTGATCAAATCCATGGCGATCTTGCCTTCGATCACTTCGTAAGCCATTTCCTGGTCGATAGTGTTCCAATAGAAGGAGCGCAGAATCCAGCCCACGCTCACGTAGGTAAGAATTTGCGGCAAGCTGAAGCCGGCAATCGAGCCGGTGGCCTGCGCAAAAACGGCGCGCCAGATGAAGTAGTACACGGTGACGTTGATCAGATACGTCAGGATGCCGGTGTAATAGCGCAGCCGGAACGCGAGAATGTTCACAAAGCCGATGCGGGCGATTTCGAGATACATCGCCAGAATCGAGCGAAGCGAACGGCGAGGCGCGGCCAGCGGATGCGCAACGCTGCTCATGGCTGCTCCGCCAGCGCGCCGGATGGCGCGGACAAGGCTTCGCCGCTGTAGATGCGCTTCACGACTTCCTCGATCGCTTCATCCTCGATGACAAAGTCGCGCACTTCGACCGCGGCAAGGATTCGGCGGATCAAGTCACTCGTCGAGACACGCGCGCGGTCAAAGCGCAGCCGGCAGGTCATCTCATCGAGCCGCTCAAGCTGCAACGAACCGTCCTGCTGTCCGTTACCCGGCGCGGCAGCAAGCGAATTCTCGAAGGCCAACAGCCGAGGCGCCTGCTCGCCGTCGCGCAGGATGAAGGTGATCTGCTTGGTGCGCAGGAGGCGTTCCTTTAGGCTGCCGAGCGGTCCGTCATAGAGCAAAGTGCCGCGATCAATGATCAGGATGCGGCGGCAAAGCTCTTCGATGTCGTCGATGTCGTGCGTGGTCAGCAGCACCGTCGTTTTGTAGCGCTCGTTGATGGCGCGGAGGAACTTGCGAATGTGGTCCTTGGCCACCACGTCGAGCCCGATGGTCGGCTCATCCAGAAAAAGAATCGGCGGGTTGTGCAGCAGAGCGGCGGCCAGGTCGCAGCGCATGCGCTGGCCGAGCGAAAGCTTCCGAACCGGTGTGTGCAGGTAGTCGCGCAAGCCCAGCACCTGATCGAACAGTTCCATACGCTCGTCGTAGTCGCGCTGCGAAACGTCGTAGATGCGGCGCAACAATTTGAAGGATTCGACGACGGCGATGTCCCACCAGAGCTGCGTGCGCTGCCCAAAGACGACGCCGATGGTCTTCACGTAGGCGGAGCGCTGCCGCCACGGCACGTAACCGTTCGAAACGATCTCGCCCGAGCTGGGCACCAAAATCCCCGTCAGCATCTTGATGGATGTGGATTTCCCCGCGCCGTTGGGCCCGATGCAGCCCACCATCTCGCCGCGCGCGATCGAAAACGAGATGCTGTCCACCGCTTTCAGCGTTTGGTAATCGCGGTGAACGAGATTCACCAGCCCGCCGAGAATCCCTTCCCGGCGGCGAAACGTGCGGAAGTGCTTCGAGAGTGATTGAACGGAGATGAGCGGCGCGGACGGCATGAACGAGCGATTCTAACATCTCGGCGAGCGAAAGATGGATGCGGCGGTTCTGTGCAGCGGGGAAAGCGGCGGCGAGCCGCACTCCAAGACAGAACAGCGGCCCGGGACTCCGGGCCGCTGTGAGAGAGGAAGCAAATCGAAGTCAGCGGCAGCGAGCCGCTGGCGGGGCTCTTACGGTTGATTTACGAGCGCGGAGATCAGCGCATCCGCGCGCGGACTGCCGAGGCCGGTGACGTAGTCATATCTTGCCGCCGCGGTGCAGACCGAACCGCACTTGCCATTTGTGCCGCTGGTTACGTCGTAGTAGTTGCCGGCATAGTTGCTCTTCGCCAGCGTGTAGAGAATTCCCGGCGTGGCGTTGAGCAGGCGCTTCCTGGCCGCGGTGCGCGTCGAGTTGGCGATGGCGAACAGGGCCGCCCACTGTGGCGCACCGGCGCTCGTGCCGCCCACCATGAACCATCCCTTGTAGCCGGAGTAGGGCACTGTGTCGTAGATCGAAAAGCCGGTGCTCGGATTGCCGTTGTAGGAAACGTCCGGAATGCCTCGCTTGCCCGCTGAAGCGCTGGGAACCGGATAGGTGGCCTGAAAAGTTGGCGCATTTTCATAAGCGCTCACGCCGCCGCCGCTCCCTTTCCATGCCGTTTCGCTTGTGTAATTGCCGCTGCCATCCACACTGAGCGAGGTGCCGCCGACAGCCACAACCAGCGTGGAAGCCGCCGGATACGCGGCGCCCGTGCCCCTGTCGCCGGAGGAAACCGTGAACGTGACGCCATTGATGGAAAAGTGCGAATCGTAGCCCTTTTCGCCCTTCCACTCCTTCGCGCCCCAGCTCATCGAGACCACGCTCGCGCCGTTCTTCACCGCCACGTCCACGGCTTTGAACAGGTCGCCGAAACCATTCGTTGCCGCTTCGACGAGGATGATCCTGGCCTGCGGCGCGATCGCGTGCACCCACTCGACGTCCAGCGCGATTTCCAGCGCCCAGCCCGCATCCGTCTTTGGCTGTTTCCCGGAGGCATAGATTTTCCGGAAGCAGCCGTTGGCCGTCGTGCAGGCGGCCAGCCCGTATTGCGCGCTGAAAACCGCCAAGTCCGATTCGATGCTGGGGTGATCGTAAGCGTCCACGATGGCGACCGTCTGCCCGCTGCCCTGATTGGGCAGCTTGTCGAAGCCGTAGGCGCGCCGCGTTTGGGCCGGCGAGAGGCCATACGTTCCGCTTCC
This sequence comes from Terriglobia bacterium, assembly GCA_041483755.1. Lineage (GTDB taxonomy): Bacteria > Acidobacteriota > Terriglobia > Acidiferrales > UBA7541 > Acidiferrum. The sequence goes on along the minus strand of JBGPGF010000022.1, from coordinate 5,543 downwards.
CCCAAACGGCTGCACCGGGCGGAAAAGCAGCGGCGGCTGCGCGAATCCCAGGCGCGGCGGCGGCAGCCGCAGCTCCTGTTGATCACCGGAATCACTTTTCGTCATTTGCGGGTATTGAAAGTTGGGCAGTTGCTGCGCCCAGGCCGATTGCACCGGGGAGAAGCACGCAAACGCGGTAGTTAGGATTACAGATCGGAACCAGCCCCTTAGCTTCATCACGCACCTCAGAAGTTTTTTCGGCCGAACCGCCCCCGTACTCGCTGGGCAGCCCCCCTGCCGTACTGCTAGTTAAGCGCCGGCGCGCGCGGCTGACGATAGGCAGCGGGCATCAATCAGGCAGTACCGCCGAATAGCGAAGGCAGGATGAGAGGGTTCTTAGGAATTGAAATGCGAAGAAAGCGGAAGACCCTTCTTAATCAGTCCGATTTGAGCAGTGGCCGCAACTTACGACCGGAACAAGACGGACTCGCGCTGGAACATCTTCGTGGCGAGGAAGAGCGCAGCGGCGGCATACACGCATGTCGAAAGGAAAATCAGTGCAATGTAATTCCAGTGGTACGTTCCGGTGACGATTTCTTTGCAAACCAGGCTCGTGTTGAGAATCGGGATCAGCGCGAGTTTTGCCGACAACTCCACACCCGGCATCAGCGAGGCCACCGCCGGGATAACCACGGCAAACGTCATCGGTGTCAAATAGCTCTGCGCCTCCTTGTGGCTCTTGGCGAAGAGCGCGATGGTCATGAGCACCGCGGAGAACAGAACGGCGAGCGGCAAAGCCATCAGAAAGATGGACGCCGCGGATTTCACGCCGATCTGGAGATGTAAGTCCGGACCGTGGCCGTCGCCGAAGGCGTGGTACCTGCCGAGGATTGCGAAGGAACCGGCCATCGAGATGACCGAGAGCGTGGCCGTGGCCAGCGAGGCGGAAAGAACGAGGAAAAACTTCCCGAGCACGATATCCATTCGCGACACCGCGCTGGTAAGAATTGTTTCCATCGTGCCACGTTCTTTTTCACCGGCCGTCAGATCAATCGCGGGATACATCGCGCCGGTCATGCACAGCAGGATGACCATGTAACCGATGAATCCGCCGAAAGCCGCGCCGCCAACTTTTTCGGGTGGGGCGACATTTTCCTGTTTTACCTCAAACGGCTTGAGGATCGTTTCCGGAAGTTTTCTTGCCGCCAGGCGGTCGCGAATCACGCGGTCGCGATAGTCATTGAAATATTTCTCGAGCCGGTCCGCGCCGAAAGAGGACTTCATCTCTCCCTCGTAGAAATAGATGTTGACCGTTTTCGTATCCCCTTGCGCGAGCGCCGATTGAAAGCCGTCGGGAATGGCCACCGCGGCGCGAATCTCCTTGTTCGAGATCTGGTCTTTCCAGTTGGCCGCCGGCGGCACGATCTCCACGCTGCCGAGCTTGTGAATGCTTTCGAGGATCTCCGGCGAATCCGCGCCGCCGAGAACCATCACCTTCGGCGTTTCTTTCTTGGCCTGGCCGATCAGCATAATGGCCAGGGCGCTGAAGCCGACCATCATCAGCGGAAACATGAGCAGAGGAACCAGAACCGTCGAGATTAAGGTGCGCCGGTCGCGCAGCCACTCGGTCAGTTCTTTGCGATAGATGCATCGGATGTTTCGCGCGCTCATGATGGTCAGGCCTCCGCGCCCACTTGCAGCGGGCCGACGATTTTCACGAAGATCTCTTCCAGGTCTTGCTCCCCATATTTCGCGCGGAGGTGGGCGAGCGTGCCCTCGGCAAGCAGTTTCCCGCCGTGGATGATGCCGATGGTGTCGCAAAGCTTTTCGACCTCGGACATCACATGTGTTGAGAAGATGACGGTTTTGCCGCGGTCGCGGCACTCGCGGATGAACGTCACGATGGTCCGCGCCGTCATCACGTCAAGCCCCAGCGTCGGCTCGTCGAAGATCATCACAACAGGATCGTGCACCAGCGTGCGCGCGATGGAAACCTTTTGCTTCATGCCCGTGGAGAGCTTGTCGCAGCGCCGTTCGCGGAAGCCGTCCATCTCCAGCCGCGCGAAAATCTCGTCCACGCGCTTCTTGAGCGTCACTTCGTCCAGGCCGTTCAGCCGCCCGAAGTACTCGACCATCTCTTGCGCCGTGAGACGCGGGTATAGCGCCGTCGCGGTCGAGAGAAACCCTACGTTGGCGCGCACTTTCTCCGGCTGCTCGACGACGTCGTAGCCTGCAACGATGGCTGTGCCGTCGGTTGGCTCGAGTATCGTCGCCAGCATTCGCAGCGTGGTGGTCTTTCCGGCGCCGTTCGCCCCCAGCAGGCCATAAATCTTCCCCGGCTCGCAGCGAAAACTGACGCCGTCCACGGCGCGAATCTCCCCGCGCTTCTTGTCCTGAAACCGTTTGGACAAACTACGAGCTTCAATCATGAGATCAGACCTTGACGATTCGGCGCCAAGCGAAGGACACAGGGCTCCTGCGTCCTACTACGCAAACTGACAGACAAAAGTAACGCGGCAATGTTGCGCAAAGATGTGATTCTCCCCAACCTCAGCCTTTGTGGCAGTTGGGGCATTGCTTGGCGTCGAAATTCTCCGGCGCCACGCGGAACATGTTGTTGCACTGGATGCAGACGCGGTGAAGAACCGGCCCCTTGGGGTCCACCGGCTTGTGCGTGGTTGCATGTTCCGTCTTAGCAGGCTCGGTGCTCATGCGCGAATTCTAGCATGGTGCAAGGTGGAAGAGTTCACCTGTGGCACAGCGCGGCGGCTCCGGCGATGCCGGCATCGGAGCCGTACTTGGCGAGCACCAGCGGGATTTCCGCGGCGCGCGGATTGATGGACCAACGCGGCACCTGCGCCCGCAAGCGGTCCAGGAACGCGCTCAACAATTCGGCCACGCCGCCGCCGAGCACCATCACGTCCGGCTCGAGCATGTCCACCGTGTTGCCCAGCCAAATGGCGAGTAAATCGGCCGTTTCTTCGAGCACCGCGGACGCCAGCTCATCGCCCTGACGGAGAGCTTCGCCGACATTCTCCGCGCGAACTTGTTCGGGGTCGCCGCCGGCGAGAGTGAGTATCTTCGAACCGGCGCCGTCCGACTGCGCGAGGCGCTCGCGTGTGCGGCGGGCGATCGACGTGCCCGAACACAAAATCTCAATGCAACCGCGCTTGCCGCACGGGCATTGCGGCCCGCGATAGTCAATCGTCATGTGCCCGCCCTCGGCGGCGCTGCCGGTGCGGCCGTGATAGATCTTCTTGTCGAAGATGATCCCCGTGCCGATGCCGGTTCCGATGGTCGCGTAGAAGACGTTGCGATAACCAAGGCCCGCGCCCCAGATGGATTCGGCGAGGGCCGCGGCATTCGCATCATTCTCCACGCGCGCAGGCAGGCCGAAAACACGCTGAACCTCGGCAGCAAGCGGAAAATTTCGCCAGCAAGGCACGTTCGGAGGGTTCAGGACAACACCCGTGCATGGATCGAGGGGCCCGGGCGCGCAAAGGCCGATCCCCGCCAGCGCGGCGCGTGATTCGGGCCGCGCGGCAAAGACCGCCTGAATCGCGCTCGTGACCCCGGCGAATCCCTCTTCCGCGGTGCCCCGCGTGTTCATCGGCACGCGCGTGTGGAACAGAAGATCTCCCGCCGCATTGACCAGCCCCGCGGCCACCTTTGTGCCGCCGATATCTACGCCCAGCGTGAACGATTCCGCCACGGTCTGTGTCTGCCTCTCCGATTGGTTCCGAACCTGGATGCGCGCCAGTCCGGAGTCGTTATTTCTATCACACATCTTGCCATTCGGATGTATACTCCCTCGTTTTGTGAGGGTTAACGATTACCCTCGCCGGGAGACGCAACAATATGAGCCCCGCCATTTTCGGACTGCTCCTCTTGCTGGTGGCGGGCATCATGAACGGCAGTTTTACGCTGCCGATGAAGTTTGCCCGGCACTGGGCCTGGGAAAATACCTGGCTGGCCTGGACAATTTTTGCGTTGGTCATTCTCCCGCCAGTGGTGACCGCCTCGACCGTGCCGGCGCTCCGGCAAGTGTACGCGCATTCCGATCCGGCCGTGGTCGCGACGGTGGCGGCCTGCGGCGCGGGCTGGGGAATCGCGCAGATTTTTTTCGGCTTGGCGGTTGACGCCGTTGGTATCGGCCTGGCCTTCACCGTGATTCTCGGACTCTCGGCGGCGATTGGCAGCCTCATCCCGCTCATTCGGCTGCACCCGGAAAAGGTGTTCTCCAGCGGAGGGCTCGCCGTGATGGGTGGGGTGGCCCTTGTTCTCGTGGGCGTAAGCCTGTGCGCAGTTGCGGGACGCAAACGCGAGGCGGCGCTCGGCCAGGGGCCTGCCGGGAAACCCTCGGTGATGAAGGGGCTGCTGTTCTGCTTCATCAGCGGGCTGGGATCGGCGCTGGTGAATTTTGGCCTGGCGTTTGGAGGATCCATCATCCTTGCGGCGAAGAACGCGGGCGCATCGGCGGCCAACGCCCCGAATGCCGTGTGGTTGCCGCTGATGTGCGCGGGCGGCGTGCCCAATCTGATCTATTGCCTGTATCTCCTGCGAAAAAACAGAACTGCCGGGCGGTTCCGTCTCTCCGGAACACTTGCGTACTGGCCGCTCCCGGCGATCATGGCTGTGTTCTGGTTCGCCAGCACGTTGCTTTACGGCGTTGCGACCGTCAAGCTCGGCGACCTCGGCGCCGTGCTGGGCTGGCCGCTGTTCATGTCGCTGATCGTGCTGACCGCGACGTTTTGGGGTGTGGTGACCGGGGAATGGAAGAGCGCCGGGAAGCCCGCCATGCGCATCATGGCGGCGGGCGTGTGTGTGTGTGTTGGTCTTGGCGATCTATGTGCTCTCCAGGGCGAGCCGCTTGGCATAGCGCGTTCTACTGGTTAAAGTGCGCGCTTGAGGCGATGCCGCCCGTGAATTCTGAATCTAGTCCGCACTCGTGAGGTGCCACTATGCGCAGAATGATTCTACTTGTGATAACTCTGACGTTATCTCTATCTCTCTTTGCGGGCCGTTCCGAAGCGCGCTCTCCGGAAGCCAACTTGACCGTTGTTTTTTGGGAGGACGGTTTCCCCGCCGCCGATACAGCCGCGCCTGCCCGTGCGGAATTGACCGCGCTGCTTCCCGGCGCGAAATTTGCCGCCGCAGGCGAGCTGGCCCCGGCGCTTTCGAACAAAGAGACGCGGCTGCTGGTTCTTCCCTTTGGCTCCGCGTTTCCCGAGGAGCAATGGGACGCCATCCTCGGCTTTCTCGACGGCGGCGGGAATTTGCTGGTCCTCGGCGGAAAGCCGTTCGCGCGCCCCGCCTATCGCGATGGCAACGCCTGGAAGCTGCGTCCGGAGCGGCTGGCGTTCGCCATGAAGCTCTTCATCAACGATTTTCAGGAGACGCCCGGCTCGCGCGGCCTCGACTTCCAGAATAATCCGGACACCGCGCCGCTCGAGCTGCCTAAATTCTCCTGGAGCCGCGCCTTCAGCCTGATCATCCGGCTGAGCGCCGAAGATCTGTATTCCCGGCAGGCCTCGTTTGGCGGCCTGGATGCCCGCCTCGCGGCG
>JBGPGF010000021.1:0-23020 GCA_041483755.1 Terriglobia bacterium | reverse complement strand
GTCTTTTTCCGCGGTATGGTTTGCGTATCCCCATTCGCTATCACTGCATGGATCTCAGTGCGGACTTCGCTGAACATGTTGTCGAATCCACTAACATTTCCCGAAGCGGTCTATTCTTCGTGACGGATCATATGCTGGGCGTCGGTACACCGCTGGAATTGGCACTGCGCGTGCCAATGGAAATTTCCGGCCTGGGATCTCTGGATGCGTACTGCGAAGGGCGGGTTGTTCATAAAGGAGCGATGCGCGATGGCCGCATCGGATATGGTGTGCAGATCGACCGGTTCGTTGCGCCTGCCCGCCATCACCCGCAGCCGAAGCACTTCGTGGCGAGTGTGGGAACCTAACTGCGCGGCCTTGCCCGGGCCCGGCCGGACGAAACGAAGAGGTTTTCGTTCGCCACGAGATACCGGTGCACCCGCTAGGGGCCGCACGGGCTTCGCACGCGCACTCCTTGTTGATCTGTCGCGGAGTGTATCAGGGGTTGGCTGGACGCGTATTGAAGGTGATCTTTCCGCTGCCGATATTGTCGAAGCGGTCGTAGGCGCGAACCGCCAGGGTGTGTTCTCCCGGAACAAGTCCAACGAGTGAGAATTGGTAAAGCTCTTCGGGCGCGTCGCTGATCCCACGCATCGGCGCGACCAAAATCCAATCCCCACCGTCGATGCTGTACTGTGCGCGCTCGATGCTGCTCGCGGCGTCGCGGGCTGTGAAGCGGGCAACCGGCAAAGCGACCGCTTTGGCGGGCGCCGCAGCCACTTGCAACTCTTCGATCACGGGGGGCGTATTGTCCACCTCGAAGCGGTCGCCGATGCGCGCGGCGCTCAGGGCAGCGGCGGGAGGATTCGCGGGCGCATCGGACACGGAGATCTTCAGGTAGTAGGCGCCATCGGGCATGGCCGTCGTATCCCATGAATAAAATTTCTGGTCGAGATTGTCCTTCAGTAGCTTCCAATCGTGCTCCGCCTCGCCGCGGAAATGCACGGCAAAGCGCAAGTCATCGTCGTTGTCGTCGTGCGCGCTCCACAGCACGGAGCGATAGCCCTTTTGCGCGAAGCCCTGCGGCGCGGAATCCATGCGCGGCGCGTTTTGTGAAGCGGAAGAGATGATATTGGGAGCGTTCGGCGCCGGGGGCATCTTCAGATTGACCGGCGTTTGGCCGGGCGCTCCTGTGGCGATGTTTGTACCCTGCACGCGGACGCCGGCATCCTGCAGAACGATTGCGTCCATGACGGGGGCCACGTTGCGCGGCAGGTAGGCCACGCTGACCCACTCGATGCCGTCGCCGGGGCGCCCATCGTGGATGACGGCTTTCCATTGCAGGAAGCGCGCCGCCGGGGCCTGCGCCGTCGCGCCGGACTTGGTGTACGGCCCGGCCCAGGGGCTCCATTCGCGTCCCGGATCCTCGGTGTTGCCGGAACGCACGAAGAATTCGATGCGCGGCTCGGAAGAATGGCTCGGTTCCTTCCCGGCAATCGGCGCATACGGAGGACCCCACCACTCGATCCGTCCCCACTGGGAAAAGAGTTGGGCATCGAAAGATCGCGATTCGTAGCTGCCTTCGGGCTCGTAGTCCGGGCCGAGGGCGAACACCTTTCCGGGATTGGCGGTGCAGAGGAAAACCTTGCCTTCGGCGGAGCGGGCGATGCCGGTAATCTGTGCCGAGCCCGCCTTGGCGAGCTGGGCGAAAACGCCGCGGCCGTCAATGGCCAGAAGCGAACCGGCATTGCCGGTGCCGGCAAGAACGCGGCCGTCTCCCGCGAGGCCCAGGGAATAGACGACGTCCTCGCGCGAGGACCAAAGTTCTTCAGGGGCTCCGTCGGGCGCGATGCGGAAGATGCTGCTGGAAAGAACCGATGGAAACGGGATGAAAGGCGCAGCGCCCTGCGCGCCTCCTGCGCCGATCACCGGGCCGCTAATCATCGCCGGAGCGCCGCCTGGGGTGGAAATCATCGCGCCAGGCGCCATTCCGAACGGCGAGGGCCGCTGCTTTTCGCCGATCGCGGAAGCATAGATGCCTCCGTCGGACGCCACGGCCAGCGCCGTGATCTCCCGCTTGGGCGTTTCAAACAGAACGAAGGCGGAGCGCTCGCCGGGTCTTGCCGCGGCTAGTGATATTCGGAGAACGCGGCCGCTGGGCTCGGTTCCGGCGATGAGGTTGCCGCGGCCGTCGAGGGCGAGAACGCGGATGTGCGCCTCGTCGCTGGAGTAGAAGACGTCGCCCTTGCCGTCGGGAGCGACAGCGTAGATTTGCCCTTTGTCGCCGGTGGCGACGTACAGCGTGCCGTCGGGGCCGAAAGCCAGGTCCCAGATGTATTTCGTATTCGTTTGAAAGAAGACCGACTTGTCTCCCTGCGGCGTGACGCGGTAAACCTTGCCGTCGGGGGATGTGGCCACGTAGAGCGCCCCTTTGGCATCGAAGGCCAGCGCTTGCGCGGAGAGCTCCGTGGACTCGAATACGGCGGTGGATTTGCCCGCCGCATCGAAGCGAAAGACCTTGGCGGGGGAGCCGCTGGCGGCGTACAGAATCCCCTTGGCGTCCAGGCGCAGAGACCAGAGATAGGAGGCGTCGGCATCGGCCAGAAGGTGGAAGCGCGGCGCCAGCTCGAGGCGTCCGTCGCTGCGCACGGCCACGCCGTGGGCCGCCCCCTTCAGGAAATCCTCGTAGGTGGACTGGCGCCAGCGCCGCGTATGTTCGGCGCGCGCGGCGATGGCGCATGCCAGGAGCAGCGCGAGGGAGAGTCCCCAAAGAGTTGTGTGGCGAAGTGAGTGTCGCATTCGTTTCCCCGCAATAAACTGTTGGCTGCGCATCGGTGGTCAGCGCACCGAAAGATTCAGCGAAACCACCCCGGAAACCGGCCCGCCGAGCGCCACGGAATCTTCGCTGACCAGCGATTCGCGAAGCACCTGCACGCTTCCGGGCGTGGGCCGTCCGTCCAGCGCATTAATCTGTGACAACGGAACGTTGGGCATTTCCTTGTCGTCCCACAGCAGCGTCGGTGAGGGCATGAACAGGCCCGCATAGACACGGTCGTTGCGCCGCTCCTTGTTGATCAACGAGATGAGTTGTTCGAGGCCTCCCGCGCCGCCCGCGGCGCCAAAGACGAACCCGCGCGAAGCGCGATTCAGCCAGTCGGCGTCGCTGATGAGAACGCGGAGCGTCGTGCCGCGAACCACTTGCTCGGGAACATGGACCGTCATTTCCGCAACGTGCGCTGCGCCGCGATATGGGCGAAGAAGGACGCGGACGCGAAGAGTCTCGCCGGGGTGCGCCTCGCCCTTTTCCAGCCAGGCGCTCTCGATCGAATAGGACTTGCGGCCGGGCACGCTATCAACGCGCAGCGTGATGCCTTCCACGGCCGGCGGCTCGAAGGTATTGGAGAAGAGCCGGGCGAAAACATTTTGCACGCTGAGAGCGATGGGAAATCCGTCGGGATTCAGGGTGTCGCCGGGGGCAAAGGTGTTCTCGATCTGGGCGGCGGAGTGGCCCCTGATGCGGACCTCGCCTTGCAAATGCAAAGTTGTTCCCTCGCCGTAAATCACATTCTGTGTCAGGCCGCTAAAGGTCGTGAGCGCAACCAGAATCGGCGTCAGTTTGGGATGGTTCACCAGTTCAAAGTGCAGATGCTTTTCCCCGCCGCCGGCCACGAAGGTGAGGTCGAGCGGAATCATGGGCGGAGGCGGGCCGAGCTTGCCGGTCACGGCGGTGAGGTAATCGCCGGTGATCGTGCCGATGGGGCCGCCGACGTTAACAATTTTCGTCGAGGCAAGATTGGAAGAGAGCGTGGTGAGGACGCGGGCTCGCGCCATCGGCCAGTTCACGTCCCCGAGGCTGAGGAAGGGGTGGCCGCAGAGGTAGATGCGCTCCGCGTGAACGGCCGTCACGGTGCACGCGGCGCTGATCGTGGCGTCACCCTGGACGAGCACCATTCCCGCCATGTCGCCGGCTTTGAGTTGTGCGTCATCCGGGCGGGAAGCCGCGCTTCCGCCCTGCGCCGCCACCATACCGTAGCCTGCGAACTCCGATGAGAATCGTTGGATCGCGCCGGATTGGAAGCCGGAGAAAACCAGAGGCGTCTCGATGGGTTCGAGCGCAGCGCCTGAGGGCAGGGCTGAACGGCCGGAATCTCCGCTGGGCAGCGGAAAGGATTGAGTGGTGGCAGTCTTGCCAAGAGCGGAAGCATCCGGCGGGCGAAGAACGTCTTCGATGGGCGTTACGCCGGCGATTGCCTCCTTCGTAAAGATGCCCAGCTTCAGGGAGAGCGCGCCGGCTAGCTTGCCCTCGATATACACGGGGCTGCAGCTCATTCCGGCTACTACGCCGGTGTGCTCGACCTTTGGACCGACCAGCTGCACGAGAATTATGGATTGACGCGGGCCCATGAAGTTGGGCATCACGCCGATCACTTCGAGGTCGAACTTCTCAACCTGATCGCCGGCGAAAATCGTATAGGCATAGCCCTTCATGCCGGGCTGGACGGCGCTAAGGGGCAAAATCTCCTGCGACTGCGCCGCAGCGCGGGGGGCAAGACAAACGAATAGAATCAGGGCTGTTGCCAGAACAGACCAGCACGAACTCCCCAGGGCAGCTGGGTCAAAAAGAGAAAAGGGACGGCGGGCAGGGCCCCGGAACACTAGGGATGAGTACATGAAGCGTGAATGATACACCGAGCGGGGTACCGGGGCGCAATGCTACCAGGTGGCAGTACGATTTAGGACGGCAGAGCTAAGAGTACCGTAACTCGTTCGGGATTCATGCAATACAATTGCAGAGGGGAAAGGCGATCAGAAGAGCCATGAACTGGAAACGTGTCTGCCTGCGTTTGAGCTTTCTGATGATGCTCTCAAGCCCGGGGTGCCTTGCGGCGCTGGCAGCCCGGAGATGCACGGCCGCGCCGAGCAGGGCGCGCCTCGGCGAAACAATTCGCTTGCGGTGCGGTATCAATGCCGCGGACGCCCGGCTGAGAGACCGCAAAGTCAGGCTTTTCCCGCAGAAGGATGGAGGCTGGATGGGACTGATGCCGGTGGCGCTGACCGATGCTCCCGGTTCTTCCGCCATTCAGATTCTGGATGCCGAGGGGAAAGTCCTGCAGTCCATCCCGGTGACGATACGGGCCACGAAGTTTCCCACGCAAAACGTCACCATGGATCCCGCGGCAGCCGGGCTGCACAATTCTCCCGAAGAGGTGAAAACGCTTCTCGCGTTTCGGGAAAGTGTTTCTGACCAGCGATATTGGAAGGAGCCGTTCGCCGCGCCGTTGCCGGGCTGCATGACTTCACCATTTGGCGTGAAGCGGCTGCTGAATGGAAAACCGACCGGGGAATTCCACACCGGCGTGGACCAGCGCGCGGAGGCCGGATCGGCCGTGCGTGCGGTCACGGCCGGCGTGGTGCAGCTCGCGCAGCCGTTTACCGTGCTGGGAGGAACCGTGGCTATTGATCACGGCCAAGGAGTTGAAACCATTTACTTGCATTTGTCGAAGATCGCGGCGGAGGCAGGAAAGAAGGTCGAGCAGGGAGACGTGATTGGGTATGTGGGTTCAACGGGCCGTTCGAGCGGCCCGCACTTGCACTGGGCGCTCTATGTGAATGGCGTGAACGTGAATCCGGCGCAATGGATGAAGCTCCCGCCGTGCACGCGGCCAGCCGGATAGCGCGACCGCGCGGAGTGATTCCGCAACAAGCCGTACCTTTCACAAATCAGGATTTAGCGAGTGGGCGAACCTGGCGTCGATGCCGTCACCGGTGCTGCGGCGTGGTCCTGCGCGGCGGGCTGCACCTCGGGAGAGCGGTGCGCGGGCATGGCCGCGAGAAGGACGCTCACGACGAACAACGCGGCCAGTGCCATTCCCAACTTTGCGAACAGTTTAAGAGTGCCGCGCAATCGCATAAACTCTCTCCTTCAACGCCCGTATATGGTACCGGTGCTCGGGGCGGAAAGTAACTAGGATGCGTATGGCCTTGCAGCGTATGCCCAACTGTACGGAAGGACAGGGAGATGGCGCGAGGATATGCCATGAATCCGAAGAACGGCGCCATGACGCCGCGCTCCGAAGAAACGGCAGGGGAAAACTCGCGTGGTAAACTGGGACGATGGCCAAACAGACGATTGAACCGGCAAAAACGGTGCGCGGCGCCGTCGAGCCGCCCGGGGATAAGTCCATCTCGCATCGCTATGGAATGCTGGCGGCGCTGGCCAGCGGCACCAGCGAGCTGCGGCACTATTCCTCGGCCGCGGATTGCCAAAGCACGCTCGAGTGCGTCCAGGCGCTGGGCGCTGAGGTGCGCCGCGAGAAGGACAGCGTGCGCATTACCGGGCACGGCATGCGCGGGCTGAAAAAGCCGTGGCGCGCGCTCGACGCGGGAAATTCGGGCACGACGATGCGCCTGCTCGCGGGCATCCTCGCCGGGCAGAACTTTTCCTCGAAGCTGACGGGCGACGAATCGCTGCAGCGGCGTCCGATGCAGCGGGTGGTCGAGCCGCTGCGGAGAATGGGCGCGGAGATCCGCGCGCGAGATGATAATTTCGCGCCGCTGGAAATTCGCGGCGGCGCGCTGCGGCCCATGGACTACGCGATGCCGATGGCCAGCGCGCAGGTGAAATCCGCCGTGCTGCTGGCGGGATTGTTCGCCGCGGGCGTGACGTCCGTGACCGAGCCGGCGCGCACGCGCGACCACACCGAGCTGGCGCTCGAAGAGTTCGGCGCGATGATCGAAAAGCAGGGCCGCACAGCGCGCGTGCACGGCATCGCGGCGGGGGATGGGACGCCGGCGCTGGCGGCGCGGTCGCTCGATGTGCCGGGGGATCTCTCTTCCGCGGTATTTTTCATCGCGGCGGCATCGCTTCTGCCGGAGTCCAACCTGCTGATTCACAATGTGGGGCTGAACCCCACGCGCACCGCGATTCTGGACGTATTCGCGGAAATGGGCGCTTCCATCAGTATCGTGTCGCCGCGTTGCGCGCACGGCGAAATTGTCGGAGACCTCGTGGTGCGCGGCGCGGAGCTGAAGGGCGGTGTGCTGGCGGGCGAGCAGATTCCGCTCTTGATTGACGAGTTGCCGATGCTGGCGGCGCTGGGTTCTTACACCCTGCACGGCATTGAGATTCGCGACGCGAAGGAGTTACGCGTGAAGGAGAGCGATCGCATCGCGGCGCTGGCCGAGAATCTGCGCAGGATGGGCGCGAAGGTGGAAGAGCGGCCCGACGGTCTGCGCGTCGAAGGGCGCGGAGCAGGGAATTTGCATGGAGCGGAAATCGAGCCGCGTGGGGATCACCGCATCGCCATGGCGTTTGCTGTGGCAGCCCTGGCGGCCGAGGGGCCGACGAAGATTCGCGGCGCGGAGTGCGCCGGCGTCTCGTACCCGGAGTTTTTCAAAGAACTGGAGCGACTGATCGAGAGGTAATGCGCGTGAGGCGGAGTCCCCCCGGGGAGATTCCTCACCCGCGTTTCCTTCGGCTGCTTTATGTGCCTTTGTGGATGGCGATGGAGCCGTAGCTGGTCTTGAGAATGATTTTAGGGCCGCGGGTTCCGAGCTTGCCTTCGAGATGCGCGTCGCCCGATTGTGTGGTCGTTTTCTTTAAAGTAGCGGCATCAAATTCGGATTCAATGTCGCAGGAATGGCAATCGGCGCTGATTTCGAACGCGGCGGAGGCCGGCAGCGTCAGGACAATGCCCGCGGACGAGTTGGTCACTTCGATATCGGCTTTCGGGGAAGAAGAGAAGCGCAGGGAAACCGTGGCGTCGCGATTCTCAATCTTGATCTTGCCGGTGATGTTTTCGAGGTCCATATCGTAGGAATGCGTGCGCACCGTAAAATTGCCGGTGGAATCGGAGATCGCCATATTGCCGGAGTTGATTTCGAAGTGGCCGCTGAGCTGCGCAAGGGTCAGGTCTGTGCGGTGAGAAACGAAGCGAACACCTTTGGCGATATTTTCGGCATGGATGGGACTCTCAAACTCGCCTTCAATCGTGAGCCCGCCCGCCGCGTTCATTACTTCCACTCCGCTCCCCTTGCCGGAAATTTTCACGTTACCCTTGACGTCGGAAACCTTCACGTCGCCGCTGCGCACCTCGATGCCCACGTCGGCGCCGGCATCGCGCACGACGGCGTCACCGCGGCGCGCGGAGACGGACACGGGGCCGGCGATCTCCGAAACGTCAATGTCGCCTCGCTCATTTCGAAGCGAGATCGTCGACTTTGCAGGAACGGACACGTCCAGATCCACGCGGACGCGCGACTCTGCCGTATCGTCGCCGGGAACCCGCACCACGTAGCCGCCACCTTCCTGTACGATTTCAACCTTCACAGGGTCCGCTAAGCGGCGCGCATCCCGCTCGCTCCAGGCGCGGACGTTTTTCTTCGCGGAGACCTGGATTTCAGCCGTGTCCTCCGCGTGCACCGTAATGTCGCCGCGGCCCGAACGGATTTCGATGCGCGCGCCGGCGGGAACCGCCATGGGCGGGACGTCCGCGTCGAAGCTGTGCGGCTCTCCGAAAACCGGCTCATCGATCGCTACGCCTTCAAGGTGGCCCTTCACGAAGCCTGTCAGAACCACGACCCCAACCAAGGAAAGCAATCCGAGGAGGAGAAAGATCTCTCCGGCCGTGACCACGGGACGTCCTTCAGCGGTACCCTGGCGGTTCGTCATGCGCTCGGCAAGCTTGGCGAGGCCCAAAAAAATAAGAAGCAGAGGCCACCATCGGGCAATGACATGACCGATCGGCAATCCACCGTGGAAGTGGAGAAGGAAAAGAATCCCGAAAACAATCAGCACCAGTGGGGTGAAGAGCGAACCGCGGCGTGCTTGTCCGTTAGCCATGGGGTTCTACGATTGCCCCGGCGGCTGGGAGCCGGGCGGCAGAACGGTGTTGTGCCCTGCATCGGAGGCTGTAGCCGCCGCAAGCTTGACCAAGCCGATGACGAGTAGGATAACGGGCCAGGATCGGCCGAAGCCAAATCCTCCCCCATGCCACTGGTCGAGGAGAAACAGCACCCCCAGCGTGATAAGGATGGCAGGCCCGATCAGGCCATTCGCGGTACAACGACGGCACGTGCAACGGATTCGGTCAGGCATGGCGATCACCTCTCATGAGGAACGCCCCAAGCGTTTCATAAGCAACAAAACCCCCACAACGATCAGAATGACGGGCCAGCCCCGCCCGATGATGTCCCAATCGAAGAAACCGAAATTGCTGAGGAGAAATAGCAGGCCGAGCCCGATGAGGATGAATGCCCCAACCGGGCGGTCCTTACTCCAGGAAGCCAGCGGATCGCTGGATGGCTGGCCGCCACGCATACGCCGTGCCGTATGCATCGCGTCAAATCCCATGTAGAAAACGAAGCCGGTCATCATGAACGCGAGCATCACATGCGCCCCGGCACTGTCCACGCTCGTCTGCCCGACAATCAAGGCCGCGAAGATTGCGATGTGGATCAGCGCCTTGTTGTATTCGCAGTTGTAAACCGCTCCCAGGCCCGGAATACAAAAACCGAGAACAAAAGCGAGACCCGGATTGGAAGAAGACCGCTGCGCCGAATTCACAGGCGGAGCACCAGCCGGAGCACTGTGTCCTACGACGGTCGCCAGGCAGTCTTCGCAATAGAGAACGTCGCGGACGGGCCGCGCGCAGGCGGCGCAGAGAGCCTTCCCGCACTCGCGGCAGTAGCCGGTGGCTTCCAAATCCGGGTGGACGGCGCAGTTCATGACACCCTCCTCGGGCCCACAGCGGCAAGGTTTGTGGCCAGGACCGTTCTTTCCGGGTACATGCCGTTGGTGCGATTCTGCTGCCGAGGCGCGGTGGCGGGGGCGCCGTCGGTCACCCCGGGCTGCTTCTGCGGCGTGGATTCAGGAACCGTGCTTTCAGGCGCTGCGGGCAGGTCGGTCTCCGGACGCAGACGGGACTGGATTTCGTGCACGACGCGCAAGTCATTCATGAATTTCGCGCCACGCGCGTACACCAAATGCGCCTGGCGGTTCGTCGAGCGGTACACGCTGGCTGGCGCGAGATCTGCCAACTGTGGTTTCCTCCAGTTGAAGCCCGCGGCAGTCAGGAGGATGGCGAACGTGGCCCCAACCGACAGTGCGCCATAGACAAAGCGCGGCGTAGCGATGGCGTTGAGCCAGCCGAGAACCGCGCGCCAGCCCGCTGCGGTTTCGCGCGGGCCGAGTGTCTTGTCCAAAATGTTGTACACCAGGCGCGGCGGCTCGGCGAGTTGTTCAATTTTGCGCAAGCCCCTGACCAGGCTCGAAACGCTGGAAACCAATGGTGCGCAGTGCGCGCAGGCCTGGACGTGTGCGGCGAACGCCTGCCGTTCGGCGGGTTCGAGGAGCCCGTCAACGTAATCACTCAACCGCGATTCGATGTGTTCACAGGTCCAACTCATGATGTCGCTCCGCAATTCTCCTTCAAAAAAGTTGCACTAACTTGGCCGCACGCCCATCTGCCCGAGGATGCGCGCCAGCTCGATCCGGCCCCGGTTAATTCGCGATTTTACCGTGCCTTCGGGCACTTGCAGAACGTGTTGGATCTCCGTGTACTCCAATTGTTGCAAGTCGCGCAAAATGACCGCCTCGCGCAGCTCGGGAGAAAGTCTTGTCAGCGCGGCTTGCACCTGCCCGCTCAGCTCGCCGAGGAGCGCCTGTTCGTCGGGGCGCCGTGCGCTCGACTCCTTGTTCTCGACCACGGGCATGGCGTCGTCCAGCGAATCGGTCATGCGGTCGCGCCGCGTCCGTCGGTAATGGTCAATCAGCAGGTTGCGCGTCACGCTGGTCATCCAGGTCGCAAACCCCCCGTGGGCTGACCGGTAACTGGCGAGCGTGCGGTAAATCCTCAAGAAAACCTCCTGCGAAAGATCCTCCGATTCCGCGCCGTTCCCCGTAAAGCGGTAACAGAGGTTGAACACGCGCCGGGTATGGCGGCGCACAAGCTCCTCCCAGGCCGAACCGTCGCCCCGGAGGCATTGCTGGACCAGTTGGGCATCCTGTTCCAACGTTGCATCAGCCTCGTATCCCGCGACTTCTTCGAGCGCGGCTCCGATACTGCACCGGGGCCACCTCTCGGCCTGTCACTAACTGGAACGCAAACTGCTCGCGAAAAGTTCCCTGAAACCGGGCTCGGTTGCCAACCGCAACTGGCCGCATCTTACTCACCCCAGACCCATCCTACAAGCCCGTCTGATATCGCTTCTCACTGCTTGACGCATCCCGCGGCGGCCAGTAGGCTGGCGGCGCATGCAATTCAATACCCGAAGGCTGACCCTCACGGTGCTCGGCGCGGTGCTCCTGGGAATCCTGCTGTATCACTCGAGCGGGTTCATCCATCTCGAGGATTTCAGCGGCGCGCGGCTGCTCGGTGCCGTGCGCGGGGCCCGCTATTCGTTGCTCCTCCTTTCCATTGCCGCCATCTATTGCTGCTATGCGCTGCGCGCCCTTCGCTGGGAGCGATTTTCGCGGCGTCTGGGGCCCGCTCATCTTGGCAATATCTACCGCATGACCCTGGCGGGTTTCTCGGCGGTTTTTCTTTTGGGGCGCGCGGGCGAGCCGGTGCGGCCTTTGCTCCTGGCCCGGAAAGAGAAACTGCCGATCGCGGATATGTTCGGGATTTACGCGCTGGAGCGGCTGTTCGACACGGCCTGCACGGCGGTGCTCGCGGCGCTGGGTCTGTTCATCTTCGAGCAGCATCGGGCGCCGGGGGATACGGCGAGCACTTTGGAGCGCGCCGCGCAAACCACAGGAAGCGTCCTGATTGCGGGAGTCCTCGCGGCGGTGGTTTTCATCGTTTACCTGCGGCTGCATGGAACCGCCATGCTCGAGCGGCGGCTGGCGGCTTGGCACGCGACACACGGCTGGCGCGGCCACCTGGCGCGGATCGTCTTGGGCTTCGCGCGCGGCGTGCAGACGATCCGCACGTGGGGCGACTTGGCGGCCGCGGTGTTCTACTCGGCGGCGCACTGGCTCCTCGTGGTCTTTGTTTATGTGTGGGTCTCGCACAGTTTCGGCGGCCCGCTGGCGGCAATCACCTTTGGCGGGGCCATGCTCGTGCTGGCGTTTACGATGGTGGGCTCCACGCTGCAGCTGCCCGGTGTCGGCGGCGGCTCCCAGGTTGCATCCTTCCTTGCGTATACGGCGATCTTTGGAGTAGAAAAAGAGCGCGCGGCGGCCGCCGCTATCGTGCTATGGCTGATCACGTTTGCCGCGTGCAGCTTGGCGGGTGTGCCGCTGCTTATCCGCGAGGGCTGGTCGCTGGGCGATCTGCGCCGCATGGCGGAACAGGAAGAGAAAGAAGAAGAGGAAGCGTTTGAAAAGGAAGCCGCAAAAGCTGCGGCGACGCCGGTGAAGCGAGGAGAATCAGCCGAGTGAAGTGTCCCTTCTGCGCGCATCTCGACGACAAAGTGATTGATTCCCGCGAAGGCCGGGCCGGCGACACCATTCGCCGCCGCCGCGAATGCCTGAAGTGCGGGCGCCGCTTCACCACCTACGAGCGCATCGACGAAATTCCCTACATGGTCATCAAGAAGGACGGCCGCCGCGAACGGTTCGAGCGGCAGAAAATTCTCCAAGGACTCCTCAAGGCGTGTGAGAAGAGGCCGGTGCCGACGCCAAAGCTCGAAGCCATCGTGGACGAGATTGAAGGCGTGGTGCACGAAGCGACCGAGCGCGAGCTCACTACAACCGAGATCGGCGAGATGATCATGCACCGGCTGAAGAAGCTGGATAAGGTCGCCTACGTGCGTTTCGCCAGCGTGTATATGGATTTCAAGGACGTGCAGGAATTCATGTCCGAGTTGAAGAGTCTCTTAAAGGACCGCGCGAAGAAATAGCTTCCGGGTTCTTCGAGACAACATTCTTCCAAGCAAGGGGACAACCAATGCGAAGAGCAATTGTGGCTGGTGTGCTGACGGCAGCGATAGCGTTGCCGCCGCTGTCGTTCGCGGCGCCCGACAACACGAAGGAGCAGCGCCGCCAGGAAGCCGCGGCGAGGAGCAGCATTGACGCGGAGAAAATTCGCGCCCACGTGCGATTTCTATCGCACGACCTGCTCGAAGGCCGGGGGACGGGCGCGCGCGGCGGCGACATCGCCGCGGAATACATTGCCACGCAATTCGCTCTGGACGGGCTGAAGCCCGCGGGCGAAAACGGAATGTATTTGCAAAAAGTGCCCATGGTCGGCGTGCGCACTCTGCCCCAGACCTCGTACCGGCTGGTGCCAGAGAAGGGCGAGCCGGCGGCGTTGCGCTTCCTCGACGACTACGTCGTCAACAACCCCAGCCAAACGGAGACGGTGGACATCTATGCGCCCATCGTATTCGTGGGCTTCGGAATTCACGCTCCGGAATATCAGTGGGACGACTACAAGGGCGTGGACCTGCGCGGCAAAGTCGTCGTCATGTTCGTCGCCGAGCCGGAATCTAACGATCAAAAGTTTTTCAAGGGCAAGGCGCTCACTTACTACGGCCGCTGGACGTACAAGTTCGAAGAGGCGGCGCGCCGCGGCGCCGTTGCTGCGCTGGTGATTCATCGCACGGATCTGGCGAGCTATCCCTGGGAGGTGGTGCACAATTCGTGGGGCGGGGAAACGGCCTACTTGCAGCTCGATGGCACGCCCAAGCTGAAGGCTGCTTCGTGGATTCAATGGGACGTGGCGAAGAGGCTGGTAGGCTTCTCCGGACTGGACCTCGACAAGCTGTATCGCGAAGCACAGTCGCGCAAGTTCAAGCCCGTGGAGCTGCCCGTGAATCTGGAGGCCCATGTGGCAAGCGCGCTGAGGCCATTTGTTTCGAACAACGTGGTAGCCATGCTCCCGGGCGGCGAAGCCAAACGGAGCAGCGAAGCAGTGCTCTACACCGCGCACTACGATCATCTGGGCATTGATCCAATGTTGCCGGGCGACAAGATCTACAACGGCGCGGTGGACAACGGCACAGGCTGCGGCATTCTCCTGGAACTCGCGCGAGCCTTCAGCACGCTGCCGGCGGACGCGCGGCCTGCGCGGTCCATCCTTTTCGCCGCCGTCACCGGAGAGGAGCAGGGCCTTCTCGGGTCCGAGTATTTGGGTAAGCATCCGCCCATTCCAGCCGGAAAGATCTCCCTGGACTTGAACTACGACGCGCTATTTCCCATCGGCGATCCGCTGGAGGTGGAAGTCGGCGGGGCGGAGAAGACCACCTTCTATCGTGTGGTCCAGGAGACGGCCAAGGAATCGGGACTGACGATTCGGCCGGATGCGCGTCCCGAAGCAGGGCACTACTACCGGTCGGATCACTTCAGCCTCGCGCACGCGGGAATTCCGTCGTTTTCGGTCAACGAAGGGATGCAGTATGCCGGCCATCCTGCGAAGTGGGGCGAGGAACAGGAAAGCGATTACACCGAGCACCACTATCACCAGCCGAGCGACGAGTATCGCCCGGAGATGGATTTCTCCGGGAACGCCAAGCTGGCGCGCTTCGGCTTTGCCCTGGGCTGGAAGGCGGCCAACTTGCCTGGCCTGATGGGATGGGTACCGGGCGATGAATTCGAAGCGGCACGCAAGCAGAGCCAAAGTGGTGTGCGCTAAGTCCGAAGATCTCCGCGGCTACGGCCAGACGCCGGCGGTGAAGCTTTTGATCGTCCGGAAACCAAGCTTCTCGTAAAGCTGGACGGCCACGGCATTGACGGACGTGACCGTCAGCGTCAACTCCTTGAAGTGCAGGGACTGCAATGCGGCGATGGCCGTGTGCATCAGCGCGCGCCCGAGGCCATGCCCCTGATGGCCGGGCAAAACACAAATCTGCGTGATGTGTCCCACGCCCGGCGCGACTTCTGATGCGAGCACAGCAGCGACGAGAGTCTCGCTGCCGGGTTCGCGAAGCACATACGAAGCTACGGGTATAAACTGGCCGCAGCCGGGAAGAAGGATAATGTTTTTCAGAAATTTAAGTGCGCCGGCGCGCGAGCGGTACTGATCGTTGATCTCCCCATCAATGTGGTCCGCGTAGGCAAGATGTATCAGCCGCGCGCAGGAATCGAAGCAGCGGTCGTGCCAGCGTTCAAGCTGCAACCCCGGTGAGATGCGCGGAGACTGTTCGCCGGCGGACTCCAGCTCGAGCAGCATGAACTGGCGGGTATAGAGATGGAAGGATTGCTCGCGGAGCGCGCCGGCCACCGGGCCGCCAAAGGGCATTAACTGCGCTTCGATGCGCGTGAGCTGGGGCATGGCCCGGAGCGAGAACAAGACGTCTTCAAGCAGCCGCCGGCCGATGGTCTCCTGCGCCGTCCCCGGAGAAACATACAGGCCGCCAATCAGCCCCTTCTGATCCTCCAGTACGTAGAAGGAGTAGCCAACCGGGCGGTTGTCCTCGATTGCCAGGCTTCCTGCGAGCGCGTGCGCGTCCAGAAAGCGCCGGATCAACTCCACGGCGCCGCGGTAATCCCAGTGCAACTCTTCGCGCCAAAGACGCGCCTCCTCTTCGAGGAGTGGCGCGATCTGTGGCACGGTGACTTGTCGCAAATCGAGAATACGCATGCGCGGCCCGCGAACGGCCCCCCTTTCCCCGCTTCTGCTATGATAGCTGATTCCCCACGCATTCGGCCCGCTTCGGAGGGAGGAACACTGGAGTGCGGCTGGTCAAATGGCTGGAGCGAACTGTGCTACCATTTCGAGCAGAGTAGGAATGACGCGAGGGTAGGGGCTCGGCGGCACCGCAGGAATCACTGACACACAACGCATGTCCATCCTGTTCGAACTTCGCTACCCAACGCACTGGTACAGCAAACTCCTCGTCATCATCCTCGCGCTGGCTTTCTTCACGCTCCTGGCTACGGCCGGAATCGCCACCGTTCTGATCTACCGAATTATAAAGCCGCAGCGAACGAGCACCGACATCAACATGGCGAGTTTTCCGGGGCGCCCCGATGCGCTCACCTTCACGGTGCCGGGTATGGGAGAACGAACGGGCTGGTTTTTCCCGGGATTGCGCGGCGCGCCGACGATTGTGCTTTGCCACGGGTATCAATCCAGCCGCGGCGAGCTGCTGACCCTGGAATCCACCCTGCAGGACCACCAGTACAACGTGTTCATATTTGATTTCACCGGCCATGGCGCGGTCGACGGTATCACCACGTTCGGTTACCGCGAGGCCGGTGAGCTGCGCGCGGCGATGAATGCGCTGGCGCAGCGCAACGACGTGGATCCCGCGCGATTCGGCGTCTGGGGGTACAACCTGGGCGCCTACGCCGCGATGAGTGATGCGGAGACCGACCCGCGTATTCGCGCCTTCGTCGCGGACTCGGTCTACGACGATCCGCCGCAGATGGTTGGGATGCAAGTGCAGCAAACCGGCTTGGGCGGCTTTCCGTTCATGGTGCGCTGGGCGCAGTTCGGTTTCCGCTGGCTGAACCAGGGCTATCGCCATGTGCCGCCGCTTTCGAAAAACGCCTTCCGGCTTGCGGGCACCCCCAAGCTCTTTATCTCGGCAGTGGATGATGCCAAGCTCGCGGAGCTGACGCGCCAGCTCTTTCTCAAGTCCGGCGATCCGCGCGAGCAGGTGATTCTCCCTCATGGAAATTTTGCCGGCATGGGCGAGGAAGACAAACGCCTCTACGAAAACCGGATTGTGACCTTCTTCCTGCAGGCCATGCCCCCCACACAGCCGTCGGCGCGCTAACCGGCTGTCTCACGAAGAGAGCGCGCGTCGAGGGATTTTGCTGCAGTAGCACGGACCGCCGCCCCATCGCGCGGTCTTTGCGCGATGAATTCATTCTGTGCGCTTTCCCCGCAGGCATCACACAATGCCGCAACGGCTGGCTATTTCACGGATTCATGTCCGTCTGTTGACGGCGAATCGATTTCGATGAGCAGAGCATCCAGGCAGGAACGGTCGAGGATCCTATAATGGTTTCCACGGCTTTTTAGTTCCGCGATTCCATCCGCGGAAACAATTGCATAAGCCGGCAGACGCACGCCTGCGTCCCATTTTGCGGTTTCCCTGCCTAAGTAGAAGTTCAGGGCGTATTCGAAGCCACGTCGCAGACGAAAGGTGACAACTCGATCGGAAATGTCTCGCTGCCTTTCCAGTTTCTCGGCCACGACTCTTGGGGAGAGTATCGGATCGATCCACGGCAGGAAAAGATGATTCACGATCCCCAGGAACAAAACGCAGTTGAGAATTGCGGCGATCGTCAGCAGGTCCCTCTTGTGAGCCCAGGCAAGGAGGATACAGGCGTTCAGCGTTGCGAAGACGAGGATTCCCGATGCCAGGAGGAACTCGCGTGGTTGGCTGCTTTTCCAGGTGAAATGAAAACTGAGAGCTATCGCCAAAACCAACGAGATGGGAACCATCGCGATGACCGCAAAATCCCGCATTCCCCGGCGTTTCGTCCAGTTAAAGCTGTTCGCCAGACCATGCGCCGAAAGGAAAATCAGGGGAGGTATTGCAGGGAGAATGTAGCCGGGCAGCTTGGACTTGGAAAGTGAAAAGAAGACGAGAGGGAATGCGCCCCAACAAATGACAAACAGCTTCAAGCGAGAATCCCAAGCCTCTTGTCCGCTTCGAGCAAGTTGCACGGCCGCATTCAGAGCGATCAAGATCCAGGGAATCAGCGCGATAAAAAGGATCGGCCCGTAAAACCAGAAGGGCTGGACGTGGCGGAACTCGGGCGTCAGGTAGCGCTGGAAATTGTGTTCGATGATGAAGACGCGGAAAAAATCCGGATTGCGGCGGGCGCAGAGCAAGTACCAGGGCAGTGCGGTGACGCAGAACGTGACGATGGCAACAGGATGAAGGAGCCGGAAAGCGTCGCGCCAGCGCCGCGTGAAGAGCGCCCAGAAGAAAACGGCGCCGCCGCATAGAACGATTGCCGCGGGTCCTTTGGCAAGCACAGCAAGGCCGAGGAACACACCAAACCCGATGACCGCCAGCCACACGGTCTTGTCCTTCACTTCCTTTTCCTCCTTTACGTCCTTCACCTCTATTCTCAGGATCACGGCAGCGGCGACCATGGCGATGGTCAGCATTCCACTGAAGGGCATATCCGTGGCGGCGGCGTGGGAGAAACCGATCATGCCGACGGTGGTGGGCAGCAGGAGCAGAACCCAGCGTGCGGTTTCCACGCCATGGAGGCGCCAGGCCAGCCATGCGAGAGCGAGCGTCGCAAGAAGCGCGGAAACGGCCGATGGTAGGCGTGCGGCGGCCTCGCTGACGCCGAATACCTTGAAGCTGACCGCCGCTCCCCAGTAATACAGAACCGGCTTCTCGAACCATGGCTTGCCGTAGAGGCGCGGTGTGACCCAGTCACCCGTCTCCGCCATGTCGCGCGCCACCCATGCGTAACGCGGCTCGTCGGGGCCTACAAAACCCAGCGCGCCGAGCTGGCTGAAATAGCAGACGTAAAGCGTTGCAGCGATCAGCAGCGCCCAGCCGGTGCGAGCGGCAATCGGTTTGGTATTTGTAGGATCCAAGGAGTTCCTATCACCACCATGCGAATATGCTGGGCCTCCAACCATGCCGACTAGTGCCGCCCGGCGTTACCCAGACCAGGAACCGCAAAGTCTAACATCGGAAGTCCAACTTCCAACGGAGAACCTCGAACGTGCATAATGGGCCGCGTCGGCCGCTGTGCGGCCGCCCAAGACGATGACAGAGTGGCTCGAATACGGCGCAGCGTGGATGATCTTGAAGCTTTTGTCCGTGCTGCCGCGACCGCTGGCGCGGACGCTCGCGGCGACTCTGGCGCGAGTTCTGCTGCTCTGCCTGCCGAAGCTGCGCCACACGGCAATGTTCAACCTGCGCCTGGCGTTTCCGGAGTGGAGCGACGTGCAGAGGGGCGAGACAATTCGCGGCATGACGCGCCATCTCGGATGGACGGCTGCGGAGTTCGCGCGGTTTCCGCAGTGGACGAAAGAAAACATGGAACGGTTCGTGGTCTTGGACGGCCAGGAAAACCTCTTGGCCGCTCGTAACCACGGCAAGGGTGCGCTCTATCTGGGCGGGCACATCGGCGCATGGGAGATCTCTTCGTTCGCGCTCGCGCTCTACGGCTATCCGCTACACTACATGGCGCGGCCGCTCGACAATCCCCGCGTGGACGCCCTGGTGAACCGCTATCGGCGTTTGTCGGGCAATCAACCCATCTTCAAGAATGAATCAGCGCGTGCTCTATTGAAGATTCTTCACGGCGCCGGAACCATCGGAATCCTCGCCGATCAGAACACCATGCCGGAAGAAGGCTCGTTCGTGGATTTCTTCGGCACCACGGCGTGCACAACCACGGGAATTGCGCGCGTGGCGCTTCACACCGATGCCCCTGTCGTGCCCGTCTATTGCTTGTGGGACGCGGCGATCGAGAAGTACCGGCTCCGCTGCGAGCCGCCGGTGGAGCTGGTCCGCACGGGCGACGCCGCCCGCGATATTTTCGAAAACACACAACGGTTCGCGAAAGTAATTGAAGGAATCATTCGGCGGCATCCCGAACAGTGGGTGTGGATTCACGCCCGGTGGAAGACAAGGCCAAAGGGCGAAGCCGTGCTATACCCATTCCTACGATAAGCGAGGTGTGTGATGACACGCACGGCACGCGAACTGGCAGAAACGCTTGGGGCGAAACTCGAAGGCGACGGCGCAGTGGAGTTGCGCGGCGTGGCGTCACCCGAGAGGGCCGGGCCGCACGACCTGATCTATCTGGAGTCGGCGAAGTATGCCGGGCGGGCAGCGCATTCGGCGGCGCTCTGTATAATCGCAGGGGCGGGCGCGGCGCTGGCGGGCAAGACAGTCTTGCGCTCGAAGAATCCAAAAGTGGCTTTTTCGCGCGCTGCCATCCACCTGCTGGAAGTTCGCGCCATCGCCACGGGCATCCACCCGTCGGCAATTGTTCACCCCCTCGCGCAAATTGGCGCCGGAGTTGCCATCGGGCCGTACGCCGTCATAGAAGCGGGCGCGCACGCTGGCCAAGACACGCAGATTGGTGCGCACTGCGTTATCGGCGCGGGATGCTGGATCGGAGCGCAGTGCAGAATTCATCCGCGGGTGACGTTGTACGCAGGGACCCGGCTCGGCGACCGCGTGGAAGTGCATTCCGGCGCGGTCATCGGAGCCGACGGCTTCGGCTATGCGTTTGACGGCGAGCGCTACGCGAAATTTCCGCAAATCGGAATCGCCGAGATCGGCGACGACGTGGAAATCGGCGCGAACACCACGATTGATCGGGGTTCTCTGGAGGATACCTGCATCGAGGCGGGAGTAAAGTTGGACAATCTGGTGCACGTGGGCCACAACGTCAAAATCGGCGCGCACTCCGTGATTGCGGCGCAAGCCGGCTTCTCCGGCTCGTGTGAAGTGGGACGCCACGTACTGGTGGGTGGACAGGCAGGCTTCGGCGAGCGCTGCCTGCTTGAAGACCGTTCCGTCATCGGCGGGCAGGCGGGTGTCCTGGCAGGGAAGAGGATACGCTCGGGGCAGACCGTGTGGGGAACGCCCGCGCGGCCGATCGAGAGATTCAAAGAGCAGTTTGCTTGGCTGGGGCGGTTGCCGGACTTGGCGGGCCGTTTGAAAGCATTGGAGGAGAGGCTTGGGGAGAAGTGACAGTCTGACAACCGCGAGTTGGCGCGTTGTCGTCGTGGGCGGGCACACGCGCAATATCGGCAAGACCCAGCTTCTTTGCGACGTGATCCGTGCCCTGCCGGAGGCGCGTTGGATTGCGGTGAAGATCACGCAGTACGGACATGGTATTTGCGCGCGCAATGCTGAGGGCTGCCATTGCGCTCCGGAAGAACACGCGGCGGCCCTCGATTGGGAGACGCACAAGGACACCGGAACGGACACGGCGCGGTTCCTGGAGGCCGGGGCGGACCACGCGCTGTGGCTGCGAACCAAGCAAGGCCGTCTGGCGGAAGGGCTCCCGCTGCTACGCGAGGCGCTGGCGCAAGTACGCGACGGGAGTGGCGAGGCCAACGATTCGCAGCGCAATTTGATACTGGAAAGCAATTCGTTGTTGCAGTTCGTGCAGCCGGCGCTGTGGCTAGTCGTACTGGATCCGCGGCGCGAGGATTTCAAGGAATCACTCCGTGTGCACCTCGACCGTGCAGATGCGTTTGTCCTTCGGTCTCCCGTTGAAGGATCAGACACGAAAGACAAAGAGCAAGCGCCAGTTTGGAAGGAATCTGCGCGCGCCCTTTTGGCAAAGATACCGCGGTTTCTCCAGGTGGAAGGCTCCCCTCTGCCTGCCGGTCTCGTTCAATTGCTTAGGGCCACCCTCGCGGCCGGTCCGAGGGTTTCGGGATAAGAAGTTCAGCGCATCTTCCTGATTGACCACCGGCTGAAACACGGCGATAATTTCTCAGTACGAGGTAAGGCGCCTCCGCAGTACAAGTGTATCAGTGGGAAGTGGCTAGAAGTAGGCGGGTTAGGCGTTCGGTTCGGCGCGGACAGCCGCGACACGTACCGGGCGCATCAAATAGGACTGGGGGAGTCCGCGCTTGGCTACAGGAACCAGGGTTGGCGTTGATACACCGTCCCCAGCTGCGCCGTTCATCTCGGCGGGAGACTGGGAGACCCGCCTCGAACAGGCCATCGAGCGCGGGGCGAATCACCTTCTCTCCCTCCAGGCGGAGCAGGGATTTTGGGTAGGGGAACTCGAGGCCGACACGAGCCTCGAGTCCGACTACATCTACTACCTCCACGTACTAGGCCGGGCCGACTCCCAGCGCATCGCCAAGCTCGCCAACTATGTCCGCCAGCGGCAACTTCCAGACGGCGGATGGAACACACATCCGGACGGACCATCGGATCTGAACACTACCGCGAAGGCCTATTTTGCCCTGAAGCTCGCGGGCGACGCGCCGGATGCTCCGCATATGGTGCGGGCGCGGGAAACGGTGCACCGGCTGGGCGGTCTTGAGCGCACCAATTCGTACGTGCGTTTCTATCTGGCGCTGGTTGGCGCCGTGGGCTGGGACCTTGTCCCGGCGATTCTGCCGGAAATGATGCTCCTGCCGAACTGGTTCTACCTGAACATCTACGAAATGTCTTCATGGACGCGCGGGATCGTAGTCCCCATGGCGATTCTCTCCGCGCTGCGCCCGGACTGGCGGCTGCCGGAACGCGCGCGAGTGGATGAGCTATTTCGCGATCCCTCCGACAAGGCGGCCGCGTTTGCGTGGAGCAGCCAACTGCTGTCATGGCGCAATTTCTTTCTGGCGCTGGACCGCGGCCTCAAGATCTATGAAAAGCTGCCCTGGAAGCCCCTTCGCCAGCGGGCCCTGCGTGAGGCCAAGACGTGGTTGCTCGAACACGTCGAGCACACCGACGGGCTTGCGGGGATCTATCCGGCCATCATGAACTCGATTTTTGCGTTGATCGCACTGGGTCACGCCCCGGACGATTCGCTCACCGCGCGCCAGATCCAGGAGTTCACCCGACTCGAGATCGAGGAGGGGGACACCATCCGAATGCAGCCTTGTCTGTCGCCCGTTTGGGACACCTGCATTGCCATGGTTGCGCTGGAAGAGGCGGGCCTGCCGCCGGATCATCCCGCGCTCGTGAAGGCCGCGGACTGGCTGCTTGCGAACCAGATCGTCGGTCCCGGCGACTGGCAGGTGAAGAACAAAGACGCCGAGCCCGGCGGTTGGGCGTTTGAGTTCCGCAACGACTGGTACCCGGACGTGGATGACTCCGCGTTCGTGCTGATGGCGCTGCAGCGCGTGAAATATCCAGCCCCATTGCGAATGGAAGCGGCCGTGCGCCGTGGCTTGCAATGGCTGCTCAGCATGCAGAATCGCGATGGCGGATGGGGAGCATTCGACCGCGACAACAACCGCCAGTTCCTGAAGAACATTCCCTTTGCCGACCACAACGCGATGATTGATCCCTCCACCGCGGATGTCACTGCCCGCGTGCTCGAATGCCTGGGCCGCTACGGCTGGCCGGCGCATCACCCCGCCATCCGGCGCGCCGTGGAATTCTTGCTGAAGGACCAGACGGACGATGGCGCCTGGTTCGGCCGCTGGGGAGTGAATTACGTCTATGGCACCAGCGGCGTGTTGCGCGC